>SYMT01000194.1 GCA_005805375.1 Actinomycetota bacterium
GGGCGGCTTCAATGTCAATCCGCGGGAACTGGAGGAGGTCCTCTACGCCCATCCGGCAATCCTCGAAGCGGCGGTGGTAGGAGTGCCGCACGCTGAGCATGGCGAGGAAGTCGTCGCCGCTGTGGCCCTGCGACCGGGGGCGGAACTCACGGAAGCGGATCTCGCGGCGTACTGCCGGAAGCACATGGCCGCATACAAGTATCCGCGCCGCCTCCTCTTTCGGGAGACCCTTCCCAAGGGCCCCACCGGGAAGATCCTCAAACGGACCCTGCGCGAGGAACTGACCCGCCCGGGGCCCTGAATCGGAACTGTCCGGCAGTCTCAGGTTGACCGCGAGTCAGATCGGACAGATCCAGGCATAGAATTGAGTGGGCTGCGGACAAAGGGGCCCCTAAAGAAACTTAATTTATGATAAGCTCCTGCCAATCGCGCGCGGATGCGATCTGCGCTCGAAGGAGCCCGCCCCGATCGAACCAACGCTGCGGGCTCGGAACTCACGCACCCAAGGAAGCAATGAAGCGCAATCCCTTTGGCCGAGGGTTTACCCTCATCGAACTGCTTGTAGTAATTGCTATCATCGCAATTCTGGCAGCAATTCTCTTCCCCGTCTTCGCTCAGGCCCGCGAAAAGGCCCGTTCGGCATCCTGTGTGTCGAACCTGCGGCAGATGGGCAACGCCTGGACAATGTACGTCCAGGATTACGACGAGCGCTACCCGACGTCGCAGCCGCAGAATGTCTGGGATTCGTGCCCCGACATGAAGGACCGGGGCGCGTTCGGCGGGTGGATCGGGAACCTCCTCTTCCCGTATTCCAAGAACGGGACGATCTACGAGTGCCCGAGCAACCAGCGACTGAGCGGCGTGAACCGCGGGGCGAATTGCACTGATGCCAACAACCGCAACAATTTCGGCATCCAGTATGCCTGGACCAGCTACGGCTACAACTACGTGAGCCTCTGGAACCAACCGATGTCCAACGTGCCCCGGCCGTCGGAGCAGATCGCCATCTATGACGCCATTTCGGCCTGGACCGACTGCAACTACGCGGCTGCAGGCGGTTGTGGCATCTGGGCCCAACGGGACATCCCTGCATTCCTGCGGAAGATGAACCTGCCGCTGGCGCCCGGGATGCAGGATCCGGCGTCGAACTGGGTGGGCGGCCTGGTCAACCGCGTGGCGCCCCACAACAATCAGGTGAACTTCATGTACGCGGACGGCCACGTCCAGGCGCGCCGGTGGGATATGCTCACCTGGGGGAACCTCAACGGAGTGAACATCCCTGACGCGGACCCGGACTATCGCCTGTCGCTGCGCCAGCGGCCGGCACGGAACTGGCCGGGGATGTAAGCCCCCGGCTCGAAGTCGCACGCTCCCGGCGTCGGGCCCGATGCCGGGAGTGTGGCTTGACGAATGCATCGAACTGAAGAGCGCGTGCAACCCGCCCCTCGGAGGCGCGCCAAGCAACCCGTCGCTGCGCCGGAGCCGCCGTCCGGACCGGAACGCCCCTCGAGGAGCCGTACGCGAGCCTTCCTTCTGCTTGCGGCGCTCTGGGGGGCAGCCGTTTTTCTGTGGCTGCGCGGCCCGCTGGAGCGGAGGCGCCTTGAGGCCATGCCCCTCGAGCAACTCGCCCAGCAGGCGGCAGACCATCCTGCCGACCGGGAGATGCTGGTGTTGCTCGCCGAACGGTCGCTGGCGCAGCGGGAACCGGCACGCGCCGAAGAGGCGATGCGCCTCCTGCTGGAAAAGGACCCCGGCGATGCTCGGGCGTGGCTCCTGCGCAGCCGCGCGGAACTCGACCAGAACCACCTTCCCCAGGCGTACGCCTCTGTGCAGGTAGCAAAGCCGCTGGCAGCCGGGAATCCCGAGGTGCCCTATGTACTGGGACAGATTCTGGAACGGCAGGGGGATGAGCAGGAAGCAGAGGCCCGCTATCGCGAGACGGTCGCTCTGGATCCAACGCACACCGGCGCCCGGCTGGAACTGGCCCGCTTTGCGCTCGCCCACCGGCACTACGGTCCTGCCCGCGAGCATCTGGAAGCCATCCTGAAGCGCATCCCCACGCACGTCATCGCGCTGGAGCTGCTTTCCAACACCCTGCGGTTTCAGGGGGAGTTGCCCGCAGCGGAAAAACTCGCCCGCCGAGCCACGGTGCTGGCCCCGCGGTCATCCCGGGCCTGGAATGCTCTGGCGCTGGTGCTTCAGGCACGCGCATTGCCGGCTCCACTCGTCGAGGCGGAAGCTGCGTTTCGCAAAGTGCTGGAACTGGACTCCGAGTCGGCGGATGCGCACACGCAGCTCGGTCGCCTGCTGTTCAATCGCGGCGACTATCGGGCCGCCATCCGGGAACTGGAGAGCGCACTCCGCATCCACGGGCTCAATCGGCTGCCCTATCCCCTGCTCATGCAGTGCTATCGTCGCGTCGGCGAGCCGGCGAAGGCGGCCGCACTCCAGCGCGAGTACGAGAAAATCAACGACATGGATCTCGCGACGGCGCCGTTGGAGTATTCCATCTATGCCATGCCGGATAATGTCGTGTTGCGCCTTCGGCTGGCCAGACTGTATGCCACGTACGGCCGGCCGGATCTTGCGCGGGACCAGGTGGAACGCGTGCTGCGCATCAATCCCCGCCAGGGTGACGCCCTCCGCATGAAGACAGAGTACGACCGGACTCCGAGCGCATCCAAGAAACCCGAATGACCAGACGCCCGATCCCACTGCGCCGCGTCATCGCCATCATCCTGGGGCTGCTGGCGCTGGCCGTCACCGCCGACCTGGGCCGTGGGCTCCTCCGCAACGCCACAAAGGAAGCGGCGGAGGGGGCGCTTCCAAAGATGCCAATGGGCGCGTGGTTCTCCGAAGTCGCCGGCGAGACGGGCCTGGACTACCGGTGGCGCACCAAACCGAAGCATCCCCTGAACATCCTTGAATTGAGCAGTGCCGGCGCCGGGTTTCTGGACTACGATCAGGACGGCTGGTTGGACGTGATCGTGGTGGGCCCCGAGGGGGGGGCACTGTATCACAACGAGCGTGGAAAGCGGTTCGTCCGGGCGCCCGCATCGGTGGGCTTTCGACTGCCGACCGGCGTCTACCACGGGTGTGCGTCCGCGGATCTGGACAACGATGGTTTCCCCGAACTGCTCGTGACAGGTTATCGGCGCCAGGTGCTCTTCCGCAATCACGGCGGGACCCGCCTGGAGAACATCAGCCCTGCCTGTGGAATCGCCTCCGACACGTGGGGAACGAGCGCCAGTTTTTTCGACGCCGATCGGGACGGCAAAGTGGACCTGTTGCTGGGCAGCTATGTGAAGTTCGACCGGAATTCCCCCGAGTTCATGGAGCGGAACGGGGTGAAGATCACTCTGGGGCCGGATGCCTACGAGGGCGAAAAGCTGCGCTTCTTCCGCAATCTCGGGGATTGCCGGTTTCGTGAGGAGACGCAGGCCGCGGGGTTCCATTCGACGCGGGGCAAGAATTTCGGGACCGCGACGTGTGACTTCGACAATGATGGTGACGACGACGTCTATGTTGCGAATGACGAGATGCCCGGCAACCTGTACGTCAACGACGGCAAGGGACGGTTCGTGGATCGCGGCACCGAGTCGGGGACAGCGCTGTCCGGCTCCGGGCGGCGCCAGGGAGGGATGGGCACGACCTGGGGCGACTACAACAACGACGGCCGGTTCGATCTGCTGGTCACGACGTTTACCCAGGAACCCAAGAGCCTCTATCGCAATGACGGTCAGGGCCTGTTCACCGAGGTCAGCAACGAAACACAACTTACTCAGGGCATCCTGCCCTGGGTCGGCTTCGGCGTCGTCTTCCTGGATGCCGATCGCGATGGACAGTTGGATGTGGCGATGGCCAACGGACATGTAGAGGACCTGATCCACCAGGTGGACTCTTCCAATGACTATGCGCAGCCGATGAAGCTGTTCCTCCGGCGCGGAAACCGCTTCGTAGACGCTACAAACGATACGGGGCCCGGTTTCAAGCGCTCCATCGTGGGGCGGGCTCTCGCTGTCGGAGACATGGACAACGATGGTGACGCCGACTTGCTCGCGGCGGATCTCGAAGGATCGCCGGTGCTCCTGCGCAGCGAGCCGGTCTTCGGCGCCCGATGGATCGGGTTTCGCCTCGTCGGCGGAGCGCAGGGCAATCATCAGGCATTGGGCGCGCGGGTAACGCTCCGGTTCCGGGCCGGCACGCAAACCCGCGAGGTGCGCACCGACGGCAGTTACCTGTCCACGCACGATCCCCGCCTCCTGTTCGGCCTCCACTCCTACGATTACGTAGACGCGGTGGAGGTGCGCTGGCCATCCGGAAAGGTGGAGCGAGCAGACGCAAAGGCCCTGCAAACCGACTTTTACTACCGGTGGGAGGAGGGGAAGCCGCCACGGAAGATTCCCGCGCCCGCCCTGGAGTACACCCCAATCGCGCCGCCGATCGCCCCGGGAACCGTCCCGGGCGCCGGCGCTTCCCCGCCCGCACCTGCCCGCTAGCCGGCACTGACCCACTCTTTCAGGAGAGGCCCTCCCTCAAATGGCCCGGAATCGTGTCCTCCTCTGTTCGCTCGATGGCGTGCGCCCGGATGGGATCCACGCCGCCCGCACTCCGTGCTTCGACCGGCTGGCGGCGGACGGCGCCGCCAGTTGGACCGCGCGCACGGTGATGCCCTCCTGCACGCTGCCGTGTCACACTTCCATGCTGCGCGGAGTGGATACGGCCCGGCACGGCATCACCACCAATCAGTTCCAGCCGCTGGTCCGACCGGTGCCGAGCCTCATTGAGGTGGCCAAAGCACAGGGATTGCGCACCGGCGCCTTCTACAACTGGGAGGAATTGCGCGACCTCGCCGGCCCCGGCAGCCTTGATGCCAGCGTGATGTGGGGGGATTGCCATTCGGCGGAGGGCGATCAGGTCATCGCCGATCAGGTCATCTCCTACCTGGACCGATTGGATTTCGAACTCCTCTTCGTCTATTTTGGCTACCCGGACGAGTGCGGCCACCACCACGGCTGGATGACCCCTGAGTATCTTTCCGCCATCGAGAATGCGGATACCTGTCTGGGCCGCGTGCTGCAAGCCCTGGAACGCCTCGGCCGCCGTGATGACACCACGGTGTTGGTGCTGAGTGATCACGGCGGACACGCGCGCACCCACGGCACGGACGCAGACGATGACATGCTGATCCCCTGGATACTCCAGGGTCCCGGGGTCCGCGCCGGCACGGAACTCCAGGGTCCGGTGCGGATTTACGACACCTGCGTCACCCTGGCGCACATCCTCGGACTACCGCTGAGCCCTGCCTGGGAGGGACGCGTGGTGCAGGAGGCCCTGCGATGACCCACACGGAGAGTACGACACCCGAACGCGCTGAGGAGTGGCTGGCGATCGGGCGCCGCGCCCATGCAGATGGGCGGGATCAGGACGCCCGGACGGCGCTCCTAGCGGCAGCCGGTTTGTCCGCGGCGGCCCACGACGGAAGGATCCTCGGACAATCCCTGACGGAACTCAGCACGCTTGACGTCGCCGAAGCAGTGCGCTATGCAGCCCAGGGGGTCTGGCTCTCACTGCACACCGAGATGACTCCGACGGATGTGCTCCGATGCGTCACGCGGATGAACTTCGGCATCGGCGGCGATGCCGAACTGGCGGCGCTCGCGATGGCCTATGCTTCGGTTTCGGTCCCGCAGCGGGCCCGGAACAGCGAGAACCTGGTGGAATTGCTGGTGGTGCTGCTGGGTCTTCAGGCAGAATGCGCGATGCCGCGAGGAATCGAACCGGATGGTTTGAAGGCCTGGTTGCGCGCACAGGGTCTTGACCGTGTGGACCGCATCCGGCCTCGCCTGGTGGCCGAACTGGAAACCTGGTTCTCGGACACCGAGTGGTTGTTCGACCGGGGCGCCTGGGCCACAACATTCGCGGGGCCATCCCGTCCCGACGGGGCATCCTGAGCGTGGGATGACAACCGATCATCCGGCGCCTGTGGGTGTCCGGATGCCTTAGCGGGAGGGTCAGGATGCAAGAGAGAAACGCGAATTCGCTCGCAGCAAGATTCCAGGCGGAGCACGACGAGTTGATGCAGGTGCAGGCCGAGGTGGGCCGGGCCTACCGGCAGTTTCGCGATGCCCCATCCACTGAAACGCAAACCCACCTGGAGGGCGTGCTTTCCGAGTTCGGCTCACATCTGACGGAGCACTTCTCGGCGGAGGAGGAAGACGGGATGCTGCAACTCGACGGGGGGTTGCAGCCCGCCGACGCGCGCGAGGTGGTCCGGTTGCGCTCCGAGCACGGCGAAATGCGGACGGAAATGGCGCATCTTTCCACCGACCTCGGGCGGCGTCTCGGCGACCCGGGAGAAGCAGCCGTGATCGGCGAGACCATTCACCACCTGTTTCACCGCCTCCACGATCACGAGGCTGCCGAGAATCGGCTTATGATGGACACGTACTGGGATGACTCTGGGCCGGCGGACTGAACTCTATGGCAGGTGATACCTGGCGGCAGGCAGCGGTAGCCGGCAGCTATCTGGACGGGCGCCGCGCTCACATTCCCTACGCCGCGGACCAGTTGCAGACGATGGCGGAACTCGTCGGGTGGTTTCATCCCGACCCGCGCAGCATTCTGGATCTCGGCTGCGGGGATGGGATTGCCGCGCGGGTGCTGCTCGACCGGTTTCCTGCCGCGTCCGCCGTGTTGGTGGATCATTCAGGGCCGATGCTGGAGCGCGCGCAGACTGCGATGGCGTCCTACGCACCACGGGTGCGCCTCGTTCAGGCTGATCTATCCGGCGCGCTCCCCTCGGCTGCAACCGAAGCGCGGCCGGACGTGATCGTATCCGCCTACGTCATTCACCACCTGCCGGACGAGCGCAAGCAGTCGCTCTACGCCGAGTGCTTCACCGCGCTCGCACCGGGGGGCGTGTTTGTGAACGTGGAACATGTCGCTTCCGCCACCCCGGAACTGGAGGCACTGTTCGACGACGGTTACTGCCGCAACGTGGCAGCCCGGACCGGCCGGCCGTACGACGAAGTGCTCAGGGAGTACGTGACGAGGCCGGACCGGCGGGACAATCTGCTCACCGCAGTCGAAACTCAGTTGGAATGGCTGCGGGGCAGTGGATTCAGACACGTAGACTGCTACTTCAAGTGGTTGGAACTGGCGGTGTTCGGCGGCGTTCGTCCCGCCGGCCCGCTTCCCTGACCCCACGATGGGAACATGCTGATGGGAATCCAGCTTTCGGAGACCGACCGGGCTGCGTACGGACGAGACGGCTTTCTGGTCGTGTCGGACCTGCTCGCCCCGGCGGAAGTGGCCGCACTACGCGCCCGCGTCCGCGAATACACAC
>SYMT01000195.1 GCA_005805375.1 Actinomycetota bacterium
AAAGCAGCGCCATCAGCATGGCGCTGTTGAACTGGATCGGGATCTTCTCCCACGTCGGAGTTTCCTCGCTGGCAGTGTTGTCCGGCGGTGGCTCTTCCTCGGTGGTGTTCATCATCGGCGCCGCCTGGCGGCTGCGCACGGTGTAGAAGTTGTTGCCGTCCCGGTTGAAGCTCAGCCCCGGCACCGCCGATGCGGCCTGCCGCACGACGGTTCGGAGGACGAACTCCAGGGCCTTGTTGGTCAGGGTGATAGTGACCGGCACGTTGGGAACCGTCGGTTCCACGGTGTAGTCAATTCCGGAACCCTGAAAGATCAGTTCCAGGGCGCTGCGCAACGGGGTGTCTTTCAAGTTGATCGAGATCAACTTCTGCGCGCCTTCATTTGCCCCCTGTTGCTGCGCAAGAACAGCCCGGGCCGGAAGGACCGTGACCGCCACTGCACAGAGGCAAAGTGAAAACGCTAGCGTTGCGGCTGTCACGTGTTCCTTTTTCAATGTGTTGTCTCCCGCGGGGGATCGGCGCGGGTGGAACCGACACGGGGAGCGGATGACATCCGCTCCCCGTGTCGGGCCCCGGCCGTTGACTATTAGACGTTGGGGGTGGGGGCGAGGTTGCCGTTATTTTGAAACGTCGCCCCGATAACAGATCAGGCGCTTGCCTTCTCTGCTTCTTTTGCCGCCCGGGTCAGGCGGGCCAGCACCTGGGACTGCTGCTTCTGACGAATCAGCAGTGCGGCGCAGGTGCGCTTTCGGGCCGTGCAGTTTCGCTGCCGGTCCCGGATCGTAACGGTGCGTCGCGAGGCCATCGCGTCTCTCCCGATGTTGGTCACTCTGTTCCCGGAATTACTGTTTCCCCGATCCGGGACTTGGTAGTATACCAGGGTGTGGAGGCGGCGTGTGGGATTAGGGTAAGACGGGAAGCCCATGAACCTGAACCGGTGGGAACAAGAAGCACTGGCGCTGGATGCGGCGGATCCACTGCGTGCATTGCGCGCAGAGTTCTTTTGTCCGCCCGGGGTCATCTATCTGGACGGCAACTCGCTGGGACTGCTGTGCCGGCCCGCGGAACAGGCGCTGCTCGAGACGCTGGAGCAGTGGCGCGTCCGGGCGGTGGGCGGGTGGTGGGGCGCGGACCCACCCTGGTTCACCCTGGCGGAGGGCCTGGCGGAGACGTTGGCGCCGTTGGTGGGCGCCGATCCGTCCGAGGTGACGGTGGCGAATTCGACGACGGTAAACCTGCATCAACTCCTGGCGACGCTGTACCGGCCGGACGCCCGGCGGCGGCGCATTCTGCTGGATGAACTTTGCTTTCCTACGGACGGGTATGCCGTTGCGAGTTTCCTGCGGCGTCTGGGGCTGGACCCGGAGCGGGATCTGGTGCGGGTGCCCGGACGGGACGGCGCGTTGGTGGATGAGGACGCCATTGTGGACGCTCTGGATGATACGGTTCAACTGGCAGTGCTGCCCTCGGTGCACTACACTTCCGGGCAGCTACTGGATCTCGAACGGCTGGCCGGGATCGCGAGGTCCCGGAAAGTCTGCCTGGGGTTTGACTGCTCCCATTCGGTCGGCGTTGTACCGCATGAGTTTTCACGGTGGGGGGTGGACTTCGCCTTCTGGTGTCACTACAAGTACCTCAACGGCGGCCCCGGGGCGCCGGCAGGGCTCTATCTGCACCGCCGCCACTTCGATCGCCCGCCCGGATTGGCCGGCTGGTGGGGCTCGGACAAGTCCCGACAGTTCGAGATGGCGCCGGCTTTTACACCCGCGCAGGGGGCGGGCGGGCTGCAGATCGGCACTCCCAGCATTCTGGCCCTGGCCCCGCTGCGGGGGGCGCTGGAGCTGACGCGGCGGGCCGGGATCGCGGCCATTCGGGAGAAGTCGCTGGCCCTCACCGGTTTCCTCCTCCGCCTTGCCGATGCGGTGCTGGCACCGGCGGGCTTCTCGGTGGTGACGCCCCGCGCTCCGGAGCGGCGGGGCGGCCACGTGGCGCTGCACCATCCGCGCGCCGCGGAGTTTTGCGGGGCACTCGTGCAGGCCGGGGTGGTGCCGGATTTTCGCCCGCCCGCGCTGCTGCGGCTGGCGCCGGCGCCGCTCTACGTGGGGTTTGCCGAGTGCCTGGAGGCGGTGCGGCGCCTCGCGGAGATCAGCGCCGCGGCGTGAGGCGCCGTCCTGCCATTCGCTGCGACGGGGCCCGCAGTGCGTCGCCCGGCGGCAGGGATGCCCGGCGCGCCGGGATGCCGCGCGCGCGGGCCGTCCCCGGAACCGGCGGGATCGGCTTCTGGGTTCGGGCGAACTGGAGGGCATAGAGCTTGCACCCGCGCAGCTGAACTTGCAGGCGCACCGTCCGGCCCGCCAGTGTACCCAGATCGCTGTTCTTCCCGATCCAGCGCACTTCGACGGCCGTGCCGTTGTCGCTCACGTAGGCGCATTCGTCGAGGGAGAAACCCGGCAGCGGCTTGTTATCGGCGTCGAGCACCGCCACCTGGAGGGATCCGGTGGCATCCGTTTCCACATTGAGCAGAAGCTGATTGCCGGAGAAGCGCAGCGGCCGAGTGGTGAACTCCCCGCCGGTGTAAGGCGCGTCGAGGGAGACGAACCCATCCAGGCGCTGGACGGCCCGGTACACCCGGGAGGGCACTTCCGCCGGCTTGTTCCACGCTGCGTGGTAGGCCGGGGAACCGAGAAAGTACTGCCACACCTCTTCGCCGCGCCGCACCATTCCCTGGGCCATGAAGGTCTGGCGGAGGGTGCGGTCCCCGTGGCGGCCCAGGCCGACGTATGTGGGCCGCGGCATTCGCTTCCACGCGCGGCCGTCGCGACTCACTGCCAGTTGCACTTCGGTGACGCCGGCGCCTCTCCCCTGCTCTTTGCGGGCGAGAAACTCTCGTGCTTCCACGCCGGCTTCCGCGTAATCGAAGTACAGCGAGGGGAACGCGAGATAGGTATCCGGCGCCCAGGGGTACTTGACGGCTCCGGCGGCGGAGACGTGTGCCCCTTCCGGGTCCAGCCGGTCGTCCGGAGCCAGCGCCGACGAAAACTCGATGCCGAAGCCCCCCGGCGTCAGCGGCCCGCCGTTGAGCCACCAGGGGTCGAGCAGGTCGTTCTTGAGGCGCATGCGGCGGGCTGCCTCCCGGGTCCGTTCCGGCGTCGTGGGAGTGAACTCCCACGCTCCGGTGAGCCGCGGCGTTTCGGTGAGGGCGAAGGAATGCTGAGTGGAGCCCCGTGGGGTGCGCCCATAGTCCGAACGGTGCAGCCCGACATAGAGCCCGCGCTGATCGTCGTAAAACAGCGAGGATTGCGCCGCGGCGCCGAACGGCAGCGCGGCGGTTTCCGCGCGCCGGAAGTTCCACCCGTCGCCGGACGAATAGACGTAGATCCCCGCGCCGCGCCGGCCGGACACGTAACGCCAGCGTTCAGGAGCCGGGGCGTTCGGATCGAGAAAGACCGTGCCGAGGCCCACCGGCTCGCGCAGGACGATGTTGCGCTGCCCGCCGTAGTCACCCCGCTGCAGGTCCGGCGCCGTCCAGTGCAGCCCGTCGAGCGAGACGACCGCTGCCAGACTGTCCCGCGGCCCCGTGCCGTAGAGGCGGAGCAACCCGGTGTCGTCATCCACCAGCGAAAGAGGGCCCGTGATCTCCGCGTCGGTCATTTCGATGCGGCGCGGGGGGTTCACCGTCCAGGTCACATCGCGCGACCGCTCAATCAGTGCGTCGTCCAGGAACAGGTGCTTCCGGAGCCCCAGGTCCAGGACCGCAGCGGGCGTGGGAGCGGCGCCGAAAAGCGGGGGCGGCCCGGCGATGCGCGGGACCGGCGCCCGTCCCGCCGGCGGCAGCCGCGAGAACGTTCCGGGGGGCGCAAACGGCGCCCGGTAGACCTGGTGATCGGAAACGCGCAGTTCGTCCAGACTACCCGCCAGCGGATAGCGCCAGAGCCCGTCCCTCCCAACCGCGAAATAGCCTTCGTCGCCCGGCGCCAGGGCCTTCAGGCGGACCGGTTTGGGCGCGGGCTGGAGCTTGCCCTGCACGTAGTGGCGCAGTTGCCCGGACGCCGGGTCGTAGGTGAAGGCCAGGTGCCGCCAACCCGCACCCTGGGCTCCGGACGACGGGATGCGCACGCGGACCCCACCCGGCTGATTCACCAGAGTGAAGCCGCCCAGATCGGTGTCCAACTCCAAGCGCGTCACCCGGTCGTTCTCCCCGCGGGGGCCTGTGCCCACCTCGAACACCGCGCCGGGTTCGGCCGTGGGAGGTCCGGGCAGGAACCAGAACTCGACGGTCCACTCAAACTCGCCCAGATTGAGCCGGGTGCGGGTCGGATTCGGGAACTCCACGCGCTGGAGGTGCCGCTCCCCGGCGGTAAGGAGAGCGCAGAACGATGCGTTCTGCCAGGTCAGCGGATCCACCCGCCGGTCTGCCGGACGCGTTACCGGCGCCAGCCCGAGCGATCGGAGCTGGTCGGCCGGCCCCCGCGCCGTGAAAGGAACGGCGTCCGGCTCGGCGGGGAGCAGTGCCCGGCCGAATTTCCCGTCCGTCACACGCCCGCCCCGGCCCAGCGTCAGAAAGCAATCGAGTGGGCCTGCATCGCTCAGGATTGAGCCGGGATACAGCCCCTTCTGCTCGTCGAACAGCCAGAGCGCGACCGTTTCGGCGCCGGCCGGGCGTGCTGCGCCCGCCAGAGCCAGGCCCGCGCATGCGTAGAGGAGGAAACGTCGCATTCCGTCTCGTGGTCCTGAGCAGATGTTCCGAGTGACTGATATATCATTTCGGTCGCCCGGCGGAGACTCTTCAAGCAGGATTTGTAATTTATGCAACATTCGTGGTTGACAGAGCGAAGCCGGTTGGATAAGATTTCGCTGGAAACAGACCTATCTTGATCGAGAAGCTCAGGATTTCACGGGCAGGCCCCGGTTCCTGACGCCGGGAGGGGGACGGGTTGAGCGAGGAGGTCCGGCCGGCAGGGGATCGTGCAGCGCGACGGCGAGAGCGGCCGTTGACGCAGGAAGAGGTGCTGCGCCGCAATTCGGTGGAGCGTCTGAAGGTCGAAAAGCATCCCTACGACATCCTGAATGACCTTTCCGCGCTGATGGAGGCCGCCTACGAGGCGATCCCCGAAGAGGACATTCTCCGCCTCCAGTGGTACGGGCTGTACCACGACAAGCCGAAGCTGGGCAACTTTATGCTCCGGGTGAAGGTGCCGAACGGCATCCTGAATCCGGCCCAGCTCCGCACCATCGGCCGCCTGAGCGTGGAACACGGCGCCGGCAGCGGCGAACTGACCACGCGCCAGGACATCCAGCTCCACTACGTGCGCCTCCCCTCCCTTCCCGCCCTTTTCGCGGATCTCGAGGCGGTCGGGCTCACCACGGCGGGCGGGTGCGGCGACAATGTGCGGAACATCACCGGGTGCCCGGCGGCGGGGCTCGATCCCGAAGAGTTGTTCGACGTCACGCCGGTGGTGCGTGAGATGGCGGCGTACTATTCCGGGAACCGGGAGTTCGGGAACCTGCCCCGGAAGCACAAGTACACCATCGCCGCCTGCCCTTTCCACTGCAACGGCCCGGAGATTCACGACGTCGCGCTGATCGGGGTGATCCAGAACGGGCGGCCCGGTTTTGCGTTCCAATTGGGCGGCGGCCTCTCCAGTGTGCCCCGCATCGGCAAGAACCTCGGCGTGTTTGTGCCCCTCGAAGAGGCATTCGCGGCGGCCCGGGGCCTGACGGACCTGTGGCGGCAAGACCTGCGCTACCGCGTCTCCCGTGCCCGCGCCCGCTTCAAGTTTATGGTGGATGATGACGGGGTGGAAGTGCTCCGCGAGAAGCTGGAGGTGCATCTCGGCCGCCGCCTGGAAGACCTCGAGCAGTTTCCGGCGCCGCTGGGCCGCACCGCCCACATGGGGATCCAGCCGCAGAAGGCGCCCGCCGGCCATTCCGGACCGCCGCTCTTCATGATCGGCTTTCCCTGCTTCCCCGGCCTGATGTCCGGCGAGCAGATGCAGCAACTGGCCGATCTCATTGAGGGCCGCGGCGAGTTCCGGATTACCCGGGAGCAGAATTTCCTGCTCACCCACGTGCCGGAAGCCGGGGTCGAGGATCTGGTAGCCGCCGTGGCTGCCATCGGGTTCCCGCTGCGGGTGAACCCGGTGCGCGGCACCAGCATTGCCTGCACCGGCGATCCGCACTGCAACTTCGCTCTGGGCGACACCAAGCCGGACCTGGTGCAGATCGTCACCCATCTGGAGGACCGCTTCGGCGACGCGATCTCGGATCTGCGCGTGTACCTGGATGGCTGCCCCCACGCCTGCGGCCAGCACTGGGTGGGTGACCTCGGGTTCCAGGGCACTTCCCGGAACACCGACACGGGCAAAGTCTCGGCCTACGACATCCTGGTGCGGGGGAAGCTGGGGCCCGACGCCGCGATCGGCCGGCCCCTCCTGCGGCGCATCCCGACGCCGCAGGTGAACGAGTGTGTGGAGCGACTGGTCGGCGCCTGGTTGGAAGGGCGCGCGGCGGATGAGGGGCTCCCCGAATTCTACCGGCGGCAGCCGGACGAGCAGGTCCTGGCCATCGCCGAAGGTCGTTCCCCGGCGGCGCCGTAGCGAAAGAACAAACGACATGCTGACCCTGGAGCGGGAACTACTGGACGAGCTGGAAGTGGGCGAACTTGCGGTGGAATACGACCCCCGCGAGCCCGAAGACGTGCTGGAGTGGGCCATCCGCCGCTTCGGCGACCGCTTCGCCATCATGACGAGCTTCCAGGCGGACGGGTGTGCCCTCATTGACATGGCGCATCAGATTGACCGGAAAGTGCGGGTGCTCACCATTGATACCGGCCGGATGCCGCAAGAGCAGTACGACATCATTGACGAGTTCCGCCGCCGCTACGGCATCGCCATTGAGGTCCTCTTCCCCGACGCCACCGCCGTCGAAACCATGACGAAGCAGAGCGGCGTGAATCTCTTCCGCCTGAGCGTCGAGAAGCGGATGCTCTGCTGCCACGTGCGCAAGGTACTGCCCCTGAACCGGGCGCTGCGTGAGGTAGACTGCTGGGCCACCGGGCTGCGCCGCGATCAGTGGGCCACCCGCGCCAACATCCGCAAGATCGAACTGGACCACGACCACGGCGGCATCGTCAAGATCAACCCCCTGGCCGACTGGACGGAAGAAGAAGTCTGGGACTACAACCGCGAGCACGAGGTGCCGGTGCATCCCCTCTACGCGCAGGGCTACAAGAGCCTGGGCTGCCTCCCCTGCACCCGCCCCGTCGCCGAGGGTGCAGAAGGCCGCAGCGGCCGGTGGTGGTGGGAAACCAACGCCCCCAAGGAATGCGGGATGCACTGCTCCATCGAAACCGGCGGCTTTGAGCACGAAGTGGCGGCCATCCTCGGGAACGGACATCGCGCCTGATGAGATGCCTCGCACGCTGCGCCGGCCCCCGGATCGCCTCTCCCCGCGGGCGCCGCGTGCGCCCGCGATGACAGGTCCGGCGCATCTGGAACTCACGCCGGAGGAACGCCTCCTCCTGACGGCGGAGGTCCGAGGGGCGCAGGCGCAGGCCCGTTCGGCGTCGCTTCAGGCCACGTTCGGGGACCTCCTGGCAGCCGTCGAAACCGGTTCCGTTCCCGAGCCGCTGCTGGGCGCCCTGGAAGCCGTCCTCGCCGTGGGCCTCGAAAGCGGCCACATCCGCCGCACGCACCGGCCCGACGGCGAGCAGGCCGCCCTCCGCGTCTACGCCCGCACGCCCCGCGCCCGCGCCGCCCGCGCCCAGGCCGAAGCCGTCACCGAGGCCCTCGCTCCCCTCCTCGGCCACCCCCTCCACGCCCTGCATCTGCACCCCACCGCCCCCGGCGCCCTCACCCTGACGCTCGAGGCGGGCTCCACCACCCTGCGCCTCCGTTTCGATGCCACCGGCGTGCGAGTGGCGGCGGTGGAAGTGGGGTAGGGTTCCAGGGCTCCAGGGATTCGATCCCCGGCGCCCGGCTAACGGTACGCCGTACCCGAGCCACGCGCGTCAGCAAGTGGACCCCCGAAGTGCTTGCCGCACCACCCCCCGTACCCGAGCCACGCCTGTCAGCAAGCGGATCCCCGCGATGAGCGCCGCCCCGTGCCCGAGCCACGCCGGGTGCCCTCTGGGCGCAGCAAGTGGACCCTCGAGGTGAGCGCCCAGAGAGACCGGGTTCCGGGGCATTTACCCCGATCCGGTGAGTCCCCCCGCATCCGGCGCCGATTGCGGGTAGAATTTCCTGCCGTGATCACCCTGCTGCCTGGGGGGGAGGAGTTCTGCCGTGCGTCCCGCCGCGCACCCTTCCGGTCGTCGTCCCCGTCGTCGGAACCGGCGGCGGCCCCTGCCGGAACACATCGTCCGCGAGTTCAAAGATCTGGGGCTCGGCTGGCTGTTCGAGAACCCCCGCCAGATCGGGCCGCTCTTCACTTTGGAAGCGCCCGAACTGGCTGCGCGTCTGGATCTCGATCGCGCTGAGCCGCTCACGCGCTCCTTCCGGCCGCACGACCTGCACCGGCGGGAGACGGATCTCCTCTATCGGGTGCCGTACCGCATCGGCGACCCGGCCGCAGGCCGCTTTATCTGGATCATCGTGCTGTTGGAGAACCAGGAGCAGCCCCGCGTGTCGCTGGTGGTGCGGGTGCTGATTTACATGGCGCACGTGTGGGCCCGCGAGCACCGGCGGTGGGAGCGCGAGCAGGTGCCGGAGAACCAGCGCCGGCTGCCGATCATCGTGCCGATGGTGTTCTACACCGGGGTGCAGCGGTGGGCGGGACCGCTCCAACTGGCCGGCCTGATGGACGGGCTGCCGGAAGCGCCGGAGTTGGCGCGGTTCGTACCGGAATGGCAGACACTGCTGGTGCAGTTGCATGCGCAGCCGCCGGAGCGGTTGCGGGAGATGGGGGTAGCGCTGGGGTACCTGCTGTCTGTGCTGCGGGCGGAACAGGCGGAGCCGGCGCGGTTTGCGCAGGTGCTGCGGGAAGCCACAGCGGCGTTGCACGGGCTGCCGGCGGAGGACGTGGAAGAATGGCTGGAGGTGCTGCACTTTCTGCGGCTTCTCCTGGCGCAGCGGCGGAGTGAGAGCGAGCGGGCGGTGCTGGACCCGGAGTTGGTGGAGGGGGCGCGCCGCTCGAAATTCTGGACAAGAACGGAGGCCGACATGGCGGTAGCAGAGAGGACAATGGTCCAGGTGTGGGAAGAGCAGGGTCACACACGCGGCAAGGAAGAGGGGCTCGTACTTGGCAGGGCAGAAGGAGACGTGCAGGCCTCGCGCCGATTGCTGCGGCGGATGCTCAGCGCGCGGTTGGGCCCGGTGCCGGACTGGCTGGAGGCGCGCATCGTGCAAATGGATGCCGCCGGGTGCGAGGCGATGGTAGATCGGACCGTGCGCGCGGCGAACTATGCCGAGTTTCTTACCGCCGACGCCTGACCACGCCGAGTGGGTGCATCCGCGGCGCCCACACGGCCCGCAATAGCGCCGGATGGGAATGGGAGCGAGGGATCCCAGAGGGGCTCACCGAAAACACGATCCCATCAGTGATAGCGCCACGGATGGCTGTGCCTGCACCATCCGGCTTTCGGCCGGCCCTGTCGGGGTCACTGATTCCGCCTGGTTCGCTGTGAACCCCCGAATCGAACTTCCCCCCTGGTGAGCCTCGCCGGAGAACGCCCGGATCGAGCGTCCCACTTCGCGAGTTTCGCCGGAGAACGCCCGGATCGAGCGTCCCACTTCGCGAGTTTCGCCGGAGAACGCCCAGATCGAGCGTCCCACTTCGCGAGTTTCGCCGGAGAACGCCCAGATCGAACGTCCCACTTCGCGAATTTCGCCGGAGATACCCCAAAGAGAGTCAAGCGGATTTTCCGGAAAGTGCTGGTGCCAGGGTGGGTTCCGCTGCGTTGCCGTGTGCTATGCTGCGCCCTGGGCCGCCGCCTGACCTCGTACCTG
>SYMT01000196.1 GCA_005805375.1 Actinomycetota bacterium
CTCCCCGGCGGGCGCAGTATCCGGCCGCCGGACATCGCGGCGCTCCTCTCCGCCGGGGTGCGCGAGGTGGGGGTGTACCGGCGGCCCTGCGTCGCAATTCTTCCCACCGGCGACGAACTGGTGGATGTGCTGGCGCCGGCCGAGTTGCAGGACCGGCCGGGCGCGATCCTGGAAACGAACTCCCACATGCTCGCCGGATTGATCGAGGAATGGGGGGGGATCGCTCGCCGGGAGAACGTCGTGCCGGATCGCCCGGAGGCAGTCCGGGCTGCGCTCCTGCAGGCGGTGGCGACGGCCGACATCGTGGTGTTGAACGCGGGCTCTTCCGCCGGGCGCGACGACTACACACCGGCCATCATGGCGGAAGAGGGGGAACTGCTGGTCCACGGCGTGGACATCATGCCGGGCAAGCCGGCGGCCCTGGCGGTGGTGCGGCAGCGGCCGGTGCTGGCGCTGCCCGGCTATCCGGTGTCGGCCTGGGTGGTGGCCGAAGAGTTTCTGCGGCCGGTGGTGCTCCGGCGGCAGGGGTTGGCGCTGCCGGGAGCGAGTTGGGTCCCGGGAGACGGAGCGACACCGGTCTCGACGCCGGCGCGGTCGTCTCCCCTGTCCGAAACATCCACCGTCCCGGCGCTCATGGCGCGCAAGACACCTTCCCGGACCGGCACCGTGGAGTACCTGCGCGTCAAAGCCGCGCGGGTCGGCGGGCGGCTGGTGGCGGTGCCGCTGGCGCGAGGCGCCGGCCTGCTCAACTCCGTCGTGCGTGCCGATGGGATCGTGCGGGTACCGGCCCATTCGGAAGGCGTCGAGGCGGGGGAGACAGTGCCGGTGGAACTTCTCCAGCCGCTGGAACGCATCGAACGCGCCCTCCTCGCCATCGGGAGCCACGATCTCTTACTGGATCTCCTCGGCGACCACCTGGGGCGTCGTCTACCCGGGTACGGTCTGTCGAGCGCCCACGTCGGCAGCCTCGCGGGGCTGGTGGCGCTTCACCGCGGCGAGTGCCACCTGGCGGGCACGCATCTGATTGATGAGCAGACCGGGGAGTACAACCTCTCGTGGGTGCGGCGCTACTGCCCGGGGGAGGCGGTAGCTCTGATTCGCCTGGCGGCGCGTCAACAGGGGCTGGTGGTGCCTCGGGGCAATCCCCGGGGTCTCACCACGCTGCGCTCGCTGTTCGAGACGGGCGCCCACTATGTCAACCGCCAGCGCGGCTCCGGCACGCGCCAACTGCTCGACTACCACCTGCGCCGCGAAGGGCTGGATCCGCGGGAACTGCCGGGCTATCACCGCGAGCTCTACACCCACCTCGCGGTGGCCGCTGCGGTGAAGACAGGCAGCGGCGATGCGGGCCTCGCCATTCAGGCGGTGGCCCGCGCTCTGGATCTGGATTTCCTCCCGGTCGCGGAGGAGCAGTACGACCTGGCCATTCGCACCGACGCTCTGGAACTCCCCGCCACCCGCGCACTGCTCGAACTCCTGCACGATCCCGAGTTCCGTACGCAGGTCGAGCGCCTGGGAGGCTATGATCTCCGCGAAGCGGGGCGTCGCCTGCAGTAGGGTGTGGGGTGTGGGCCATGAGTTCCCGGGCGATGCCCCGGGCTGATATGGATCGGGCCGTTGGCCCTGGGGGCGCGCGGGGTGAATAGTGCGGCGGCGGTGGCCCGGAGATGCACCGCAGAGGACGCAGAGGGACGCAGAGGGCAGACGTTGCCGAAGCGCACCGCTGGCCAATCGCCAGCCAACACTCCGGTCCTCTGCGTCCCTCTGCGTCCCTCTGCGTCCTCTGCGGTACGCGTCCATTGTTACCAATCGCCCTTCGCCCCCAACCGCCCGGCGGTCCCGCCAAGGAAGGAACGTGCGGTTCGGGGCGCGGAACAGGTAGGGTGATCTCATCCCGACCTGCCGGCGTTCTCGCACGCTGCTTCGGGACGCACTGCCTCCAGGAAGCCCTCCATTACCCACATTCCGTCCGTCCCTCCGACGCAGTTGGCGTGATCCCGGGAGCGGGGAAGACGCACCGCCCGGCGATTTTCTATAGGATAGTGCGGGAAGGACGGGACGCTCCTGAGCCGGGGCCCGGTGCGCACACGAGCGGATCCCGGGTCCGGGGCGTTCGGATCGGTGGAGTGGACCTACGGCGATGCCGCAGGCTGGTGCAGGCGGCCCTTTCAGGGCGGGGTTGTGCGCACACACAGCTACGTTGAGACCGGTCAACATACCGCCGTGGTACCGGACATGCCCCACGCGGGTTACGTCCGCGCCCTCATGCGGCATTTCTAACTCACCGGCGAGCCGGGCGGCGATACAAAGGACGAACATCGAAAAGCGAATAGCGCCGGCCGGCTGCCCTTCGCCGGCAGTACCCACCTGACGATCACGGGGCGCGTCTGTACGGGACAGCGAGTGGCCGATTCCCCATGCTGTTCCGGGACCGTGGCGAGACGTGATCAATGGCGCGTTGCAGGTGGAGCGCACGATACGCTCTGCGGACCCGGACATAGGTGTAACACTACATGGACCGGGATTAGGAACTGTCAAGAAATAACTTGCCTGATCAGCGCGGGGCGGGAGGCGATAGTGTAGTTCCATTCCC
>SYMT01000197.1 GCA_005805375.1 Actinomycetota bacterium
GAACGCAGTGGTGCCCGGGGACCTGATCCTACTCAAAGCCGGCGATGTGCTCCCGGCAGATGCGCGCCTGCTCCGTGCTACATCGCTGCAGGTCAATGAGGCTGCACTCACCGGAGAGTCGGTGCCGGTACAGAAAGCGGCTGACGTGGTGCTCTCGCCGGACACGCCGCTGGCTGATCGCACGAACATGGTGTATCTGGGGGGACATGTGACGGCGGGTCAGGGAGGCGCACTCGTCACGGCAACCGGGATGCGGACGGAGGTCGGACGCATCGCCGGACTGCTGCAAACTGCCGGCACCGACACCACACCGCTGCAGGAACGGCTGGACCGGGTCGGCAAGCTGCTGGTCACCTACAGTCTCGGGATTGTGCTGCTGGTCTTCGTGCTCGGCCTCCTGCGCGGGGAGCCCTGGATGGCGATGCTGCTCACTGCGGTCAGTCTGGCAGTGGCGGCAGTGCCCGAAGGCCTCCCTGCAGTGGTGACGGTAGCCCTGGCACTCGGTATGACCCGGATGGCCCAGCGCCACGTGCTGGTCCGCCGGCTCCCCGCCGTCGAGACGCTCGGGTGTGCCCAGGTGATCTGCTCGGACAAGACCGGGACCCTGACTACCGGCCAGATGACGCTGGCCTCACTCTGGATGAGTGGTGCAGAACAAGACGTTCCACACGGCAAGACGCCCGTCGCCGCGACTCCGCCGGGAGTACGCCGTCTGCTGGAAGCGGCCGCCGGTTGCACCGAAGCGACCCTCTCCCGCGAGGGACCGGAAGGCGCGAAAGTAGTCGGCGACCCGATGGAGGGGGCACTCCTGCGCGTAGCACGTACACTCGGCATCGAGCGCCCGGACCTCGAGTCAGCACAGCCACGCGTGCGGGAGATCCCGTTTGACTCGGACCGCAAGCGGATGGCCATCGTGCGGCGGGGGCCCGACGGACCACGTCTCCTGCTCAAGGGGGCGCCGGATGTGCTCCTGGCGCGGGCAACCGCCTGGGTCGGCCCGGAAGGACACGTGCTCCCACTGGCGGATGACACCCGCGCGGCCCTCGCGGCAGCCAACGAGGCACTCGCGGGCCGGGCCCTCCGCGTGCTGGGTGTAGCGGAGCGAGAACTGCTGCCCGGCCAGGTGGAAGCGGAGTCGGAGGAATTGGAGGCCGGCATCACCCTGATTGGGCTCCTGGCGTTCCGGGATCCTCCGCGCGACGAGGTACGAGGCGCCATCGCCGATTGTCAACGAGCGAGTGTGCGCGTAGTGATGATTACCGGGGATCATCCCGCCACCGCGGCGGCAATTGCGGAGGAACTGGGCATTCGTGTGGACGGCGATCGGGTGGCGACCGGTCGGGAACTGCAGGAACTGTCGGCCGCAGAACTCGGCCAGTTCGCCCAGAAAGTAACCGTCTACGCCCGGGTGACCGCAGAAGATAAGTTGCGGGTGGTCCGAGCGCTGCGTGCATGCGGTCAGGTCGTGGCGATGACGGGCGACGGGGTCAACGACGCACCGGCCCTCCGCGAAGCCGACATCGGCGTGGCGATGGGACGCACCGGGACCGAAGTCACTAAGGCCGCCGCGGACATCATCGTCACCGACGACAATTTCGCGTCTATCGTCGCCGCCGTAGAGGAGGGGCGGGGGATCTATGACAATATCCGCAAATGCCTCCAATACCTGCTGGCAGGGAATACGGCGGAGATCCTGGTCATGCTGGTGGCCGTGATCGCCGGCTGGCCGATGCCGCTCATCCCACTGCAGATTCTCTGGATCAATCTGGTGACGGACGGCCCTCCCGCACTGGCACTGGCAGCAGACCTGGTGGACGCGGATGTGCTCTCCCACCCGCCGCGGAGCCGTGACGCTCCGATTCTAAACCGGGATTTCTGCATTCGGGTAGGCCTCACAGGCATCCTCAGTGCAACGGTAACCCTCGCCGCCTTCCTCTGGGGCCTGTGGGTGATCGGCAGCGTGGAGGTGGCGCGGAGCCTCGCGTTCACCACGCTCGTGTTCGACGAGGTGCTGCGTTCGTTCAGCGTGCGCAGCCTGGATCGCCCCTTCTGGCGCAATCCGGCCCCGCCCAACTACTGGCTGCTCGCTGTCGCCCCGATCTCCATCGGCCTTCAGTTCTCGCTGCACCAGGTGCCTGCCTTCCAGAAACTGTTCGGTACACACTCACTGGGACTCGCAGATGCGCTCGTGCTGCTCGCCCTGGGGAGTGTGCCGCTCTGGGTTCTGGAACTATTGAAGGAAAGGAAAAGCCGTCGGCCCACGGTTGATCGTCCCGGAACGGCAGCGCTCACGAATCGTCTGGAGTAGCAGGAGATGGGTGGGCCTCACGGGGAAGGGGCGCGGCTTCTCCGGACGTGCATCCATTGCCCGGGTAGGAGGCGGGCCTGGTATCGGGGAAGTCCGGGGACAACCCGACCCCGGACGAAGAAAATCCCATCCGCTGAATCGCGTCAGGTGAGTGGGAGCCGTTCGGTGAAGGCTCGAAAAACCTCAGCCCTCCCGGACGGACTGACCGTCCACCAGGCGATGCTCCACCAGACCACAACCTCCAGCCGCACGATAGATCACTCAGACCGGGCGATCAGCCGGTAATGCCCCCTTGTGATCCGGCCGCCAGCCGCGCCAGGAAATCATCCTCACTTCCAGCCACCATCATCGCCTGCAGCGCCGCCTGCAACACCTCTCGGGTGCGCCTTTCCCGTATCGTCTCCTCCGTCTCAGGGTTCGCGGTGCTGAACTTGTCTCGCATCCCCTGGAGTACCAGTTCTTGCATCCAGCCGATCGCGCGCTGCTCGCCGATCTGGATCCCGCGCTGCTCGCCGATCTGTGGGCAGTCAGGTACTGCAGGTGTTGGAGTGGGGTGTAGTAGTCCGACGCACCCTGATGCTCGACCAACACGAGGAGCGGGGTGCGGGGCCGCGGCTGCTCGACTTCCCGGCGAAACTGGATCAGGTACAAGGCATCGTTCTCCGCCTTGCACAAGTCCGGCGGGAATGCAGTTCGGCTGACGGGGCGGATCGTGCCGAACTCAAGATCGCCGGCAAGCGGCGGATCCAGCAAGCACAGGAGGGTGACTACCGTGGAATGCGGAGTCAACAGCCACTGAAACCCGCGACCCGGAAAATCGGCCACAATCTCCGCCCGGGCAAACAGGGCGTGGGAGGTGTTGCTGCGAGGCTTCCGAATGGTCTCCCCACGTACCACTTTGACCGGCAGAACCTGGGACTCCTCCCGCTTACCACTCGCTCATCGCCCTCCGGTGCACTGCCACCTCCGGCGGACCTCCGATGCGGCAGGTACGGGTTGTGCCCTGCGGTGGTCGCTATACTACTCGCGGTTGGAGGCGAGCTCCAGAGGAAGTAGGTCAGCCCGATGAAGCGCACCGCGGACGTGACAGTTAGGATCAGAACCCGTGGCCCTCGTTCCACGATGCTTGTGTTGTGTCTCGTGTGTTGTGTCGTAGTCGCCCGCCTGCCCGTGAGAGCGGCGCAACAGCGGGGGAAAGGAGAGTTGCGCAGCATTGCGCCGCCGTGGATCCTCGCCGGGCGCGCGACGGTGATGAAACTTGCAGGGCAGGACCTGGCGCCGACCGAAGTCCGCTTCCGCGAACCGCGAATCACCGCCACCCTTCGCTCCCGGCAGGAACGGAAGCCGGCGACCGACGCAGAGCGGCAGCAGGGGAACACGCTGCTGGAAGTAGAAGTCACGCCGGCGTCAGACGTGAACCCGGGCTCATACCCTTTCGAACTGATCGAAGAGGGGAGGGAGCCCCAACGCGGACGGATTACCGTTGACGTGCCTGCTCCCGAAGTGCCGGAGAAAGAACCCAACCACGACCTCCGTCACCCCCAGGTCCTGCCCGCTGGTCCGGTCACTGTGGTCGGAAAGCTGGATGGCGACGGCGCCGACGTCTTCCAGTTCGCAGGCCACGCCCGCGAAACCTGGCGGTGCGAGGTCTTTGCTCGTCGCATCCAATCGAAGCTGGAACCGATCCTCCGCCTGCGGGACGCCCGTCTCACCCGCCTGCGTGCCGCCGTGGATCAGGGGGACGACTGCGCCATCGAACTCCGCCTCCCCGCCGACGGCACATACCTCCTCGAACTCTTCGACGCCGACAACCGCAGCGCCCCCGATTTTGCGTACCGCCTCATCCTGCGCCGGCTCTCGCCTGCGATAGAGCCACGTCGGTCGTCCCCGTTGCGCAAGTGATCCCCGGCCAGCAGCCGGCAGCACACCCACCGGAGCCCCGTGCGTTGTCGAGTGGTCCCCCGGGGCCAACCGTCGCCGACATCACCACCTGGACCATACGTGCTGCGACTCGCTGCATCCTTCGACGTGCTTCGTCCGGAGCACCATGCACCTCTGGATGCGGGCACAACGATCGGGTATCGGAGAATACAAACGAGAAAACCGGAGGCAGTCTTTGCCGTTCGCCGACATTCCCTGCAGGCTCCCAGCGTCAGCCCCAGGGCACCGGCGCTCTTGGAGCCCGGGGCACGCGCCAAGCCGGAGCCCCGCAATCTCCGCTCTTCTGTGTCGAAGCGGATGAGCGCCGGGACGTCACTCCGGCCACGTCACTCTACGGGTGCGTTGCCGCGTGGACGGCGCCTGAGGGCTGTCACTCGGCGAGGGACCAGTGCGGAAGAGGTTCACGGGCAGCGAGCCAAGCTGAGGGGATGCCGGCGCAGCCGGTCGCGCAGGCGACGATGCCTCCGACCATCGCGCAGTTCGTGTCAATGTCGCCGAATCCGGAGACCGTGCGCCACAGGGCAGCAGGGTAGTCGTCGGGGGAGCCGGCCGCGCACCAGAGGACGAAGGGAACGGTGTCCTGGGCGGTAATGTGAGAACCGTTGCCCAGTGCCTTTGCAGCAAGGATGGGCATCTGGTCCGGGGCCACGTCTTGCGCACGGCGAATGCCCTCACGCACCTGGCTGGGGGGCAGCAGAGGCCAGATCCGCTCCAGGAACGCCGGCCCCCGCGCGAACTCCCCCGCCTGGCGGTCCCGGCAAGCCCACGCGGCTGCCAGGGCAATAGCCAGAGCGCCTGCAATGCCCTCGGGGTGGCAGTGTGTCACCTCGGCCGAATAGTGGGCCTGCTCGATCACCAGATCAAGATCGTCGGCAAAGTAAGCGCCGACCGGCGCCACGCGCATCGCGGCCCCGTTGCCATAGGACCCATTCCCCTCAAACAGCGAGGGCGCGGCGTGTCGCCACGGGTACCCGTGGCGGATGGCCGAAAGCAGGAGCCACATGCCGCGCCCGTAGCCGCGATCGAGATCCTGGTTCTCGGCAAAACTCTGTGCGATCCAATCAACTTCGATGCCGGCGCGCAGCCGCAAAGAGGCGTACAACGTGAGCGCCATCTCGGTGTCATCCGTGTACGGCCACGGCGCCGGCGGGACGGCCCGCTGCTGCACCGTCGAGATCACCGCCGACGGCGGCATGTGGATAAAGCACTCTCCGAAGGCATCACCGACGGAGAGCCCATCGAGAGATTCGCGCGCGCGTTCGAGCGCTTGCATGCTGACCGATCACCCCTGCCCTGGAACTATTGACCACGTCGCACACGCCTTCCCAGCCCCCGACGACGCGCCGAGTTTACCCCGCCCCACCGTCGCGCGCCCGTGTGAGTGTTGATAATGGCAGACACTCACACGGGCCGCGGTAGCCACCTTTCAGCCGAGCAGTGCCGGCCGACGGGCTCGGGGGCCGTCCACCTCGCTCGCGAGCGGATCCGCTGATTAGAGGCGGAACTCGCTGAGGTCACCCAGGTGCGGAATCTGCTGCAGGGCGACCCACAGCTGCTCCGGATCATCCGCCTGCTGCAATCGGGCGAGCACGGATTCCGGCAGCGGTCCGAAGCGATCCGACAGCAGAAATTGCAGTGCCTCCCGGCGGGCATTCAGCGTCCCCCGGGCTTCTCCCCGCTTGAGAACTTCCTCTTCCCAGGACCCTTTGACCACGTTCCACATGCTTAACATCCTCCGACGATGTACCGCTTCCTCCTGGCTGGCCAGCGCCACTTCCCGCAGGGTCTCCATTTCGCCCGGCCCGCGCCGACGCTGCGCGAGGGCGAGGTTAAACCGTGTCAAGTCTTCGCAGCGTACGCGGTCCTGGGGGCAGAGTGCCTCCAGGCGATGCAACACGCGCGCGAACACTTGCTGAAAACGAACCCCTCCCACCCGTTCGCCACGCAAAACCGCCATCGCGGTCCACCAGGGGCGCGGGTCCTCGGCCCACTCTTCCGGTTGCCGTGAGCGCAGTTCCAGAAAGTGGAGGTCCCACTGGGGCGACTTGCGAATCAACGCGGCGGGACCGTCCAGCATCTCCCCGAGCGAGCGCGGGCCGCTCCACGGACTGCTGCCAGTGTAGTAGACTACACCCAGCACGGTGGGGAGGCGCAGGTGCTTCGGACGCGGTTTACGGTCGGCCCAGGTTTTCCAGCGTTTCTCCCAGTATAGCACCGCGTAGCAGAACATTCGGATCGGCATGGCCGGATCAGACTTGCTCTGGTGCTCAATCAGGATGCAGATCAGGAGTGGGCGGTGATCCGGGTCGCGGTAGGGGATCACCAGGAAGAGGTCGTTCTGCCGTTCGCGCCAGTCATCCAGGGCAAAGTCGCGCTGGACGATCCGCATACGGGCGAAGTCAAGGTGCGGCGCCAATTCGGGGGCGGCTTCTTCCATCAGATCGCGCACGTTGTCCGGGTTTTGCAACAGGGCGCGAATGGCGTGATCAGGCAGGTCGTGGACCGGGTTCAGGTGTCGGCGGGCATGCCGGGGCATGATTCACCTCGGAGAAGAAACAAGCGCAGGCCGGTGTTCCATTCCAGATGAACACCGGGTTTCCCTTGCGAAATCCGGAGGAAATTCTCGTTTCCATCAAGCGGCTTCGTGGTATCTGACGGAGACTCTCGTAGCCCGGCGAATGAAGCAGTCCGGCTCCGCGAGTCCTGGTTGACCAATCCACGCAGTCCAAAGGAGGAGCGTCATGCACCCGGTCCGAACCAACCAGAACCAGACTTTCTCCCGTCGCAGGTTCCCATGACATCCGAGTTGCTTCGCGTCCCACTCCGGCCGCTCCTGGCCCTCATCCTCACCGCTGCCGCAACTCTCGCTGGACTGGCGGTGGCGCAAACGGAGCCGGGAGGGGTACCCTCCCGGCCGTATTTCACCGAACCGTCTCTGTCGGCGGATGGCCGGGAAGTCGTGTTCATCTCC
>SYMT01000198.1 GCA_005805375.1 Actinomycetota bacterium
CTGTCAGGCGGGTCCACCTATCACGCGCGTGGCTCAGGTACGTGGGCGGGTTAATCACCACCCCCTGAGTGGCATCGCCACTTTCCACTGCAGTAGCGCCGTGGCTTTAGCCCGGCGCGGCCTGGCGGACGAGCACCGACTGTCGAACTTACTCCCACCTATCTGTCGTTAAGGAAACCAGGCAGGACTAGTCGTCCCGCCCGCGCGTGGCTCGGGCACGGGGTGCGTGGGCGCCAGGTGAGTCCACTTGCTCACGCGCGTGGCTCGGGTACGGGGTGCGTGGCTGTAATGGGGGGACCATCTCGGGGTAATCCCGTCCGGTTGGGATGATTAACCCGGCAGGGTTCCCTCGGCGTTCCCGGGGCGTCAGCCGTTCCGGCGCCGGAGGCCGGCGGGACGCCGGCGTTCCCGGGGCGTCGTGCATCTGGCACGGGGGCCGACGGGACGCCGGCGTTCCCGGGGGTCAGGCGTCCGCTACGGCGCCATCGGCATCGAAGCGCTGGTAGGCCGAGACATCCTGGGCCTCGAACGGGCGGCTGCCGATCAGGTCCTCATCCAGGTCAATGCCGAGTCCGGGGCGGTCCGGGAGGGGGAGATAGCCGTTCTCGTTGCGGATCGGATCTCCCTTCTGGATGCGGGAGCGCCAGGGTTCGTTCGTCCAGACGTATTCCAGGATCAGGAAGTTGGGAATCGCCGCGCAGAGGTGCAGGCAGGCTGCGGTCGAAACCGGGCCGTACGGATTGTGGGGCGCGACCCGGATGTTGTAGGTGTCCGCCGCCGAGGCGATCCGGCGCACTTCGGAGATGCCGCCTGCGTGGCAGAGGTCGGGTTGAATGACGCTCACCAACTGCTTTTCGATGAGTGTGCGGAACCCCCACCGGGTAAAGAGCCGTTCTCCCGTCGCCAGGGGGTTTCGGAACCCGCACCGGGCCACCGGCTCGATCACATCCACGTTGTCCGGGGGGCACGGCTCCTCAAAGAAGAGGAGGTCTTGATCTTCCACCGCGGCAAGCATCCGGATCGCCTGCTGGGGCATGCTGGTCCCGTGGTTGTCAATCATAATCTCGCAGTCGGGCCCCCCGGCCGCCCGGAGCGCCTGCACGTGTGCCGCAAACTGCTCGGCTACCACGAGGTTCCGCGTGGAGGCGGTGTTCACGCCGGGCCCCGATTTCACCGCGGTGAAGCCCGCCGCGCGGATGGCAGGCACGTCCTTCGGTCCGCCGTGGGCGTAGAGGCGGACTCGATCGCGCACGGCCCCTCCCAACAGCTTGTAGACAGGCACCCCATACGCCTTGCCGGTGAGGTCCCAGAGGGCCTGGTCAATGCCGGAGATGGCGCTCAGCAGTACCACGCCGCCGCGCCAGAAGCCGTGACGGTAGAGCATCTGCCAGCAGTGCTCAATACGTGTGGGATCCTGGCCCAGCAGGAACGGCTCCAGGTCCAGCACGGCCTGAGCCACGGTGCGCTCCTTCATTTCGAGCGACGCCTCGCCCCAGCCGTAAAGATCGGTGTCGGTTTCCACTTTCACGAACAGCCAGTTGCGCTCCACGGCACGCATCAGATAGGGACGTATCGCAGTGATCTTCATTTTGCTGTCTCCTTCTCCAGGACGATCCGCTCTCGTTCCAGCCGCTCCCGCATCTGCTGAAACGCGGCGCTGCCGTCGTCATCCCACCACTCCGACGACAGCGGCGCCGCATAGCTCAGCGTGATCTCGCGCGCCAGGTCGGGACGCACGAGCAGGATGTTCTTCGCCGGGTCCACCAGGTGGTACATTCGCGTGGCGTCCTTGAAGCGCGTCTTGAGAATCCACTTCTTTTGCTCGGGCAACTGCAGCGTCCGGGCCCGTTCCAGCGCCGCCGGGTCGAGAGTCACCCCCAGGCCCGGGCTCTCGGGCACGCGGATCCGCCCCTGGATCGGCTCCAGGCGCTCGTGAACGACATCCGTCTTCCAGGTCTCCGTGTCGGAATGGAAGTGGAAGTGCGCCGTGGGGAACGCCGCCTGCATATGCAGTGTCAGCGCGCGGGTGATATTGCCCCCCACGTTCTGGATCATGAACGGCACATCGGCGGCCGCGAAGAGCCCTGCCCGCCGCATCGCTTCGCCGATGCGCGCGTGGCCCAGCATGTAAATGTCGGCCGCCCCCTGCAGCACTTCGTGGGTCGCCCCCAGCGGAGCGTGGTGATACACGATGGGGCGCTTCGCCCGCTTCCGGAGTGCAGCGTAGCCCTCAATGTCCTTCTCGGGGAGCGGGTCCTCGAAGGCGCCCACAATCGGATGTTCGCTGAGGCGGTCCAGGAGCTCGGGCATGCTGTCGTCGGAACCGCCCATCGTGAAATCCAGGTGAATCCGGAATCCCGCAGGCGCCACCTTCTCCATCGCCTCGATCTGGTCGAAGACGTTCTCAAAAGGGGAAAGATGGTACTTCAGCCATGTGTAGCCCCGCCGGGAGTAGTTCCGCACCGCCTCCGCCATCCGGGTCGGATGGCAGGAGACCGTCCAACTGCCGGCCGGCACCCATGACCGGCGCTTCTGCCCGAAGAGCTTGTAGACCGGCACGCCTGCGGTCTTGCCCATCAGGTCGTACATGGCCATCCCCAGGGGGAGCGACACCTCGTCGCCCATCCAGTCGAACGGGTTGGTGCCCACGTACTGCTTGATGGTCTCTTCCGACTCGCGACCCCCCTCCCCGAGGCCCACTAACCCGGTGTCGGTGTGCGCCAGGTAGACGGTGCGACGGCTGGGACCGTAGAAATGCTGGAGGGGATAGTGCAGCCAGTCCTCATACTCCGTGGTAATGTCGAACGCCTCGATCTTCGTGACCCGAGGCCCGCGCGCCGTACTCCGCCCCGGCGCGTCCTGCGTCTGGCGCGCGCCGGCGGCGGCGTCCTTTGCTTCCGCCGCAGCGCCCCCGCCCGCGGCCGCTGCGGCGCAGAACATCCCCCCCAGCAAACTGCGTCGCGACACACCCTCTTCCCACATTCCGGCGCTCTCCCATCCCGGTTGCTGCCGAACGCCGGCAGCGGCGCCGCACGACTGACGGCGCATCCGGTTGTTCTGGGAGGTTGTCCGCCGTGCTGCCGGGCTCCTGCGTGGACTCGCGGCTGAGATTTGCACGATTCAGCAGCGCTTCCCCGCGCGTGCGGCACGATCCATGCGGATCGCCGTTCTCCCGACGCCCGACGGCAGGCGTGGGAAAGAGGCCCACTCGCCGGGCTTTCGGGGCACCCACCGATAGCCCAACGGGGAGGCTCACGGGATTCGGGCCGCCGGTCCTCAACTCCCCAACCAGCCACTCGTTGGTGGGTGTGACTCGGAATTGTGGGTAAGGAATCATGCTGTTCTTAGAAGTGAATTAGGCCGCCCGAGCCGCCCAAGCCAA
>SYMT01000199.1 GCA_005805375.1 Actinomycetota bacterium
TCCAGGTCGCGCATTTCGCCGACGAGCACGATATCGGGATCCTCGCGGAGCGCGGCGCGAAGAGCTCGGGAGAAACTGTTCGTATGCACGTGGACCTCCCGCTGCGTAATGAGGCAGTTCAGGTTCTCGTGGACAAACTCGATGGGGTCTTCGATCGTGATGATGTGGTCCTCACGCTCCTTATTGACGTGGTCAACCAGGGCGGCGAGGGTCGTGGACTTGCCGGAACCGGTCGGCCCGGTCACCACCACCAGTCCCTTCGAGAGCATGCAGAGTTCGAGCATCGCTCGCGACAGGTTGAGATCCTTCGCAGTGGCGATCTTGCTGGGAATCAACCGGAACACTGCCCCGGGGCCGTGCCGATCCGCAAAGACGTTGCACCGGAACCGGGCCACTCCGGTCAGTTCATACGCAAAGTCCGTGTCGTGGTCCTGCTCCCACTGCTCTTGATTGCGCTCGGGCGTAATCATCCAGAGCTTGGCCTTCAAGTCATCCGCATCGTTGATCTCGTACTGGTCCAGTGCCTTCATCAGACCGTGGACCCGCACCATCGGCCGTTCGTTCGCACTGAGATGCAGGTCGGAGCCCTCAATCTCCCGCAAGACATTGAACAGTTCGTCAATGTGTTCCCACCGCTTACCCGCTCCGGAGGTCGGTTGAGCGGAGAGCGGCGGTACCGGCCCGGCTCCTGAACCGAGTGCGTCGGGCACACCCAGACTGACCCGCACGCCCGCATCGCTCCGCACGCCCTCAAGCTCGACGATGCCGCCGGGAAAGGCGTACTGGAAGAGTACGGGCTCGCCGTTCTCGAATGCCGCCCGCTGCGCATCGGGAATCACTTCGAGGACCAGGTTGGTCAATTGCTGCCCGTTGAGCTTCTGGGGCATGGGGGCGGCAACGCCCCCCGGGCGGTACAGAACGCAATTCTGGTCGCTTTCCAGGACGATGCGTTCCCCCTGCTGCGCCTGCAGGAACTGGATGATCGAGTCCACAAACGCCATGTTGGACCGTTCCTCGGACAGTCTCTGTCCCGGCGGCCGCCGCAGGCGACGCAGGATGCGTCGGCGCACGGACCGGCTCGCCCGGGTTTGTCGCCCCCCAGTGCGAACCGCACCGGGCGACGGCGATTTCTCTAGGGAGCATGTTCTGCGGCGCCGCACGAATCGCCTTCTTCCACCGAAGCAGGATGTACCGGATGCGCGCAAGATCCAGGGAGGAACCACCTGGATTGCCGGCGAATGGCCGACGAAAGGGCTGTCTCCTGCCGTTCGCCCTCCCATGTGGGTCCCTGTCCGATCCGCTGTCATTCGTCCGCCGTTCGAACCATGCCCTACCTCCCCTGCCTGAATGCCAGTACCATCCGGCCCGCCTCGATTCCGGACAAGATCGCCGCCGCCGCGGCTGCGGGCTTTCGCGCCATCGAGCTGTGGAATACCGAAGTAGATGCCTTCCTGGCGGAAGGTCACACGCTTGATGACGTTCGGGCGCTGCTTGCGCAGCACGCCCTGGCGGTGCCCAGCATGATCGCAGTCATGGGCTTTGTGGGGAACACGGCTCCGGGCCGTGCGGATCGCGTGGTGGAGGCGCGGCGGCGCATGCAGCAGGCGCGAGACCTCGGAGCCCCGTTCATTGTGGCCTCCCCGCCGATGGGGCGGGCCGACCTCGCGGTCTGCGGCCGGGACTACGCCGAGTTGCTCGCCCTGGGTCGCGAGATCGGGATTCGTCCGGCCATGGAGTTCCTGGGCTTTGTGGAGCACGTCAATTCCATCGCCACCGCCCGGGAGATCATGGAGAACTCCGAGGATCCCTCCGCCACGATCGTGGTGGACTGGTTCCACATGGTCCGGGGTGACGGACGCGCCACGATCCTGGAAGACTTGCGGGCCCTGCGGGGCGACCAGATCGCTATCGTGCACCTGGACGATGTGCCCTATCGAAAACCGTTCGGCGACATGACAGACGGGGATCGCGTCTACCCCGGAGAGGGCGACATTCCCATTGAGGAACTTTTCACCGTACTGGCGGAGACCGGCTACGACGGGCCGGTGAGCCTGGAACTCTTCAGCGAGGCGCTCTGGGCCCAGGACCCCTATGCGGTGGCACGCGCGGGATTTGAGAAATCCGCGGGGTGGTTCGCCTGACGGCCATCCAGGCTGCCCGCCGCCTGCCGGCGGGCAGCGCGCCTACTTCCCGGCGCCGAGTTCATCGAGCCAGCGGGCCCAGGAGTGGCGGGCAATCCAGGCCGTCAACGAGTGCTTCTCGGCCCAGAGGTGAAACAGCCCGAGTGCGACGATGGCGCCCAACTGCCCCCACCAGGGGCAAAGCACCACGGCGCAGGCGCCGAGAAGCCCTCCCAGCAGATTCGAACCCGTGTCCCCCAGCATGACCTTGCGTCGTCCCTCTTCGCCCGCGTAGGGCAGGGTCAGCCCGGCGAAGAACGGCAGGATGCTGGAGTGCTGCCAGACGTCCGCCACACCCGGCATCAACAGCATCCCCACCCAGAAGCCCTTGAGTGCCCGTAACGGTCGAAGGTCGAGCAGATTGATTGTGTTGGCGCACAACGCGATCAACACCGCCGCAGGCAGGCGCCAGAGGCCGGGGGAGAGGAAGCCCGCCACCCACCAGGCCAGCAGCAATCCCCCGATCAGCTTGACCGTTCCGGTGGTCACCCGCCGCCGCAGCAGCGCGAGCAGATGGCCCCGCAAGCCCCGTGCTTCGGCCGAGCCCCACAAGTCGTCCACCAGGCCTAACAGTGCGAACCCTCCGATCGGCAGCAGCAGGATGAGGTCGCCGACACGCGGGCGCTGGAAGAAAGCCAGGACCGCACCTGCCGCGAACAGCACGCCTCCGGCCGTGGCCACCGACCGGCCCAGGTAATTCTTTCGCTCCAGTCCGCACTGTCTGAGCCACTCCGGAGCGCGAGGTGCGAAGACCCACCCCAGCACCATCCCCAGGATCAGGCTCTGGATCCACCCCCACTGCATCGGCTTTCCCCTCTCAGAGTCGGCGCAGCAGCGCTCGCAGCACTGCCGCACCCTGGCGCGCCCGGTGCCGCCACCCCGCCCAACCGCGCCCCGTGGCGCGGTGGCGCATGCGCACCGGCACCTCTTCAATGCGCAGGCCGGCCCGCGCGGCATCCAGATTCATCCCTACTTCCAGCCCGGCCGCGGCGCGATCGAGATGCCCGATCTTTTCCCACGCGGCGCGCGTCAGCGCGCGCTGGCCGGAGATCGGCGAATGCAGCGACGGGCCGCCCCACCTCCGTCCGGCCCAACGAGCGAAGTTCTGTACCAGCCCGAAGCCTCCGCTGTACGTCTTTCGCCGCCCGCCCTGACCGATTTGGGCCACAGACGGAATCGTATCGTCTGCTGGAGACGCCCCGGAGGCGCCCGCGGCCTCTACCGCATCCGGCGCGTGGATGAACGCTCCGATGGTCAGGTCCGCGCGCCCGGCGAGAACCGGTTCGAGCAGGGAGAGCCCCTCGCCCGCGGTTTCCGCCAGGTCGGCATCCAGCATAACCAGAACGTCGCCCTGCGCAGCCCGGAACCCCGCCTCCAACGCCCCGCCCTTGCCGAGGTTACGCGGCAGCACCAGCACCCGCGCCCCCGCCGCCTCGGCCTCACGCGCGGTGCCGTCCGGCGATCCATCATCCACGACGAGCACTTCGGCGCACAACTCCGGGCGCGCGTCCAGAGCCGCCCGCACCGCGCGCACGGTCCGCCCCACCCGTCCCTCTTCCCGCCAGGCGGGAATCACGATGCTAATCAAGTTTCGTGCTGCGGGGCTCACGGTAGCATCGCGAGCGATCACCGGTGCTCGGGTGACGGAATGGCCTGCGTGGCGCCGGCCTTGCTGCCGAAACGACCTTCGGCGCCCACGAGCGCCAGCACTGCCGCGATCTGACCCGCGAAGGTATCCACGTTGTCCACGGTGGTGATGTTGCGCCGTCCGAGCAGGTCCGCCACCCCGGGCAGCGCATCTTCCGTTTCGGCTCCGACGACCACCATCTGCTCGGCGCGGGCGGCATCGGCCGCGGCGATCTCCGGGAAGGCGCCCGGCTGGGTAGCACCCGCGCGGTCTCCGGGACCGCCGGTGCTCACGATGAGCAGGCGCCGCACCGGCAGATTCTCCAGCCCACGCGCTTCCATTCCGGTGTCCCGTGCCAGCACCTGCAATCGCTCGACGGGCCCCCCCTGCGCGAGACCATGCACCAGCCACGCCGCGGCCTCGAACGGTCCGGGTGCGCCCGGAAGGGCGCCGACGCCCCACAGCCGCGCAAACTGGCGCCGCTGGTCATCGCTCAGCTCCTTCAACTCGTCCGGCACGCGCACCACGATGCCGGTCTGCGCACCCGCCGCCTGAAGCGTAGCCTCCAGGTCGCTCCAGTAGCGCCCCGTATCAACGCCGCCGCACACCAGAATGGCGACGCGATTCCCCGATAGCCGGCCCCGCACCGCCTGCGGGAGCAAGAGACGGAGCGCCTGATCCCGCGAGGCGAGACGACGACGGGCCAGTTCACTCTCGTCGCGGACGCGCTGATTCTCGGTCCGCAGCAACTCGAACTGCTCCCGCAACCGGTCGTACGCCGCCTCCCGCTTGTCCGGCCCTCCCAATGCGGAGCCGGCCATCAACCCGATCGCGAGCGCCAGAAAGACAGCGATCAGGGTGAGCGCGAAATAGCGAAGGTCTACCATCACAGCCCGTGCCGCCGCAGCCAGACCTCAATACCCATGCCGAGCAATCCGAGCCACCGTTGGAGCCCGGCGGAATTCGCCACCACCACCAGAATCGGAAGCAGGGCGGAGATCACCACGCCGGCCAACAGCGCGGGGCTTGCGCCGGGACGATACAAACGACTGACCCCCTTCGCATCCACCAGGATGGAACCCACACGCAGGCGTGTGAGGAAGGTGCTCGCCATGCCGGCACGCCGTTTGTCCAGAAACTCGACCAGCGAAAAATGAGTGCCGACAGCGACCAGCAAGGACGCCCCCTCCTGGTACGCCAGCAACATCGCCACATCCTCCGAAGTTCCCGGCGCGGGCAGTTCTACCCAGGAGAGGCCCAACTGCCGCAAACGCTCGGCGCCGGGCGGCGTGCGTCCATCGGTGTACGCATGCACGACGAGTTCCGCCCCGCACCGGAGCGCCGCATCCGTAGCACTGTCCATGTCTCCCAGGATGATATCCGGGCGAAACCCAGCCTCGAGCAACGCATCGGCGCCGCCGTCCACCGCCACCAGCACCGGGCGCTGCTCTCGAATGTAGGGCCGTGCCCACTGCAGGTCCTGTTTGTAGCCTTCGCCGCGGACCACAATCAGTGCCGGCCGATTCCGGAACCGGACGCCGAGCGGAGGAACCGGCAGGTCCGCGAGTGCGACATCCGCCTCGCGGGCCAGGTATTCCAGCGTATTTTGTGAAAAGCTCTGGAGTTCGCGGCCCAGGTTGGCTCGGGCAGCGGCATGGGTCGCTTCGATATCGGCACGCGAGAGCCGGCGGCACACAGCCACCGTCCTATCGCCCACTCGCAGCTCTCCGCCGCGAATCTCGATCGCCGCGCCGTCCTGCAGGACCGAGAAGAGATCCGGCTCCAGCACCTCAAACAGCGGCACGCCCGCATCCAGCAGAATGCGCGGCCCGTGATTTGGGTATCGGCCCGTAGAAAACGGCTCGGTGTTGACCACGGCCGCCGGTTGACCCTCCACGAGCGCGTAGGCGGCAGCGCTGTCCAGATCGGCGTGGGACAAGACTGCTATGTCGCCCCGCCGCAGTCGTCGGCACAGGTCCTTGGTGCGGCGATCGAGGCGGACCGGGCCGCTCACCGCCCGCTCAGCGACGGGATGCAGCATGCCGCGGGGCCAACAATTCACGAGCGTGCTGGGCCGCGGTCGTTTCCGCGCCTCCCAGCATCCGAGCCAACTCCTGGACTCGCTCCTCTCCCTCCAGCAAACACGCGTCCACACTCGTGCGCGCGTCAGATACCTGTTTTCGCACCTGGAAGTGCCGATCGGCCATGGACGCGATCTGGGGAAGATGGGTGACGCACAGCACCTGATTCGAGTGGCTCAGCTCCGCCATTTTCGCTCCCAGCGCCTCCGCCGTTCTCCCACCCACGCCCACATCAATCTCATCAAAGATCAGCGCCACTGGGTGGCTTCCCGCCATCACTGTCTTTAACGCAAGCATGATGCGGGACATTTCGCCCCCCGACGCAATCTTTGCCAGCGGCCGCTCCGGCTCCCCGGGATTTGCCGAGATGAGGAACTCCGCCCGCCCCAGCACCGCCGCCAGCCCGCGCTCCCAGGCCTCCCCCGCGGAGGCCGGGGGATCAAGATGGACCCTGAATCGGGTCCCCGCCATGTTCAAGTCGGCCAGATGGCCGGCGATCTCTTGCTCAAATCGGCCCGCGGCGCCCTGGCGAGCGCCGTAGAGTCCCTGCGCGGCCGCATCCAACTCCCCGGAGAGCTGCTGCACCCGTGTCTCGACGGCTGCCCGACGTTCTTCACTATGTGTCAACGTATCCAGTTCAGCCGCGATGCGCTCGCGGTAGGACAGAATCTCGGCGACGGTGTCGCCGTACTTTCGCTTGAGAACCCGGTACTGTTCGAGCCGATCCTGCACCTGCTGCAGGCGCTCGGGATTGAACTCGACGGAGTCGGCGTACACCCGCAGCTCGGTGGCTGCTTCCTGGGCAGAGGTCAGAGCTGTCTCGAGCAGATCACGCATCGGTGCGGCAGCCTCGTCCAGGCTCGCGATCAGCTCGACGTCCCGCGCCGCCTGCACCAACAGATCCAGCGCGGACGCCTCGCGGTCGGCCAACGCCCCTTTCGCGGCGGCGGCGGCGGCGTACAGCTTCTCGGCGTTGGCCAGGCGCACCCGGTCTGCAAGTAGATCCTCCTCTTCGTCCGCGGCGGGACTCGCCACATCAATCTCGTCGAGTTGAAAGCGGTACAAATCTACTTTCTGTGCCCGATCGCGTTCACTCTGGGCCAGTGACCGCAGCTCCCGGTGCGCGGACCGGAGCTCGGAATACAGGGTTTCAGCAAGTCGCTTCCACCCACCGGCGGGTTCCTCCGCCCCCTGTGTCTCGCAAGACGCGTCTTTTCCCTTCCGTCCCCGAGCGGGAGCCGGACGTCCGCCGTGCGCCCGCGTCCAGTTGTCCAGAAACTCGACGTGCCGCTCCGGCGAGAGCAGCGACTGATGGTCGTGCTGGCCGTGGATGTCAATCAGGTCGGCGGCGACGGCACGCGCCACGGATGCAGTAGAGATGCGGCCGTTGATACGACAGGTTGAGCGGCCGGCGGCGGTGATCTCCCGGGCAAGGATGACCAGCCCATCCTCTGCCCATTCCTGGACCGAAGGAAGCGGGCAATCCCCGACCTCGAACACCGCTTCTAAGGTTGCCCGCCGGGCCCCCTCGCGGACGAACTCGCTATTGACCCGCTCTCCCAGCGCCGCCGTAATCGCATCAATCAGGATGGACTTACCGGCACCTGTTTCGCCGGTCAGCACATTGAAGCCCGGCTCGAACTCCAGTGTCAGCGAAGCGACCAGCGCGAAATTTTGAATGCTCAGTTGGGCCAGCATGATTTTCGAATGGTGAACGGCGCCGGAGCGGTTCCTGGCTCCTGCTTCTCCCTACCTCCTACTTCCGCACTCCGAGCCCCGATCTCCTGTCTCCAATGCGCCCCACATCGAGTATAATGCGAAAGGAATGGTCCCGTATGCGGGTCGAAGCCCCCATGTCGCGTTCACGTCGCGGTTCCGGTCCCGTACCGGAATAGCCGATCCCTGTCGAGCCAGGAAGGAGACCGAGATTGAGCCTTTTCACAGTCATCGAGAAGCCGACGGTAGACCTGACGCCGCGCGCGGTGGACAAGGTCAAAGAGATCATCAATCAGCAGGGCCAGGACGGCGCCGGACTCCGGATCTACATCCAGGGCGGCGGCTGCTCCGGCTTCAAGTACGGTATGCAGCTCGACACCGAGCCGGCGCCCGATGACGAAGTGCTCGACTTCGACGGCCTCCGGGTCTACGTAGACTCCATGAGCATGCCCTACCTGGAAGGCGCCAGCGTCGACTATGTGGAAGACGCACTGCTGGGCCAGGGGTTCAAGGTAGAGAACCCCAACGCTGCATCGAGTTGCGGCTGCGGGCAGTCGTTCAAAGCCGGCTAACGGCCCGCGACGGCCGGTTCGCGCCGGGGAACTTTCTCCCTCCGATCTTCCCCAACGGACAGGGGTGAAGAGGGCGCGGCTTTCCCTCTCCTTCGCATCTTACCCTCGAAGCCGGAGTTCTTCGAGGGTGGGGGCGCGACTACTTGCGAGAGTGAAACGCACCGCACGGTGTTTCACCAAAGGGCGCCTCTTGCCGCCAGGCCTCACAACGTGAAACATCCACTCCGAAACTCGGCCTTTCTCGCCTGCCTGTGTCTGATTGCGTCACGGGCGGCTACCGCGGGCGGAGGGGGTAAGGCGGAGCCGGGCCGGATCCGGTTCGCCGCCGGAGCATCGTCCGCAACGGTGAGTGGCCATCTGAAGGGTGACGAGCAGACGGAGTTTGTCTTCGGGGCTCGCAAGGGCCAGACGGCGACGCTGCGGATCGAGTCCACACCCCGGGGACGATACGCCGCCTTTCGCCTGCTCCAGCCCAACACTGCATTTGCGTCCCGTTACGACATCAATTACACGTGGTCCGGCGCCCTCCCTCACGATGGTGATTACCACGTTTGGGTGTCGCTGCGTCCCACCGAGAAGGTGCGGTCTGCGCGCTTTCGACTGACGCTCACGGTTCGGTAGCAGAGGCAGACTCCTGAGGGCCGATACGGAATTCATGGGCGGTTTCTCCACGATGCCGCCGGAGTCAGCCGTAAGGAGACTCAGGTCACCCTTCAGGGCAGGGATCTCCGAATCGGAGTGATGAGCCTCCGGATAAGGAGGTCCGTCCTGCGCGACGCCGCGTCTGAACACCGGATCCGCGCGGCGTCGCGGCGTCGTCCCGGCGTTTCACATCCCCGCACCCTCGCAGGGCCGGCTTCACGTTTCCGCACGCACCACTCCCGCAGACCCCTGCTATTCTCGTGCCCCTACTGACCGAAGGTACTGCACCACCCGTTTGTGCCGATGGCGTTTTGCTAACAGAAGCGCAGTGTCTCCGTCAGGATCAAGATAGTCCTTATCTCCACCATGCTGTACGAACAGCCGCACCAACGCCAGATTTCCCACCCAGGCCGCGGCCATCCACGCATGCGCATCCCGGTCCCAGGGATCCGCGCCCAGAGTCAGCAGTTCCTGCACAACCTCGGTCCGGCCGGCGAACACGGCAGCGGAGAGCGGACCGTATCCGGCCGTATCCGGTCGGCGCCAGTCGGCGCCTGCCTCGACCAGACGCCGCACGACCGGCGCGTGTCCCCAATGTGCTGCATAGGAGAGGGGAGTACGCCCGTAGGAATCTACTGGATCCGGGCTCTCAACTCGGTCGAGCAGCGCAGACAATACGGACGCATGCCCATGGAGCGCCGCCAGATGGAGCAGAGAGTACTCCTCCGGTGATGCCGGCGCCGCGAGGTTAGCGCCGGCATCCGCCAGTAGGGCCACCACAGGCGCGTGCCCGCGCGCGACGGCCAACGTGACCGCAGAATAGTACTCCTGTGCAATCTGCATGTCTATGTCTGCTCCGGCCGCCAGCAGGAGCGACACCAGGTCTTCACGACCCAGATTCACCGCCTGGACGAGCGGTGTGACGCCGGACCACACGACGTTCGGGTCATGCCCCGCCTCCAACAGGACCTGCACCACGGCAGCTTGCCCCTCGGCCGTAGCGTAGTGGAGGGCAAACGGTTCCCCGGGGTGCGCAGGGGTCAGCTTGGCGCCGAGCATGAGCAGGGACCGTACCGCGTTGGCGCTGCCGATACAAGCGGCGATCGCGAGGGGGGTCCAACCGGAAGAACCCGGCCGATCCACGTCGGCGCCTCCCGCCACCAACAGGTGCATCACCTCCGCGTGCTCCGCGCGCGCGGGCGTGGGCGGCGGCAGCCAAAAACCGTCCGCGTTGTTTGACGAGACGAGCTGGAACCGCGAGACCATCGCCAGCAGGAACGGCGACCAGCCCTGGACTGTGGACGCATCCGGCGCTGCCCCCGCCTCGAGCAGGACCCGGACCACCTCCAGGTGACCATAGCGGGCGGCGATGGCCAGAGGGGTCCAGTCTGTCAGATCCCGGGCGTCCACGGGAGCTCCCCGCCGGAGCCAGTGCCTGCAGGCGGCAGCACTACCACGCCAGCTCGCCTGTCTCAGGGCGACTCCCCGCAGGGACGGGAGTATGTGGCACCGCACCCGCAGCCAGCAGAAGAGGCCGATGAGCAGATAGAACCCTCCTTGCTCCAAGGGACGCCGAGCCGGAAGGGTCGCCCAGCTCGGACGGGACGCAACGATTCCTACTCCTGAGAGTATCGCTCCGAGAGCAATACTCAATATGGCAGTTCTGCGACTCATTGCTCTAATGACTGTGTGTAGAAAGTGGGACGAAGGCGCGATTGAGCAGGGGGTGCACCGGTGAGGAGGTGATCCGGGCGCGATTTCGAAGCATCATTGGGTCCGGAGCCTCAACGACGCTGGAGTGCGTCACAGCCAGACGCACATCGCTTTCCTTTCTCATACATACTTTCAATACCGGTCGTCGCCTGTATCTACTTCGCGCACCTTCATCCCGCGATCCGGGTCGGTGAAGTAGAGGATCAGCAGCACGGCGATCCCTCCGAGGATCCCCCCTACAAATGCGCCCTGGAGAGCAGCCGCGAGCCCCGCGGTGCCGGCTGAGCGAGCCGCCTCAATCAATGCATCGTCGTTGTCGGACGCAGCGACCTGGGCTGCGGTCGTCACGTGCTGCGCCCAAATCCACCCTCCGGCAATCGCCCCCACAAGAGTCCCCACGCCGACGATCCAGAACCGGCTCAGACTCATCTCCATCGCTCTGCCCTCCTCTCTTCGGGGATGCAGTCCTGTTCCACCCGGTGCCCCGGCGTCCCTCTTCCTCCGTTGTCTCGAACACCGCGGCACACGGCAGCCATCTCCGATGAGTTGGCCCCTCCCGTCCCGGGCAGGAGGACTTCCCGGTGCGCAGGATCAACATCACCGGGGGAAATACCCGCGGGAGGAACAAGAAACGGACGATGCGCTTACTCACGTTTGAAACGGCCGGACAGCAGCGCTTGGGCGCGGAGTGGAACGGGCGGATTGTGGACCTGCAGAACGCGGCCGCAGCGAAGGAACTGGTCCAGTACGGGGTCGGTGCGGCACAGGCGCTCGCGGCCCGTTTTCCGTCGGACATGCTTGCCTACCTCCAGGGGGGAACTGCAGCTCGGCAGGTTGCGTCCGAGGCGATCGAGTTCGTGCAGGGACTTCCAGACAACGTGTTGGATGACCTCACGGGCAGCAGTGCGATCCTCTACCGGGATCATCAGATCCGGCGCCGGGCTCCGATCGCTCGACCCGGGAAGATTGTCTGCCTGGGTCTGAACTACCGTGACCACGCTGCCGAGAGCGGCATGCCCGTGCCGAGCGAGCCGGTTCTGTTCTGCAAGTACTCGAACACGGTAATCGGACCCGGCGACACGATCGTACTGCCCGGGACCAGCGACCAGGTAGACTACGAGGCGGAACTGGTCTTTGTGATCGGCAAGGCGGGTCGGAACATTCCCCGGGAGCAGGCGCTGGCCCATGTCGCCGGCTACACCTGCGGCCACGACGTCAGCGCGCGAGACTACCAGTTGAAGCGCGGCGGAGGCCAGTGGATGGTGGGCAAGACCTGGGACACCTTCGCACCCATGGGCCCGGTCCTCGTCACGAGCGACGAAGGCCTCGATCCCAACAACCTGCCGATCCGGTGCGTGCTGAACGGCGAAACCATGCAGAACTCGAACACCTCCCAATTCGTGTTCGATGTGGCCAGCACCATCGAGTACCTTTCGCACGTGATGACCCTTGAGGTTGGTGACGCCATCTTTACCGGCACACCTCCCGGAGTCGGATTTGCGCGCAAGCCGCCCGTCTTCCTGAAGGACGGCGACGTGGTGGAGATCCAGATTGATGGAATCGGAACGCTGCGCAACCCGGTAAAAGCGGGCTAGGCGGGCGCTATCGGCGGGAGCGAACGAGCATGGAAGACGAAGCCCTGGATACGCGGGGGCGGAACGTCACGCTGGGGATCTTCGGTGCGATCATCCTGTTGATCGCGGGGCTGGTGGGGAACAATTACCGCATCAAGCTGGCCCGCGTGGATGGGATGCAGTCGAACGTCCCGGCGCGGCAGTCTGCTGCCATTCGGGAAATGATGCAGGGCTTCACCAACGACGGCCATATCGCCGAGCAACTGCAAGGCGAGCGGCCGTCTGTGCGCGCTGCGGCCGTGCGTGCGCTGCTCGCGCTGGCGAAAGACGGCGCCACCGACGCCAAGACCGCCAGGAATGCAGCCCGCCTGACGGTGCCGTTCCTGAAAGACTCGGATCAACCGATCAAGGACCGGGCCCAGCAGGCACTGACGGCGATGGGACCGGCGATCGCGATTGAGGCGGTTACCGGCGCGTTGGGGGACTCGGACAATGCGGTCAAGGGCGGCGCGCAGAGCGTCTGCCAGAACTTTGCGGGCGCCGCCTTAATGCCGCTGCTGGTCTTCGCCGGCGAGGACGGCGCCAAAGCGCGACTCCGCACCGCCCATCGTACGTTTGCCGGCAACGCGCTGTACGAGATTTCCAAGAAGGATGATCGGTTCAAGACGGTTGCCTTGTTCGGCCAGGACGCCGTTCAGACGCCCGCGAAGGGACTCACTCCGGAACAGGCACAGGCGGAACTATCCCGCTTGCTGGGCCTGCCGAACTCGCTTCTCGCTAATCCGAGCGAACCGGTGTTCGGTGTCGTGCATTATCTGGATGCAGCGCACGCGAACGAAGACGACCAGAACAACGCAATTTCAATTCTGGATCGGATCGGCGATGCGCGGGCTGTCCCCTTCCTGCTTCCGAAGCTGGATACACCCACGACCCGGCGTGCCGCCGTGGGTGCTTTGGGTCGGCTCGGCGATCGCCGCGCGACGGCCCGACTCGTCTACTACCTTTCACGGGACGAGACGAACCGCGTCGAGATCGTCATCGCCCTCGGACGGATTTCCGATCCGACGGCCACCGCGGCCCTGATTCAGCACGGCCTGGGCAGTGTGAGCTACCCGGTGCGTGCGGCAGCCGCCGACGCCCTGCGCAACATCGGCGTTCCCGCCATCCCATTGCTCGCGAACGCGGCCCGGGCGGTGGATCCGAACGACCCTGGCTTCTACAAGGCCGAAGGGGCCGTGCGCGCGCTCGCAGGGATGCGTGTGGCGGCGGCCACCCAGGTGGCGATTGCGGCTCTCCAACATCGAGCAGACAACGTGCGCGAAGCCGCTGCCGAAACCCTGGATGAATGCGGTGACCCCGCAGCCATCGCACCGCTCATCGCCGCATTCCGTGATCGGGACGGGCGTGTTGCGGGCTTTGCGTCACGCTCGCTTTCCGCCTTCGGGATCCGCGCCGTCGCCCCTCTTACGGCCGCGTTGTCAGGCCGCACCACCGTCTACTGGGCTTCGTTGGCATTGAGCTTCATCGGAATGCCCGCAGCTCCTGCCCTGCGCTCGCTCCTCGAGAGTCCTGACACGATGGGGGCCCGCGCCGCCGCGAGTTTGCTGGGGGATCTCGGCGACACCGCAGCCATGCCCGCGCTGGCCCGCGTGCTGCGCGGAAAGCCGCATCCGGATGTGCAGTTTGCCGCTGCCAGCAGCCTTCAGCGCCTGGATGGAAACCGTCCGTCCGGTGGAGAAGAAGCGCCTCCCAATGACGGAGTGCCCGGTGCTGCGCCGCCGGGTCCGGCCAAACCGCCGCAACCGGCTGGTTCCGCCGCGCAGACCGGCCCGGGTACCGCCGGGGATGCCGGCGCACCCAGGCCTGGAAATGCCCCTGCGCCATCGGCGCCAGGTACGGCTCTGAGTGGAGCCGGTGTTCCGCCTCCATCAGTCCCGCGGCTGGGAGTTGCGCCGGGATCCAGTGTGCCGGACCGCAGGGTCACCGTCCCCGGCCCGACGGCCGCCGCACTGGCTGCGAAGAAGGCCGGCGCCGCACTGGCCGCAAGGAAGGCCGCCACTGCTCTGGCTGCGAAGAAGACCGCCACTGCACTCGCAGCGAAGAAGGCCGCTGCCGCAGTCGCAGGGAGGAAGGCCGCTGCCGCAGTCGCAGCGAAGAAGACTGCCGCACGAAAACGGGCTGCAGTCTCCGAGCCGCCCCGCAAGGTGAGCGCCAGGGCGGCCGCGCCGAAGCAGTCTCCCGGCCGGCGGGCGGCGAAGGTTCGCCCGAAGGTGGCGGCAAAACCCTCAAAGCGGGCGCTGAGTGGCGCGCCGCGGGCTTCGGCCTCGGTCCGCCGTACACCCGGAAGTGGCGGGACCCGGCGAGCGAGCGCGCGGTCTCCTGTGACCGCGACCCGCAAGCAAGCGACGCCCGCGGCACGGAAACCGGCGGCTTCCGGACGCCGTAACGCACTGCTCGCACGAACGAGGCCCTCGCCTCGTGCCGGCACGCTATCTCGCCCGCAGAAATCGGCGGCGCCGGTGCGCAAGCCCCCCTCCAGTATAAATCCACGCGACGCAGCGAGGCTCCGTGCCCAGAAGAAGGCCGCACGCTCCAAATCGAGCACCGTGCGTCCGGTTCCCCAACGGAGGCCAGGAGCGGCAAAAAGGGCCGCCCCTTCCAACGCACGCTCCCCGAAGGCGCCCTCGCCCCGCCGGAAGCGGGTGGAGGCGCGGAAGAGACAGCCGCCTCGTGGGGCATCTCCGGCCACGCGCGCTCGACCGAAGGCTCCGGCTCGGCGGTCGTCACGGTAGGCAATGGATCGGCAGCGCGGTAGCTGTCGCCGACGTACTCCTAACGTCTTCTCTCCCTCTCTCTTCGTCCTCCAAAAAACTATGCGTCAACCGGCTGAACAGGAAGTCCTCACGATCGAAGGTCGTACCGTGAACTTGCGGTGGCGACTGGCCCGGCACGGAGAATGGCTGGCCTGGTGTTATGTGCCCGCGCTGAGCGGGCTCCATCAGGAAGGTGTCGGCTTCGAGGCTCGTGCCGCCACGCCGGACGAGGCCAGAGCGGAAGTGACGCGCCGGGTGACCTCGCACCTCACCGGTACTCCGTGAGCCCCGATGCGAGTCGCAATCCTTGGGCTGGGAGGTGTCGGCACGGCCGCTGCCCGGTTCCTGGCCGCCACGGGCCACCAGGTGGTGGGCTTCGAGCAATTTGGCCTCGATCACACCCAGGGAAGCTCCTACGGCAGTTCACGCATCATTCGCAAGGTCTACCCTGACCCGTTCTACGCGCGCCTCATGGAGGCGGCCTACCCGCTGTGGACCGACCTCGAACGCGAGAGCGGCGAGTCGCTCCTTTTGAACTGCGGTGGCTTCTTCTTCGGTCCCGAGGACCTGCCGGAGATGATCGCCACCGAAGCAGCCCTGGACGCAGTCGGCGTACCGTACCAGCGCTGGTCGGCCGCAGAGGCAAGGGCAAGGCTGCCGTTCCGCCTCCGCGATCACGACTGCGGACTGTTCGAACCACAGAGCGGCCTCTTGCGGGCTTCGCGATGCGTGCTGGCCAACGCGCGCCTCGCGCGCAGTCGCGGCGCCGAACTGCGTGAGAACACCCTGGTGGATGCAGTGGAACCGAACGCGAGCGGTGTGCGCATTCGCACCGGTGGAGTGTGGGAGACGTATGACCGTTTGCTCATCACCGCCGGGCCCTGGGTGGGCCGCCTGCTCCAACCGTGGGTAACCCTACCGGTGACCGTAACACGCCAGCAGTACGCCTACTTCACACTCACGAACCGTCGGAGCGACTTCTCCCCGGACCGGTTCCCGGTCTGGATCGACATGGAGACCTACTACTACGGATTTCCTGAGCACGACGAGATTCCCGGCGCGAAGGTAGCATTGCACCGGTTCGGTCCCCCGTTTGATCCGGACAGCTTCGGCCGGGAACCGCGCGATGAAGATGACGAAGCGGCCCGCGCCTATCTGCGGGAACGACTGCCGGATGCCACGGGGCCGGTCACCCATCATCAGGTGTGCCTCTATACCGTAACCCCCGACACGGACTTCATCGTGGACCGGTTGCCGGGCGCCCCGCGTGTGACCTACGTCGGCGGACTGTCCGGGCACGGGTTCAAGTTCACGGTGCTCCTCGGCCAGATTGCCGCCCGGCTCGTCCTGGATCAGGATCCGGGCCACGACCTGTCTCGCTTCGCGTTGTCCCGATTCGAGAACTGATGCAACCGGTGGTCAGGACACGCACCAACGCCTAATCGCTGTCCAAGAGTGCGAGTGCCCGGGTGACGTTTCTCTCCGCTGCTTCCCGCAGGTGGGCTGCCCGGGCCTGCCGGTCCTTCCACCGCGTGTCTTCTTCGGCCAGCGCAGCATCAATGCCGGCGCGAAGTGCTGTGATATCCAGACGATCGGGTGTGCCGATGGGACGCACCCTCAATCGTCCCAGGAGGGCATCTACCTTGGGGTCGTAGCTGATCCCCAGGAGGCGCGCGCCGCGCGCCGCGCCGAAGATCAACGCGTGGAGGCGCATGCCGACCACCACATCCGTCCACCCGGCGAGCGCCATCCATTCGGCCGGATCCAGTGCCTCTTCCTGGACCTGCGCGCCGGGAGTGAGCGCCACCCACCGACGGCAGAGTTCGAGATCCTGGTCAGGAAACAGCGGCCACGCCTGAACGTTCAAGATCCCGCGGTACGGGGCAAACGCCTCCGCGAGTGGTTCCAGGATGTTCTCGACACCGGGCCAGGGGCGCAGCGATACGGCCGCAACGGGCCGTTCCAGCGCCAGCCGGTGTACCCGATCGGTAACCTTCGGATCGAGCGCGAACACGGGATCGGCGGTGACCTCGACATTCGGAACTCCCGCCCCATCCACGCCGAGGGACCGCAAAAGGTCCGCGGACTCGGCATCCCGGACAGTGATCGCGTCCACGCGGCGCAGGACGCGCCCCGTCATCCGTCGCGTGGCGTCCCGGTGCAGAGGTCCGATCCCCTGGGCGTAGACCATCGTCTTCTTGCCAAGTCGGCGCGCCAGGACCAGCAGGCCCAGATAGTAACACAGCGACTGAAAGCTGGTAGTATCTTGCAGGAGGCTCCCTCCGCCGCTGAGGAACAGGTCACACCGCCGGATCGCTCCGACGACCGCGGCGGGATCCATTCGCGGCGTCGCGTCCACACCCAGCGCTGTCTTCGTTGCTGCAACGTTTGCAGACAGTACTTCGATGCGGACCTCCGGGCGGAGGCGTCGGAAAAGGTGCACCGATGCAGCCAGCACGGCCTCGTCCCCGGCATTTCCAAGTCCGTAGTAGCCGGAAAAGAGAATTCGTGTCCTCATGGAATGATGCGACGGCGATTGCGTCTCGGGCGCGCAAGCAGTGCCCACAGTGCCCACACCGCCCCGCCGACGAGGATGCCGGTCCAAAGCCCGTTGAAGGTGCGGATGACGGTCAGTTTGAGGGGTGAGTGGAGGTGGCAGAATGAGTTGAGCAGTCCCACCTGACCAACTGCGCCCAATACCAGCAGCAGGAGTGCCCACGTGCGGGCACGCGGCACAGCGGCAAGTACGAGCGCCATGAAGAGCGCCGGATGGCCCAGCAGGAACTCCTTGGTGCGCGGCCGTACATAGAGCACCCGGTCGAGCAGCGATCGGAAACGCAACTCCCACTCCGAGACGCCGATCCCCGCATCGTTCCCCGAGCGCAGCACGAGCAAGAGCAAGACCGCCCCCGCTGCGCCCACAACCATGACGTGCCAGACAAGGAATGGCTGCAGCAGAAAGCGGCGCACGCGCTCGTAGATGGCCTCCCATTCGGTAGCGAGATTCTCATACGCGCAACTGGGCCCAAGCGCGTAGTAGGCAGCCGTCAGGAGGATCGGTACTGTCGTCGCCAACTTCACCCCCGAAAAGGAGCGCGTCTTGACCAGGAAAGGGAGCTCCGAAAGGATCGCGGCGACGAGCACTGCGCCAATGGCAGTCACCGCGGTGCGAGCCAGGAACTCCATCAGCACTGCGGGGATCCCGATGGCGCCCGCGCGGGGGGCCGCGGGGTGGTGATTCTCGTACGCGCCGAGCGGGAGCGGCATCGCGACCAGCGCCAGCGTCGGAAACACGATCGCGGCGAGGAGCGCCAGCACCTGCGTGGCCAGCGTCGCTCCGGTCGCCGCCAGCGCACCGCACCCCAGCGCCAGGACCACTCCCAGCCACGCCTGAACGCTGTTCCCCAGCGGAAGTGTCAGCGCCAGGAGCACCGCCACGGACCCCGCCACCCCGAACGCCAGGAAGATACCCGCAGCGCGCCCGGCGCGGGCGTCATTCCAGACGCGCCCGAACGGCGCCGGGGACGCCAGCCCGAACCCCGCTCGGGCCACCTCGCGGGCGAGTTCGTGGACGTATGCGACACATTCACCGCGCGGGTCGGGCATCGCGCCGCCCGGCAGCCGCACGTACAGCAAGCGCATGTTTCGTTCCTCGGCGGCCCGTACGTAGCGCTCAATCGCTTCGACCGGCTTCATCCGCGCCATTTCGGCCGAGGAAATCGAGTGTACCCGAATCAGGCGATCCACCAACGCGGCCGCAAGGGTTTCGTCTCCGCGCTGTTTGCCGAACTCGATGCTGCCGAACAGCAGGTCCTGCTCCCGAAACGCCGCTGCCACCAGCGACTGCAAGCCCCGATATCCGAGGACCTCGTCGCCGGAAAAGATCACCACTCGCGAGCCCGCGGCACGTGCCTGGCGAAGGGAGGATATTGCCAGCGCTGCCGTCAGCCCGAGCGAGTTGGAGACGCGGACGACGGGCTCGAGGCCGGCTATGGCTGCATCGCGCAGGGCGTCCGGGGCCAGCCCGAGCGAGAACCCACGATAGTCGTCCCAGCGTCCCGGGAGGTACAGGCGCTTGCCGTTCGCGCGCAGGATGGAGAGGCAGTCATCCGTGGGGCGGGTGGAACTCGCACTCGCTACATGCCGCCCCACTGCGTCGGCCGCTCGTCCTGCCGTCACCGGATCAGCGAAACGCAGCCGTGCCTCCCGGTTCCCGCCGGTCACTTGCAGGCGGACCTGAAGTTCCCCCGACTGTTCGACGTCCCCCAGAGTCTGCTCAGAAATGGCCACACCCGTAGCTCCGGCCCGGCGAAACTCGAGCAGCAAATCGGCAGCGGTAGTTCCTGTAGCGACGGCGAGGGCGCGCACCTGCGGGTAGTCCAGCACCAGCGCTACGCGACGTGCAGCCCCCTCGGTCGTCCTCCGCAGCCAGAGCGTGACCAACGCCGCCAGCAGGCCGACGACCAGGAGGCCGAGCAGGAGAGGATGTAAGCGCCGCAGTACCGCCACGTGGTTCTCCCCTCAGCGCCAGTCCGTGGAGTCCGGGCGGCGGGTGTGGCCGTGCGCCCGATGCGGATGGGGCCGCGTGAACAATCGGATGAGCACCCATCCCACAACGAAACCGCCCACGTGCGCGGCATAGGCCACTCCCCCACCCGGCGTACGCGGTCCCATCTGCACCAGGCTATTGAATACTTGCAGCAGGAACCAGAATCCCAACACCAGCACGGCCGGTAGCTCCACGGTGGTGATGATGAATATCGTGGTGAGGCACAGAATGCGGCTTCTCGGGAAGAGCACTAGATACGCGCCCATGACTCCCGCCAGAGCTCCGGACGCACCCACCATCGGGATCGCCGACGCCGGCCCGGCGAGCACCTGTGCGGCGGCGGCGCCGGCCCCGCACAACAGGTAGAACAGTAGAAACCGTGCACGCCCGAGGTGGTCCTCGACATTGTTCCCAAAAATCCAGAGGAACCACATGTTGCTCAGAATGTGCAGGAAACTCCCGTGCATGAACATGGAGGTGACAACGGTGAGCCACGCCGGGTCCAGGTTACTGATCGCGACTCCCGTCAGGCGGCTGCCGTACAAACGGTCGGCGTGATGGACGAGTTCGGCGGGAATCAGTCCCCACGCGAATGCGGATACCGACAGGCCGACAGATAGCTGGAGGGCGAACACTCCCAGGTTGGCCACGATCAGACCGAGGGTGAGCACGGGAGTGGAGTGAGTGGGGTTTTCGTCACGCAGAGGCAGCATTTATCTCTTAGCTTATCAGAACAGCGGCGCCTTGCAGCGAAGCAAACCGCGGATGTCGCTCGCTGTTCGTGCGATGGTAGTTCTTTCTGGCCCTTTCTCTCATAATACTCACGTTGGGTTGCGAACGCGACTGCTCCATCCGGACTGGTCGCGTTCCCCCCTGGGAGATCCACCTATGCGACGGCGAGGCTTTACCCTCATCGAACTCCTCGTAGTGATCGCTATCATAGCGATACTTGCTGCCATCCTTTTCCCGGTCTTCGCCCAAGCTCGGGAGAAGGCGCGGCAGACCATGTGCCTGTCCAACTGCAAGCAGATCGGCTCGGCAGTTATGATGTACGTGCAGGACTACGACGAGACGTTCCTTTTCTCGGACAATTTCGGGATCATCATTCCCGGGTCGCCGGTGCAGGGCGGCTACCAGTACTGGGGCGACGCGATTGCGCCGTATGTCAAGAACGGCGGGAGGTCCGACCACCCGACGCTTCAGGGCGGCACTGGGAACTACGGTCAGTACCAGCGGTGCCCCAGTTTCCGCTCGTGGACGGGTTACGCCTGGAACATCCTGCTCGGCTACTACCCGAACGGCCAGTTGGGCAGCACCCAGCCGGGGGTGGCCTACCGGGACGGCGTGAAGCTTGCCGTGGTAAACCGGCCCGCAGATGTCATCTGTGTGCTCGACAACCAGCCGATGTATAGCTGGCTCCGGAACAACCTGGGCCGGACGGACGCTAACTCCCAGATCATTCATTACCGCTGGTTCCCCACCAGCGACGTTCGGACCTGCATGACCAACTACAACTGGCCGGAATCCCAGGCGCTGGCGGGCCCTCCGCGTGGGGGAGAGTTGGTTCCCTCGGGCCGCCACAACGGCGGCATCAACAGTGTCTACTGCGATGGCCACGCCAAGTGGATCCGGACCGGTGACGAAATGTGCAAGCCGATTCGCGGGATCCCCGACCTGCCGTAACCGATCAATCCAGCGAAGTCAAGCGAGGGGCCGGCCTGCAGGCCGGCCCCTCGTGCCGTCTAGAGTTCCCGGACGGCAATGTTACGGAACTGCACGAGAGAGGGAGGCCCGGCCCACTGACCGTTGCGCTTCCCGCCGTGGTGTTGGAGGCCGAGCGGACCGGCCTCGGGCAGTTCCGGCAGTTCGGCATTCCGCAGCACGTTCTTCCCGTTCAGCACTACGGTGAGGCGGTTCCCCCGCACGGTGATCTCGAATGCATTCCACTCACCGATGTGGTTGTCGGCATTCACGCGGGGCGTCACACCGGCCCGCACGGCGGGGGGCATCTTCGCATCCATCCGATAGCCGTATACTTCGCCCGACCCGATGGGCCAGCACCAGATATTCACCTGGGCCTTCTGGGAACCCCGCAGGAACACGCCGGAATCGGAGTCGGGCACCGCGATCACGATTTCCTTCCCGTTCGCGTCCTTCTTGTGCGTCCCGTCCGGTCGGATGATCGGCACGCGCGGGTTGATGTACGGTGTTTCCTTCAGCCGCCACTCCACCCGAAGCGTGAAATCACGGTAGGACTTCTCGGTCCAGAGATTCTTGTCGCCGGGCGCCTCACTCCCGGCATCGTAGTCAATGACGCCATCGAGAACTTTCCAGTGGCCGTTGTCGCCTTCGGGCACTTTCCAGTGGGTGAAATCGCGCCCGTTGAACAGGGGCACAAATCCCGCGTTGCTCTCTTGAGCAACTGCGCGCGGGGCGCCCGCCCCGAGTACAGCCCCGGCGCCGGCCAGAGCAGAATGGAGAAGAACTCTGCGTTGCATAGTACCGGTGACGTTCGCCACGCCACGGCCCTACCCCTCTGTTTCAATCGCGCTGGATCGCCGCGGTCCAGCCCCTGATGCTCCTGTGGCCCTCGCGCACCGGAATGCGGAGCACGGCTACTCCTGACGGTTTTCGCGATATCGAGAAGCAACCGGGCCCGATTGGCCCTGATACTTGGAGCCCAGGTCGGGGTGCCCGTACGGACGTTCCGCCGGCGCGTCCATCCGCATGAACGAAAACTGCGCGATCTTCATCCCCGGCCAGAGGCGGATCGGCAGCGGGGCGACGTTGCTCAGTTCCAGCGTGATCTGGCCATTCGTCCAGCCGGGGTCCACAAAACCCGCGGTCGCGTGAATCAGCAGGCCCAGTCGCCCGAGTGACGACTTGCCTTCGATCCGCGCGACGATGTCATTGGGGAGGGTGAGGCGCTCCAATGTGGTGCCCAGCACGAACTCACCAGGATGCAAAATGAACGCCTCACCCGGGGAGACGCTTACCTTCTCCATGAGCCGGTCGTTCGTCTGCCACGGATCAATGGCCGACGTGGTGTGACGCCGAAACGCGAGGAACACGCGATCGAGCCGCACATCCACTGAGGCCGGCTGGATGAAACTCTCGTCCAGCGGGTCTATTACGATCCGGCCTTCAGCCAGGCACTTGCGAATGGTCCCATCCGACAGAATCACGCCGTGCCCTCCGCGACCTTGACGAGCGGATTCCGCCAAATCCACCTGCTTTCCAGCAGACGGCGCAGTGTTCCATCTGACAGAATCATAGTGCCTCCCTGGGCGTCCACCGTGCGGACGATCTCCCCCTACATGACGTCACGTCGGACCAGCCAATGGGGAACGGCACACCATTTCTTCTCAAACCCATGCTACCCTCTGGACGTCACGACCGGCGCGATCCGCCTGAACATCACCCACCGGATGCGGACCGCGGTCCGCATCCCGGCGCACCTCTGCCCGGGGCACCAGGTCCGCACTCGGAGCGGGATCACAGCAGATTTGTAGTGACGGCCGCACGAGAGGCCATGGGCACCGAGTTCGAGGTGCTGCTGGTAGGGCCCGACCGCGGATTTCTGGAGGACGCCGCGGCGCAGGTGCTGGAAGAACCGGTCCGGCTGGAGGAACAGCTCAGCCACTACCGTCCCGACAGCGACATCTCGGACCTGAATCTGCGCGCCCCGCACGAATCGGTGCGGCTGGAACCGCTGTTGTATGACCTCCTGACGCGGGCGATGCGGCTCGCAGCAGCCAGCGAAGGGGCGTTCGATCCGGCGTGCGGCGCACTCATCCGGTGCTGGGGCTTCTTTCGCGGGCGGGGACGCCTGCCTGAGGCCGACGCGGTGCGCGAGGCGCTCCTGCACACGGGATGCGGGCTACTTACGCTCGATCCGGTCCACAGGTCCGTGCGCTTTGGGCGAGAAGGAGTCCAGGTGCACCTGGGAGCCGTCGGGAAGGGGTACGCGCTGGACTGCATGGCGGACCAACTGCGCGCGTTGGGCGTCCAGAGTGCACTCCTGCACGGTGGTACGAGCAGTGTGTATGCGCTCGGCGGCCCGGCTGATGGTGAAAGCTGGGAGGTGGGCCTCTGCCACCCGGACGACCGGGAACGGCGCCTCGGGGTGGTGCAACTCCGGGACCGCGCACTCTCGACTTCCGGTGATTACGAGCAGTTCTTCGAGGTGGAGGGCCGGCGCTACAGCCACATTCTCGACCCGCGCACCGGCTATCCCGCCGGCGGCGTGCGGAGCGCTACAGTCGTGGCCGCGAGCGCGGCAGACACGGACGCCCTCTCCACGGCAGCGTTCGTGCTGGGCGTTGAGGGCACGCGGCGCCTGCACACCCGGGCGCCCGGCTTCGCCGCAGTGCTGATTCCGGAGGCGCCGGGGGGAGGGTGCGACATCGCAGTACGGATCGGGGACATCGCGCTTGAGTTGGGGTAAAATCTCCAGGTATTCCGGCGAACGGATGCGCCGCAGGCGCGCGAGATCCGGCTGAGGGGAGAACAAATCGAATGAATGACGAACAGAACGTGTCGCGGCGCGACCTGCTGCGGGGCGGCGGGATGGCGGCGGCCCTCTCGCTGACTCTGCCGCCGTCCGTTGCGCGGGCGATGCTGGCGGCCCAGGACCCGAAGGCTGCCGCCGAGGAAGCTGCGAAGGCGGCCCGCAACGCCACTCCGGTGCGGCTGGCCTGGATCGGCAGCGGCGTCCAGGGTCAGAATGACATGAAGCAACTGGTGAAGTTGCCCGGCGTGGAGATTGTCGCCATTGCCGACATCTACGAGCCGCACATTGAGGCTGCCCGCAAGATCGCCGGACCGAACTGCGAAGTATTTCGGGACTACCGGAAGCTCCTCGAGCGGAAGGACATTCAGGCCGTCGGCATCGCCACGCCGCTCTACCTGCATGCACCGATCGCGATTGACGCCATGAACGCGCGCAAGGCCGTCTACTGCGAGAAGATGATGGCCTACACCGTAGACCAGGCGAAGGACATGGTCCGCACGGCCGAGCGCACCGGCGCGCTGTTACAGGTCGGACATCAGCGGCGCTATAGCCCCGACTATCATCATGCCCTGGACCTGGTAAAGAAGGGGTACTTCGGAGAACTCACCCACGTCCGCGCGCAGTGGAACCGGAACGGCTCCTGGCGCCGAGCGGTGCCGGGCAACGATCCCAAACTGGAACGCTTGCTGAACTGGCGCCTGTACCGCTCCTATTCGCGCGGCTTGATGGCGGAACTCGGCAGCCACCAGATTGACGTGACCAACTGGTTCACCGGCTTGCACCCCACTGCAGTCGTGGGGATCGGGGGCATTGACCACTACAAGGACGGGCGCGAGGTCTTCGACAACGTGCAGGTGGTGTTTGAGTACCCCGGCGGCCTCAAGCTCTGCTACCAGTCCATCCAGACAAACGCCTACGATGACTTCTCCGAACAATTCATGGGCACCAAAGGCACGCTGATCGTCAGCGAGGCGTCAGGCCGCAGTATGATGTTCCGCGAGTCTTCCGCCGAGGACTTCGAATTTGCGAAGTTCTCGCAGAACAAGCAGAAGGTCGGGAGACGCACCGGGATTCTCCTGGACGCCGGCGCCACCACCCGGCAGGACAAGCGAGAGCGGACCGCAGGCACCGCGCTCGCCAACAGCGGCGTCAGCAAGAACAATTGGGCCCTCGCCCTGGAAGACTGGGTGGACTGCGTGCGCACCGGCCGGAAGCCGTTCTGTGACGGGCGCATTGGGCTGGCCGACACCGTCTGCGTGATTGCTGCCAACGAGGCAATGGAGCGCGGCTCCAGGGTGCGCCTCACCGACGAGATGTTCAAGGTCTGACGTCCCCCGCAGAGGGATTACGACCGCGGGTCGCGAAGATGGGGACGGCATCTGCCGTCCCCATCCGCTTTTGTGGGGCGCGTCGCCCGGGACTCCGCTGCACCATGAATTCAACCTCGTCCGATTCCTCGGGACTCCGCTGGTACCAGGGGCTCGACCGCTATTGCTGGGTCGTCCTTCTGGTCGCCGCCCTCGGTTGGCTGTTCGACACAATGGACCAGAACATTTTCAATCTGGTGCGTCGGCCGTCGCTCGAGGCAATCCTGGCCACCACAGACATCCCAAAGGACCAGATCGTGGATGCGGCCAAGAAGGCGGCCGGAGACATGACCTCCATCTTCCTCATCGGTTGGGCGGTGGGAGGATTCATCTTCGGCATACTTGGCGACAAACTGGGCCGTACCCGCACGATGGTGATGACGATCCTGATCTATGCCATCTTCACCGGGTTGAACGGATTCGCGTGGAGCGTGGAGTCGTACGGTTTCATGCGCTTCATGACGGCGCTCGGGGTGGGGGGCGAGTGGGCGGCCGGAGCGGCGCTCGTGGCGGAGGTGTTCCCCGCACGGTCGCGCGCGATGGCTCTGGGCCTGTTGCAGGCACTCTCGGCGCTGGGCAACATCATGGCGGCCATCATCACCTTGATTCTCGGCGACCTCACCGCCGAGTGGCGCACCGCGTACTGGATCGGCGCTGTCCCCGCGCTCCTTGTGCTCTGGATCCGGAGTTCAATCAAGGAGCCGGAGCAGTGGGTCAATGCGCGCCACCACACCGCGGCGGAGGAACTCGGGAACATCAGCCAACTCTTCACCGATCCGGTGCTGCGCCGGAATACCACCGCCGCGGTGCTGATGGCGGCAGCGGGGGTGGGCGCGCTCTGGGGCGTCGGGTTCTTCAGCGTGGACATGCTCCAGGGCGAGATGAGCGCCGCGGTTCCCGACCGCGTGCTGCGCGGCCGGATGATCAGCTTCGTCTTCATTCTGCAGAATGCCGGCGCCTTCTTCGGCATTTACCTGTTCGCGATGCTGGCGGAGCACCTGAACCGGCGGAAGGCGTTCTTCCTCTGGTTCTGCCTCGCGTGGGGCTCGCTCCTGCTGTTCTTCTGGGGTGTCCAGGGGGCGGGCGAGCAGGCATTTCCGCGAGCTACCGTGCTGGCGTTCATTATGGGCTTCTGTACGCTCGGACCCTTCTCCGGCTACAGCGTCTATTTCCCGGAGCTGTTTCCCACCCGGCTGCGGACCACAGGCCTCGGTTTTTGCTACAACGCAGCGCGCATTCTGGCCGCAGGAGCGCCGATCCTGCTGGGCCAACTGGCAAAGAGCCTGGGGGGATATGCTCAAGCAGCTACCTGGGTCAGCGCGATCTACCTGTTCGGTCTACTCGGCACGTACCTCGGTCCGGAGACCAAAGGGAAACCGCTGCCGGACTGAGGAGAGGTGCAAAACGCTTGATCGGCGCGGCGGGCGGACGAGGGGCGTTGACGGAGGGACACCAGGATGAACCGGCGAGAGTGGCTGGCGGGAGCGGGAGCAGCGGCAGGAAGCGTCCTCGTGGGGAGGCAGGCGATGACGGCGGAGAAACTCACTGCAGGGACTGAGGCGGGCGATGTGGTGGTCCGCTGCGGCGGGCGGCCCGTCGTCACCTACTGCCGCACGCCCCGGCCGGGCCCTACCGGCACGCCGCCGTTGTTCACCCGCAGCGGCTACCTGCACCCCATCCACGCTCCGTGCGGCGCGGTAGTGACGGACGACTTTGCCGCGGATCATCCGCATCAGCGCGGAGTTTTCTTCGCCTGGACCAAGACGCAAGTCACTCTGGACGGCACGGAACTGCACCCGGACTTCTGGAATCTCGGCAGCGGGACCGGGCGCGTGCGCGCCGCGGGAGGCGATGAGCCCCGGATCACAAACGGTCGGGTTCACCTGCGCACCCGCCAGGTCTGGGACCTGAAGCACGGAGACGCCTGGATCGAAGCGCTGCACGAAACCTGGGACATCATCGTGTATCCACCGGAATTCACCGCCCCACAGGCGCCCGGCGCGGCCTACATGTTCGACCTGATCTCCCGCCAGACGCCGGCGATGCGCCTGGAGCTGCCGGCGTATCGCTACGGCGGCATGGCGGTCCGCGGGGCAGCAGAGTGGATCCCCAAAGCCTCCGGCGTGGCGGTGACAGATACGGACGGCCACACCCGGATCACGGCAGATGGCGCGAAGGCCGGGTGGTGCGCCCTCAGCGGACCCGTGCGCGGGAACACCGCCGGCATCGCGCTGTTCGAGCACCCGGACAACCCCCGCACGCCCAACCCGCTGCGCGTCCACCCGGAGGTTCCCTACTTCGTGTTCTGCCCATCCAAGAACGAAAGCTGGGCACTGGAGAAAGGTCGAGAGCAGGTCTTCCGCTTCCGGGTGATTGCCGCCAACGCCGCCGTCACTGTGGCCCAGGGGAACAACTGGTGGAACGACTTCGCCGCGGGATTCCCCCGGTAGACGGTTCCGGAGTCACAGGACGCTGCGGTTATCCCAAGCGCTTCTTCGGTTTCTTCCGTGCAGGGCCGAAATACTTCTCGCTGCGGTAGCGCAGCCAGACGCGGAGCACCTGCGGGATCTCGTCCTTCTGTTCGGGGGTGAGCGTCTGGTAGAGGGCCAGCGCGCGACTGCGCTCGCGGCGGCAGGCGGCATTCTCGTGGGCATCCCAGCGGACACGTGCCATCCGGATGCGGCGGCACACCTCCTTCACGAGCGCGGCCCCGGTGAGGGCCGCGCCGGTACTTTCCGTCTGGTCGTCGGACATGGTTTCTTCCGGGCGCGGATCTCGCGAACCAAACTGCCTACACTCTCGGGGGACGCGGCATCTCAAAGAGCACTTCGGGGGTTGTGTGGGCGTACCACTCAGCACCCAGGCGGGTGAGGTAATCCACGCGGCGCGGGTCCACCGTGTCACCGTCCAGGACATCGCGGGCGAGGTGGAGATACACCACCTCGCCGATGATGTAATTCCCCGATAGGGGGCCACTGCCGTGGGGCACCACCCGAAACAGCCGGCATTCCAAAGCCATCGGGCTCTCCAGCACGCGGGATGGACGCACGCGCACTGACGGCACCGGAGTCAAACCGCTGAACTCCCACTCGCTCGCACCGTACGGCAGCTCCGCCGACGCCAGGTTGATCGGTTCACGCAGGGCGTGAGTGGCTACGTTGATCACATATTCGCCGGTGGCCTCAATATTCCGCAGAGTATCCTTCGGACCGCCGATCCGGTTCGTCAGCGGCGAGATGACGACGGAGAGCGGGTTGGCCCCGCCGGCCATGAAGTAGCTGAACGGGGCGAGATTCGGCTGCCCATCCGGAGAGAGCGTAGACGTGAGCGCGATGGGGCGGGGCGCGACGCAGTGGAGCAGCAGCCGGTGGGCGGCGCCGGGGGAGAGGGCGCCGGGATCCACCCCCAGAAACTCGGAAGGGGGATGGGCGAACGAAGGATTCATGGCAGCCACGAGTCCGGGTACCGCGGATCATCGAGAGTGTCGGCCGCCACTGTGCGGCGAAGCGGGCGAAAGGTATCCACCATCACCGCCAGTTCTTCGGTCCGCGTGGCGCCCAGGCTGGCCTCGATGATACCGGGCTGCGGGCCATGCGGCAGTCCCTGCGGATGCAGCGTGAGGGAGCCTTCCTCAATCCCGCGCCGGCTGCCGAAGTTTCCGTTCACGTAGTAGAGCACTTCGTCGCTCTCCAGGTTGGAATGGAAATAGGGCACCGGGACGGCTTCCGGGTGGTAGTCCAGCAGGCGGGGCACGAAGGAGCAGACGACGTAGTTGCGGGCCTGGAACGTCTGGTGGACCGTCGGCGGCTGGTGCACCCGGCCGGTTATCGGTTCGAAGTCATGGATGCTGAACGCCCAGGGGTAGACGCATCCGTCCCAGCCCACCACGTCAAGCGGGTGGAAATCGTAGTAGTATGCCGTGAGCCTTCCCCGGGCGCGAATCCGCACTTCGCAGGGTCCCGCCCCCTCCGGACGAGTCGGCGGCGGCGGCAGGTGGGTGGGGCCGCGCAGGTCGCGCTCGCAGAATGGGGAGTGCTCCAGGCACTGCCCGTGCGCGTTCCGATAGCGCCGGGGAATCTCCACGGCCCCGGCGGACTCGATCACCAGGAAACAGGGAGCACCCTCCTCCGCCACCACCCGATAAATCGTACCCCGGGGGATGACGAGGTAATCCCCGGGCCGGTAGGGAAGCACGCCGAACATCGTGTCCAGGTACCCGGTCCCTGTGTGGACGAAGAGAAGGTCGTCACCGTCGGCATTCTTGTAGAAATACTCCATCCCAACCGTGGGTCGGCACACGCTGATGGCCACATCCTCGTTGAAGAGGAGCCGCACGCGTCCGGAGATGGGGTCGCCGGCGGGCAGCACGCGCGCCGTCCGCAGGTGGCGGTGGCGCAGTCCTTCCTCGTCGGCGGCACCCGGGAGCCGGTCCTCCAGCAGGCGGCGCCCGGACACCTGTGTGGGGGGAAACCGGTGATAGAGCGTCGAATAGGCGCCGGAGAATCCCTCGTTCCCGAAGACTTCCTCGCGGTACAGAGTGCCGTGTGCCTGACGAAACTGGGCGTGGCGCTTGTGGGGGATTTCTCCCAGGCTGCGGTAGTGGGGCATGATCGCTCCGTCACCCGCTCACACGATTGGTGAGCGATCCCAGGGCCTCGATCTGCAGGGTCACCTCGTCGCCAACCTCGAGCCAGGGATGGACGCCCTCCGGGAACTCGGTGATGCAACCGGTCCCCACGGTGCCGGACCCGATGAGGTCTCCTACCCGCAGCGTGGTGTTCCGCGACGCGACGGCAATCAGTTCGGCGAAGGTCCAGTGCATCTCCCGGCTATTCCCCACCGAATAGCACTCCCCATTCACTCGCGCTTCCATTGCCAGCGCATAGCGTCTGCCCCGGCTGCGGTCGGGGAGCACGTAGGGATCCAGCTCGTCCGGCGTGGTGAGCCAGGGACCGATGGTCGTCGCGAAGTCCTTCCCCTTGGCGGGGCCCAGCCCAACCCGCATCTCGCGGCGCTGCACGTCTCGGGCGCTCCAGTCGTTCAGCAAGGTGAAACCGGCCACGTAGTCATCCGCCTCCGCGGAGGGGATATTGCTTCCCTCGCGACCGATGACCACCGCCAGTTCCAGTTCGTAATCCAGCTCCCGGGTCTCCGGGGGCCTGGGAACTCGCACGTCGGGCCCGAAAATCCCGGCCGGGTTTGAGAAATAGAAGACAGGCGCTTCGTACCACTCGGGCGGCACGGGGAGGCCCCGCTTGCGCCGCGCATTGCGGACATGCGCCTCGAACGCGTAGAAGTCCCGAAACGATGGGGGGAGTACGGGCGCCAGCAGTTGGACCTGCGCGAGCGGCAGCGATGGGAGCCCCTCGTACGGTCGCGCGCGGAGAGCCTGCAAGAAGGCGATGTCCGGATAGTGCATACCGGCGAGCGTACCGTCGGGCCCGAGCCAGGACGAGAGGTCGCGCACCTGTTCTCCCGCGACGATCCCCAGACGCACCGGTTCCCCCGGCGCCGGCGCAAAGCGGCAGAGCTTCACAGCGTACCTCGCCGGGCCTGCTCGCGCTCGATCGCCTCGAAAAGCGCTTTGAAATTGCCCTTCCCGAAACTCTGCGCGCCGCGCCGCTGGATGATCTCGAAGAACACCGTCGGGCGATCCTCCACCGGCGCTGTGAAGATCTGCAGCAGATAACCCTCGTCATCCCGATCCACAAGAATGCCCAGCTCGGCCAGTCCGTGGATATCCTCTTCAATCTCACCCACGCGCGCGGGCATCAGGTCATAGTAGGAGGCAGGCACCCTGAGGAACGTGACATCTCGCTCCCGCAGCGCCCGCACCGTGGTGACGATGTCATCAGTGGAGAGCGCGAGGTGCTGCACTCCGGGCCCTCCATAGAACTGGAGATACTCCTCAATCTGCGACCGGCGCAGTCCTTCGGCGGGCTCGTTGATCGGGAAACGGATGCGTCCCCGGCCGTCCTGGACCACTTTCGACATGAGCGCCGAGTATTCCGTGCTGATGTCCTTGTCGTCAAAATGGACCAGTTGGGAGAACCCGAGAACCTGCTCGTAGAAACGGACCCAGACGTCCATCTGCCCTTCCGCCACGTTAGCCACGATGTGGTCTATTGCCTGCAACCCCACGGGGCGCAGGGTGGAGGGACCGTAGCGCTCCGGGTCCAGGGGCCGAAACCCGGGTGCGTGCCACCCGCCATAGCGATCCCGATTCAGGAAGGTGTGGGTCGTATCCCCGTACGCCAGGATGGTGGCCGAGATGAACACCCCGTCTGCGTCCTCGACGGAGGTCGGCGGCCGCACTCCGACCGCACCGCGCCGCACAGCCTCCGAGTACGCAGCCTCGACGTCGTCCACCTCAAGGGCAATGTCCTGCACGCCGTCACCATGCAGCGCCAGCCGCGCCTGTTCCGGGTGGCGTGCGGAGAGGGGAGAGGCCAGGACGAAGGAAATCGCTCCCTGACGCACCAGATAGGCCGCCTCGTCCTTCAGACCGGTCTCCAGCCCCGCATAGGCCAGGACGTCGAAGCCGAAGGCATTCCGATAGAAGTACGCCGACTGCCGCGCGTTGCCGACAAAGAAGCGCACATGGTCTATGCGGCGGAGCGGCAGATCTCCGCTGGACATGGGTGGTCTCCGAGCCTTCCCTGTGACTGGGTGCAGCGCTTCTCCGGGGCCATGTGCCCGCCGGGAGCGACACTGCGGATGCCACGGGACAGGACGGCGGGCGCTGACCCGCCGACCCTCCCGATCCCTGTCGAAGGCGCGGATCGAGAGCACACGCGGCAATCCATCTCAATCATACCGCGCTTGGCTGCGTTGGGCTAACGCGGTGCCTCTCGGAGATCCAGATCAGCGACGACATCTCCGGCGCAGCGTCGGGCGCGGGAACACGCGGGTCGGCACGTCCGACCTCTGGGGCCGCCCCGGCGCTCGTAATCCCGGCCGCGACCGCGACGAGGCGTCTCGCACGGAGCCCGCGGTAACCCGCGGACCGGCACCCAGGTCGCGCTCCCGCGGGTCTCAGCACACCGAGGTCGGGCGCACCATCAACGTGATCTTCCCGATCTGCCGGCAGTGCGGTGGTGGCAGCGCACTGCCGGCAAGAATCATCCTCCCGCGATCGCGCCGATGACCAGAAACGGTTCGTCGCCGGTCGCGACCGCAGGCGGTAGTAGAGTGTCCGGCGGCTCGTGGGAGAAGTCTTCACCACACGCGAAGAACCGTACCAGCGGGCGGCGACGGAGCGTGCCGTGATCCCGGATGGTGCCGCGCAGGGTGGGGTGCGCCGCTTCCAGGGCGTCGAGGACCGAACCCAGGGTCGGGCGGCCCTCGACCGGAAGCTCCACCTCGTGGCCCACGCGCGCCAGGGTGCGTAAGTGATACGGGAGGTGGACGCGGATCATCAGAGGGTCTGCACCTCCACGGAGAGCACGGGCGGCAGGTCGCGCACGATCGCCGACCAGTTGTCTCCACCGTCCGGGGAGACATAGACCTGCCCGCCGGTGGTCCCGAAGTAGACGCCGCAAGAGTCAAGGGAGTCCACTGCCATCGCGTCGCGGAGGACGTTCACATAGCAGTGGCTCTGGGGCAGGCCCCGCGTCAGCGGCTCCCACTCGTTTCCGCCGGTACGGCTGCGGTAGACGCGGAGCTTCCCGTCCACCGGGTAATGGTGTGAGTCACTGGTGATCGGGACCACGTAGATCGTCTCGGGCTCGTGCGCGTGGACATCAATCGGAAAGCCGAAATCGGTGGGCAGATCTCCGCTCACCTCATCCCACTGGTCGCCGCTGTTGTCGCTCCGCATGATGTCCCAGTGCTTCTGCATGTAGAGGACGTCCGGCCGGGAGGGGTGCATCGCAATGCGGTGGACGCAGTGCCCCACCTCCGCGTCCTCCACCGGGATGTACTCCGACTTGAGGCCGCGATTGATCGGCTTCCAGGACGCGCCCCCGTCGTCGGTACGGAAGGCGCCCGCTGCCGAAATGGCAATGTAGATCCGGTTGGGGTCGGACGGATCCAGGAGGATGGTATGCAGTCCCATGCCGCCGGCGCCGGGCGTCCATTGTGGGCCGGAGCCATGCCCCCGCAACCCCGCGAGTTCTTGCCACGACTTGCCGCCGTCGGTGGTCCGGAACAGGGCCGCGTCCTCCGCACCGGCGTACACAGTGTCCGGGTCGGTCAGCGACGGCTCCACGTGCCAGATGCGCTTGAA
>SYMT01000200.1 GCA_005805375.1 Actinomycetota bacterium
GCTCCAACGTCAAGTCCACAGCCTCCGCCGCACCCGCGAACTGCTGCTGCCGCGTCTGCTGTCGGGGCAGGTGGATATTAGGACAGAGACTGCGTGACTACGAAAGGACAGAGGTTGCATGACTACCAAAAAGACCCTGGGCAAACTGGATCGTGTCCCGCTGCGCGCAGCGTGGAAGCACGAGGCCGGCGAGTTCACTCCATGGCTCGCTGAGCCGGAGAATCTGAACGCACTCGCCGACGCGTTGGGTGTGAGCGAGCTGGTGCTCGTTGCTACCGAGCATTGGGTGGGCGACTTCAAGCTCGACATCCTCTGCATGGATGGTGACGACCAGGTCATCATCGAGAATCAGCTCGAAGAGTCGAACCATAGGCATCTGGGCCAGATTCTCACTTATGCGGCCGGAGTCAGTGCGAAGAAGGTGATCTGGGTGGTGGAGTCCTTCCGGCCCGAGCATGCTGCTGCGTTGCAATTCCTCAACGACAACACAACAGATAGCCTTGGCTTCTTCGGCGTCCAGGTCGAGCTTTGGCGCATCGGCGATTCGCCATTGGCCCCGAAGTTTGAAGTCATCGTGAAGCCGAATGACTGGGCGAAGTCTGGCCGTCAACAAGCGCGGGGTGCCGCAACCGCATCGCCCACCAAACAGTTGCAGCAGAAGTTCTGGATGGCGCTGATCGAATATCTGACCAAGAAAGCGCCTCAGATTCGCCCACAGAAGCCTCGTCCCCAGTACTGGCTCAGCAATTCGATTGGCCGCGCCGGGTTCCAGTTGAACATCACGGCCAGCACTCACCACGAGCGAATTGGCGTCGAATTGTGGATTCCCGATGTGAATGCCAAGAAGCACTTCGCGAATCTGTCGGCACAGAAGAAGGAGATCGAAGGCAAGCTCGGGTTTGAGCTGGACTGGCAAGAGCTTCCAGACGCGATAGCGTGCCGCATTGCCGTGTGGTATCCGGAGGCATCCATCGAGGATGAGACCCGATGGGATGAATATCTGGAGTGGCTGACGCAGCGACTTGTGAAAATGGATCAGGTGTTGCGGCCAGTCGTCAAAGCTCTGCCGTGAGCCCCTCACGCCTGCACCGAGGACCAGCGCGTCGAGCAGCCCGCCATCGGGCTGTTCGACGCGCTCGGCTGGCAAACGGTGTCGGCGATGGAGGAGACCTTCGGCCCCAGCGGCACCCTCGGCCGCGAGACCAGGGGTGAGGTGGTGCTCGTAGATCGCCTGCGCGCTTCGCTGGACGTGCTCATGCGGCGCATCCGGGGGCGCGTCTGCGGAGAACTGCTCGCGCCCGGGCACTACCCGACGTCTGCATCCCACCCTTGCTGGATGGCCGAGTTGAAGGCAAGCATCCACGCCTCCCAGCAGCGGGCGATGCTCGCTGTCAACCGTGAGTTGGTGCTGGTGTGATGGGAGATCGGCCGCGACGGCCTGGCGCGGCATGACCGGGAAGGCCGGGGGGCCGGGGTGATCGAACGGCTGGCTCAGGACCTGCGCTGCGCCTTCCTGACCATGAAGGGTTTTTCGCGCGCCAACCTCACGTGCATGCGGGCTTTCGCCGCGGTGTGGCCGGACACGGCAATCGTCCAACAGGCTGTTGGACGATTGCCCTGGTGCCACAACCTGGTGCTGCTGACCGAGCTCAAGACGCTGCTCGGCTTCCCATCGGCTGGGAACCCCCCGGCGCCGGATACAAGTAACATTACCGGGGAAGGAGACCCAGATGAAACGAATCGGACTCGCTGCCTTGGCGGCACTCGTTACCTGCTGCCTGGCGCCGCGCACCGGCTATGCACAGGGCGCGCCGAAGGCGCCAACCAAGATCGCCGCGAACAAGCTCAAGAAGCTCGACGGTGGGCTCAAGTACGCGGTGCTCAAGCCGGGAAAAGGAGCCGCCGCTGCCGGACACGTGATGGTGGATGTCCACTACACGGGTTGGCTCACCAGCGGCAAGAAATTCGACAGCTCACTGGACCGCGGGCAGCCGTTTCAGTTCACGCTGGGCCACGGCGACGTCATCCCCGGGTGGGACAAGGGTGTGGCGGGAATGAAAGTGGGGGAGAGGCGCCAACTGATCGTCCCTCCGGCGATGGGCTACGGCGCACAGGGAACCCCCGGCGGCCCGATCCCCCCCAACGCCACATTGGTTTTCGAAGTCGAATTGCTGAAGATCGGCGCGGCCCACAAGCATTAGGATCAGTATCGCTGGAGCGGCACGAGCCGCGAAACCTCGTTTCTCGGCTCGCTTCCGGCAACCAGGAGGGAGGACAGACGATGAACAGACGCAGGCTCTGGCTTCTCGCAGTGGTGGCGGGGATGATCGGGACAAGCACCGTGGTGATGAGTACGAGGGGGGAGGCGGATCCGGCTCCCGGGGAGAAGAAGTCAGCGATGGAGAACGGCTACCGAATTCTGGCAGGGGGATTGGGATACGCCATCCTGCGGCCGGGCAGCGGTGAGGAAGCAAAGGACGGGCCGGTGCAGGTCCACTACACCGGATGGCTCACCAACGGGACCAAGTTCGACAGTTCCGTAGATCGCGGCACGCCGTTCCGCTTCAATCTGGGCGGGGGCCAGGTCATTCAGGGCTGGGACCGGGGCGTCAAGGGGATGAAAGTGGGCGAGAAACGGCTGCTCGTCTTGCCGCCCGCGCTCGCCTACGGCGAAGCCGGGACGCCCGGCGGTCCCATTCCGGCCAACGCCTCTCTTGTGTTCGAGGTGGAATTGCTGAAGGTCGGCGCAGGGTAGGAGTTTCGGGTTTCGGGCCTGTTACGCCCGGAACCCGGTCCGCTCACAATCCATAGAACCAGCCCGTCGGGACCGAACGGAACCGGGAACTGATGCGGTTGGTGCTCCGGTCGTGGACGTAGTACGTCAACAAGGTGCGATCCCGCATGAAGGTGACGCTGGTGTAGGCGTAGTCTTCCCAGGGATTCGTTTCCAGGTTGCGGTGCTGCGTCCACGTTTTGCCTTCGTCCTGCGAGATCGCGGCCGTCAACGGGGTGCGCCGGCCGCCGTGGTCCGTTCCGTCCTGAAAGCGATCATTCCAGATCAGGAGGAGGTCCCCCGTGGCGGGGATGCGCCGGAGCGTGGCGGGTGCCTCCGGAGCGCGCACCGAAAGCCGTGAGGGAGGGCTCCAGGTGTCGCCCTGATTCGCCGAAAGCGCCGTCGCGATGGTGCCCACCTGATTGCGGAGGATCATCAACAGCCAGCCGTCTTTCAGTTCCAGGACCTCCGGCTCCATCGCCCCGCGCAGCGGCTGGTCCACATACCCCCGGCCCTTCCTCCAGGTGAGGCCGTCGTCGTCCGACAGGTAGCAGTAGGCCGTGAAGTGGTTGGTCTGCTGAAAGTCGGGGGACGCTGCGACGGGACAAACCAGCCGGCCCGAGCGAAGCACGGTCAGCCGATCATTGTTCACTACGTGGTACCCCGGCTCCGAAGTGATGCGGAGGGGAGGTCCCCAGCGGCGCCCTTCGTCCGACGAAATCCGGAAGAATGCATGCAGATCGTTCGGCCCGTTCTTCACCAGATACATCATTCCGATGGGGCCATCTTCACGGCCCGGACTCAGCCGCCGCAGCGTTACCGACATCACATTTTGCCGGCCCACGTTCGGTTGTAGTTCTCGGGTGGCTCCCCAGGTGCGCCCCCCGTCTTCGGAACGGCGGGACACGATGTGGGCGGTGGCGTGATCGGCCCCTCCACCGATGAACTCCGTCGTGGCGTACAGGAGCGATCCGTCGGTCAGTGTCAGCAAGGAACCTTCGCTGTAGCGGGGATTCGCCGCCGTGGCGGGATAGACGTCGCGCGTGAACGGCCCATGGTCGCCGGGGGACGGGGCATCGAGCATCCCGAGCGCCTGGGCGGCCCGGACCCGCACGTCCACCGCCGGATCGTCCAGCAGGCGAATGAGGCGGTCCCGCGCACCGGCGATGCGCGCGTATCCGGCAAACTCAGCCGCATAGGTCCGAATTGCGGGGTTCTTCGCGCGCAGATTTTCCTGGAGCCCGGATTGCCCTCTGGGATCCCCCAGACAGGCGAGCGCATGGACTGCGTAGGCATGGGCCAGCGGGTCTTTCTCCCGCGCGGCGTTCTCGCGAAGACCCGGCACATCGGCGGCGGACCCCAGCAGGCCCAGGATCCAGGCAGCGATCTTGCGGGCCTCACGGTCGTCGCCGGCCAGGTTCCGGCGGATCATGGCCAGCGCAGACGGGTTGCCGCACCGGGCGAGGGCGGCCGCCGCCATCAGCCCGTGACCCGAATTCTCCGGCCGCGCCATCGCCTCGCGGAGCCGCGCGCCGTCCCCCACCTCTGCTACCTTATACAGGCTCTCCGCCGCGTGCGTATGCCCGTTGGAGCCGGGCTTTGCGAGGATTTCGAGCAAGAGTCCGATCCGGGTGCGGTCGCCCGCGCGTACCAACTCACGAGCGAGTCCGCACCGGCGTTGGTCGTCGGTCTCCGTCTCGAGGCGGGGAACCAGTGCCTCTCGAACCTCGGTTTGCCTGCCCGCGAGGGTGAGTGCTTCCGCGGCGTGCATGGCGGGCCAGAAATCGGGGCCCGCCAGTGCGTTTCGCAGAACGGCAAGACGCCGTTCTGCGACGACCTGTGATGGCGGCATGGGGCGCGCGCCGGAGGACGCTTGCATCGTGAATGCCGCCAGTGCGAGTGCCGGCAGCATCACCCGAACCGTCACCCGATTGAAGAGGCTCCGGTGACCCACCATAGCTCAGGCGAAATGCCTCACGCTGCTGCTCCCCTTCATCACGCTCCGTGCCGTACCGGTGCGACCGCGCGATCGTGCGCCGCGCCTACTTCGCGACCCTGGCGTTGAAGCCGGCATCCCGGAGCGCCTTCAGTACCGCCGCCGCCTCTACCTCCTGAGCCGCGGTGAGGGTGAACGTCTCGGTACGGGCTTTCGCATCCGATTTCCCGATGGGGGCCAGCGCCGCATTCACCGCATTCGCACAGGCGCCGCAGCACAGATGCACGCCGGAGAACTTCAGCGTGGCGCCCTTCACACCCTTGACCCCCTGCGGTTCCGGCGTCTTCGCGCCGGTGACCTTCCCGGCATAGCCGGCGTCGAAGAAGGTCTGCACGACCTTCTGGGCTTCTTCCGCCGAGAAGCCGACTTCGCGGCCGTTGAGCGTGATGTTGGTGGCGCCTGCGCCCTCCAGAGTGGCGCGAATCCCGTTGGCGCATCCAGGGCAGCAGTTGTGAACGCCGGCGATCTTGACATCCGCCGCGAAGGCGGCGCCTGCCGCCAGCAGAGTGACGAGTCCGAGACCCAGTCCGAGACGACGCATGGTGTCGTATTCCTTTCCCCTGTTGGGGTTGTTGTTGTTATGGTTTCGCGCGGGCTGCCGATCGGCTGTGAGCGATCCAACTGCGGCCGGTCGTCCGGCGAAATCCTCACTGCTGAATACCACATCCCGGTCGCCCTGTCAGGTGTGGTGGATTCCAACCGGAATCCACCACTCCGCACCAACGAATGTCGTTGCCCGGGAATGTCTCATGATACAGTCTTCATCCCCGACCCCCAGGAAGGTGTAACCATGAGCTATCTGCACCTACCGCTCTTCCAGGCCCTCGCGCCCACTCGCCGGGTGCTGCTCGCAGGGATGGGCGGCGGCTTTGATGTCTTCTCCTCGCTGCCGCTCTTTTTCGGCCTGCGGGATGCCGGCAAGGAAGTGTTCCTCGCAAATCTCTCCTTTTCGGACCTGGACAACCTGCCGGGACCGCAGCTCCACCCCTCCGAGGACGGACCAGTCGCCAACCACAGAGCGACACGATAGGCGGGGCGCCCCCACCAACGCGGATACTCCCGCCGCCTTCCCACGCGAACCCGCTCCCCAACGGCTGGTCTCCGGCGGGGCGCCGTAACCAGTCCGGCCGTTCCTCCGTCTGTTCATTCACGAGGGGGGATGCGCGGAATGCGGAGGAATCGCTCGGTATGGATGATCGCTTCGTCGGCGGTGCTGCTGGTGGTGCTCGGCGGGGTGGCCTGGGAGGTGCTGGAAGAGCCGTGGAAGCCCCGGCTTCGCGCGGGGCCCGCCCTGGTGGCGCGGGTGGACGGCATCACGGTGGGGCGACGGCACACCCCACCCCCGGTCTCGCCCGTGGCGTGGCTACGGAACTGGTCTTCGGTGGGCCGGGTTCGCCCCCGTATCCCGGTGAGCACCCCCAGAGACACCCTGATTGCATGGCTCCAGCCATCGGGACCGCGTAGCGCGAACTGGCCCCCTGACCGGGTCGGGCTCGAATTGCGAGACGAGCACGGGTGTGTGTTCGAGGCCCGTTACTATTCGGGATCCGGGCAGGTCCGCTTTCCGGCATATCCCCGGTCGGCACGCTGGTTTCGGCTCGTCGCCCGTGAGTATGCCACCGGACGGATCGTGGGAGAAGTTCAGGTCCCCATTTCCACGCCGTTGGCATTTCCCCCAGCCACTCCGGGTAGCTATCCGCTCCAGACGACCACAGGACCGTTGACGATTACCGCGCCCCGCGCCCCCGTTTCCCATTCCGCGGCTCCCCGGAGCCAGTGGACGCTTCCGTTGCTGCTAACGGAGGGGGGCCGTCCTGCCGGGCAGTACTGGAGTCTCGTCGGACTGACAGTATCTGATGGGGTTGGGAACCAACTGGAGCAGGGAGGGTGGGGGATCCAGGGGCCGTTGACCCGGGTCCGCCTCCCGTCCCTGTGCCGAGAGGCCCCGGTGTGGAACGCGCGCTTCCGGATCTGCCGCCGGGAGAACCATCCGGCTGGCCCCGATCTACAATGGACCACGCCGCCGTTGGCCCTGCCCCCCGCGCGAGGCACGACATCTTATCCGGAGGTGGTGTGGAGCCAGCGCGGGGTGCGGGTCAATTCGTTGCAGTGTGGCGCGGCGAGTGTGGGAGTGTCGCCCCCGCTCATCCGGGCGCCGTCCAGCCAGACGGTGTGGGTGGGCGTCGGCTTCCGGTCCGGCGCCCGGTCGGCGGAGATCTACCTCGTGCGCGCAGTAGATGAACGCGGCCGGGATCTGCTCCCCACGGACCCGAGTGATCGGGCGGCGGCACGCCTGGGGCAGCACGGCGTGCCGGGCCGGCGGCGAGAGTTTCCGCTGCTTCCGCACCCCGACTCGCGGACGGTGCGTCTCACCTTCGGCATCCAGTTGGTGCGCGAGGTGAAGCTGGCACTGCCACCCCGCGCGCCGAACGCAGACGGAGGAGAGGGGCGCAGGTGATGCGCCGGTTCGGCCAGTCCAGGAGTGGGGCGGCGAGGGGGTGGATGGCGAATGCAAAGCAGGTGACGCCTGCCTCCTTCCCTTCCCTCACGGCGGCCCAGGGGGGTACCAGGCGATGACCGGGGAACACGCTTCAGCGCAAATCGGGCAACGTCTGAGCGGACATCGTTCGCTATCCGACCCCTTGTTTTCCCCACCTCGGTGATAGCGACGCACGCCGCCCTCTGGAGTCCGGCAACTCCGATTGCCGGTGTGGGCCGGCGCCCTCCCGTGGGGCGTTTTCCGACCGGATGCGCCGCCTGCCGGCTCGAGCATCGGCACATCAAACCGAGTCATCCTTACTCTCACGGGACGGTGGAACGGCTCGACCGGTCGCTCCGCGAGTGGGCCGGTAACATCGTTGCCGCTTACAAGCGGCAGGGCGCCCGGGTTCAGATCACCGAAGCGGTGCATCGTCGCGGTGCAGAGGAGCACCGTGCGCCGCAGGGCGCCCGCCGCGCCGGGGAGCACGATAGCCCGGTGTGCACCGGCAATCGGAGTTGCCGGACTCCATATCGGTGGTTCCGCTGTCGTTGAATGAGTGAGTGGCGCTGGGTGGGTCCACTTAGGGAACCGAGCAGAATTAATCCTCCCACCCGTGAGGAGACACGGCGGCATCTGAGAGGACACAACTGGACGGAATCATGTACGTCATGGTGTTATGGAACTCACTGCCGCCGCC
>SYMT01000025.1 GCA_005805375.1 Actinomycetota bacterium
CGCCCCAGAGAACCGTGGAGCCATAGAGCGCCTGGCGGATTGCCATCACATCGGTCCCCAGATAGCGGTTGGCGCTGTGCCAGACGCTGCCGGAGCGGGTGGTGGGCTGGCCTCCGATCGTCGTGGTCGTCGGAATGGCGGCCGTGAGCCAGGGTTCGTTGGTGGACGCACCGGCATTCACGAGGGAAGCTGCGATGGTGGAGAGCAGAACGTTCACGCTCCCTGCCCCCTGAGTCAGCGCCGCCAGCCCGGTGCTCAACGGCGCGCCCATCGAGTCCCGGGGAACAATGTCCTCTGCCGTGTACATCAGAAGCGCCTTCACGGCAGAGGGTGTCAGGTTGGGGTTCCCCTGAAGCATCAGCGCCGCGGCGCCGGCCACTTGCGGAGCCGCCATGCTCGTTCCCGAGAGCACGAAGTACTGGTTGTTGTAACCCGCCACGCGGTTCTGCGGATAGTTCGCGTCGAGGGTGCTCCCGGCGCTCCGGAGCGAGACAATCTTGTTTCCGGGGGCCAGCACGTCCGGCTTGAGGTGTTGGTTGATCGCCGTGGGGCCGCGACTGCTGTAGGTGCAGACCAGGTCGTCGGTGCGCGCTATCGTCTCCTTCGTGTTGGAAGCGCCCACGGTGATCACAGCCGGCTCGCTCCCCGGGGTGGAAATGCCGCCGTAACGGGTTTCACCGGAGAGATTTTTCCCCTTGTTGCCGGCCGAGCAGACCACGACGAGGCCCTGCTGCACGCAGTTGCGCACAGCGACGCAGAGCGGGTCGGTGGCAGTGCTTTCCACCGTGTCGTGTCCCAGCGAAAGGTTGACGATGCGAATGTCGTAGGCGTTCCGGTTTTGCACGCACCAGTTAAGCGCCTCGAGTACGGTGCTCACGTTGCCCTGTCCGGCACTGTTGAGCGCCTTCAGGGCGATCAGGTAAGCGTTGGGCGCTACCCCGTGGAAGGGGCTGCCCGAACCAGCGCCGTTCCCTGCGATGATGCCTGCAACGTGGGTGCCGTGCCCGTGATCGTCGTACGGCGCTGCCAGGTTGCTGACGAAATCGCGAAACTCCACGACACGAGAACCCCCGTAGCCGCCGAAATCGGCGAGGGTGGCGTCAATTCCGGTGTCAATGACGGCAACTGTCACGCCCGCGCCGTCGGTGGGGACGTTGCCCGGGCTGGTCACCGTGGTCCATGCCTGATCGGCCCCCTGCGCCTCCACGTCCTGATCCCAGACCCCCGCGATCTGGCGATCCGGCGAAACCCACGCGACTCCGGGGAGTGCCGCCAGCGTCAGCAAGGCACGATACGGCACCCGCAGCGCAGCGCCGTTGATCACACCCAGGGTCCGGTGCACTTCCGCACCCAGATCCGACGAGATTGCGTTGACATCGCCATTGACCAGCGAATTGGCGGTGTGGAAACGCACGATGACGGACTTCAGGGCGGGGCTGTCAGAGTACTGCAGTGCCTGAGCCTTCAGGTCGCTGCTGATGGGGAGGTTGCCGGTCGCGGGGATCGTGGCGCCCCCGGTCGCGATTGCGTCGGTCGCCGCCGCGGCCGGCCGCAAGGCGGATCCGCCGGCGCCGAGGAGCGCGAGCGCGACGGCTGCCGCGGCCACCAGGCGATGCCCGCGCGAGAGTGCCGTACCGCGTCGGGTACCGAGTGACTTGATCCCGAATCTCGGAGTGCGATGGTCGGGGCGTTCGGGGCGTTGAATTGATTCGTGCATGCCTGCGGTCCAGTGACGCCTTCTGCTTGTGGCACAAGGGGGCCCAGGGTAGACGATGTCGCTCCGCTGAACCCACTGAACTCTACGACATGCGGTAGAGCCTCACCATCGGTCAGACGGTCCGTTCTGTTCCATCAGAAGGATGAAACTGCATCGTCCGAATGGTCGTTCCCGCTCATCCCAAGGGCTGATTTTGAGTCAGCGGGCCGGCGCGCCAGCAGGCTGGAGGCGACACGAGGACTGGGGAGCGGCGCCCAGCGCTCCCCGTACCCTCGCCGCGCCCCCGGTCAGTTCACGGTCACGATGGCGCTGCGGGCTGCATCCGTGTAGCCATTGTTCAACATGTAGCGGAACTCATATTGCCCCGCCTGCGTGGGCGCCGTCAGGTTGAAGTTCCCGCTCGTGGCTGCGCCGGTGTATTGCCACCAGCCATACACCGTGTTCGGATCGTTTACCCGGTAGAGCCCGACCCAATCCACCGCCGAATGCACGGAGGGAGCCGCCCAACTGACGGAGAGAGCCGCACCCGCGGCGACGGTCGTGGCGCCGGCTGTCACCGAATACGCACTGCCCGCAACCGTCACGGTCGCACTCACGGCCGCGGATGTGTACCCGTTGTTGAGGAGGTACCGGAACTGGTAGCTGCCCGGTTGGGACGGCGCTGTGAGATTGATGGTGGCCGAGGTGGCCGACGTGGTGTACTGATACCATACGTACGCCGTGTTCGGTTCTCCAACACGGTAGAGAGCGATCCAGTCGGTCGCCGGGTGGCCGGCCGGGGCGTTCCAGGTGACCGAGAGGGCGCCGCCCGGGGTGGCCGAGGTGCCGCCCGGCGTCACAGAGTAGGCGCTGCCGGACACGGTCACCTTCGCGCTCCGCGCCACGTCGGTGTAGCCGCCATTGAGCAGATAACGGAACTCGTAGTCGCCGGACGTGGTCGGGGCCGTCAGGTTGAACGTGCCGGAGGTCCCGGCGCCCGTGGGTTGCCACCAGACGTAGGCCGTGTTGGGATCTCCCATCTTGACCAGCGCCACCCAATCCGAAGCGGAGTGTCCGGCAGGTGCGGTCCAGTCCACGGACAGCGGCGCGCCCCCACTCGCGCTCGTGGCGCCCGCCGTCACCGTGTAGGCGGTGGCGCTGACCGTAATCGTGGCGCTGCGCGCCGCATCCACGTACGTGTTGTTCAGCAGATAGCGGAACTGGTACTGGCCGGGCTGCACGGGAGCAGTGAGGCCGGCGTTTCCAGCGGTGGCGCCACCCGTGTACTGAAACCAGAGGAAGGCAGTGTTCGGATCACCCACCCGGTAGAGTGCGATCCAGTCCTGGGCCGACTGTCCGACTGGGGCCGTCCAACTGGCCGTCAGCGCCCCCCCCGGCGCCACAGAGGTGGGAGAACCGCTCACCGTAAGCGGCGGCGACACGGCCTCCAGGGGCCTCCCTCCCAGCCGAATGTCGTCCAACCAGATGCCGTCCGCGACAACGGAAGAATCGGAGAGGAGCCGGACACGCAGACGGAGATTCTGGCCGGCGAAGCGCGAGAGGGGTAGGTGATACGCCGCCCACTCCCGGCTGACGGAGTACGCGGCATACTGCTCCCACGCGGCGCCGTTGGTGGTAGAGACATCCACCACCAGGTAGTCCCACCCAACTTCCAATGCCAGACGGGCGCGGAAGACCAGCTCAGGAGCAATCCCCGCCAGGCTGGTGGAACTGTTGGACGTGAGGGCGAGGTTCAGGTCGTTAGCGTAGTTCGCGCCCGGGCTGTCGGAGTAGGCGCGCGTCGGGCTCCAGGAACGCTCGGTGGAAATCGCCCAGGGCGCAGCGCCCGCGAATTGGGCGGTCCCTTCCGCATTCTCCAGGAACGGAGTGGAATAGCTTCCGCCGGAGAGCAACCGGATGTCGTCGAGCCAGACGCCGTCACCGGTCACGGTGCTGCTGGTTTGCAGGCGGAAGCGCACGCGCACGGACTGTCCGGCGTATCCGGACAGCGACACCGTGTAGAGTTCCCAGGCGCGAGTCCCGGTCAGGCTCAACTGGTCCTGCCACGTCGCGCCATTGTCGGCCGAAAGTTCGACCACGAGGAAGTCCCGGTCGAGTTCCAAATCCGTGCGCGCCCGGAATTGCAGCAGCGGCGCGACGGCGCCCAATGTGACGCCGGCGTTCTGGGTCAGACTCGCGTTCAGATTATTGGCGTACGCGCTGCCGGGACTGTCGGAATAAGCGTGCGTGGGACTGCTGCTCTGCTCGGTGCTGATGGCCCAGGGCGCCGGTCCGCTGAAGGCGCCGGCGCCGTCAGCGTCGTCGGAGAAGTCGGTGGTCAGGGTCGCCGTGGTGTACGGACCGGCGGTGCTCAGGGGCGAGGCGTTGCTCGCGTTGTCGAGGGCCCGGAGAGCCACGAAGTAAGCGGTCCCGGGAGCCAGACCGGGCAGGAGGAATTCCTGTGCCGCGCCGGCGACAGCGGGGATCGGCACATCCACGGCCGGTGTGGCGGCGGCGAAATTTCCCTCGTTCAGGGACGCAGTGCTGTAGCGCAGTTCGTACTGCGTCGCGTACCCGGAGTTGCCGTCGTCACCGGGGGCGTTCCACGTGAGACGGAGGGCAGTAGGCGTGCGGTGCGTGACGGCGAAGTTACCCGGAGCCGCGGGCGCGCTCGCGTCCGTCTCTACGGCGCGGGCAGCGTTCAGGCGGCCGTAGACGGACTTTCCCGTCAGCGCGCTGATGCGATCGGTGCCGCCCAGGAGCCGCCGCCGCAGCCCGTCCACCCCCACCGACGGGAAGCGCGCCAGCGTGAGCGCCGCCGCACCACTCACGTGGGGAGTGGCCATGGACGTGCCGCTGAAATTCCCGTACGTGTTTCCCGGCAGCGTGCTGAGGATGCTGGAGCCGGGGGCCCCCAGATCTACGCTGCGGGCGCCGAAATTGGAAAACGAGGAAAGCGCGTCGCTCGCTGTGGTCGAGCCCACGGATAGTACGTTGTCGGAGAAGCGGTTGTAGCCAGCCGGATAGAACGGATTCTCGTCGTTGTTCGCGCCGGCATTGCCGGCGGCCGCGGTGAAGAGAATGCCGGCAGTGCGGGCCCGGCGGATCGCCTCCAGCAGCAGCAGGCTGAAGCCGCCGCCGCCCCAACTGTTGTTCATTACCTGCGCGCCATTCACGCGGGCAAAATCCACACAGAGGATCGCGTTGGAGATGGATCCTCCTCCCGCGGCCGCCAGGAACTTGAGCGGCATGATGCGCACGTTCCAGCAGACCCCCGTCACTCCCACCCCGTTGTTTCCCACGGCGCCGATGGTGCCTGCGACGTGCGTCCCGTGCCCGTGGTCATCCATCGGGTCGGCGTCGTTGTTGGCATAGTCGTACCCGACCACCTGGTTGGAAGCATTCCGCAAGATGTTTGCCGTCAGGTCCGGATGACTGTAGTCGGTCCCGGTATCAATCACAGCTACGATGACACTGCTGCTGCCTGTCGTGAGATCCCAGGCCTCGGGGGCGTCCACGTCCGCGTCGGCGACGCCCCCGGTTTGCCCGGTGTTGTGCAGCCCCCACATCGAGCTGTATGAGGGATCGTTGGGAGTCGCGGCAGTGCTCACAAGGTAGTCGGGTTCCGCCACACGCACGCTCGGATCCCGGCGCAGCGCCTTCACGTAGTCCTCGACGCGGGCCCCATTCGCACGAGCCGCTGCGGGAATAACGAGCGAGGCGAAGTATGGGCTCTGCGCGTCGGGAGCCGGCTGGAGGTCGAGGCGCTGCACTGCAGTCAGCCGCAGCGCCGCGGGCGCCTGATCGTGAAAGGCGACCAGCACGCGGTCGTCCCGATGCGGAGCGTCCTTGTCGAAGGCCTCCTGGTCGGCCGCGGACGGTCGCACCGCACACAGCACGGCGAGCGCCAGCCCGAGGAGCGCGCCCCAACCGACTGCTGACTGACGGACATTGCTTCTGCGCGGCATTCCCGCCTCCTGATTCCTGTTACTCACGTGTTGCACTTCCCGGGTGATCGGCGGCGGCGGATCAGGCTTGAAGGTACGTTTCGACACTCGCGCGCGCCACCTGCCATGAGGAATGACTCAAGACGAGACGAAAGCCCATCTCGCGGTTGATTTTGAGCATCGGCGCATTGGATGTGGCGTTCCCGGTCCGAACAAAGCGCCCCTCCGGACGCTCCCGCAGTGCCCGTTCCAGCATCGCCGCCTTCAGCCACCGACCCAGACCCCGGTTCTGGTGTTGGGGAAACACCGCCGTGTCCCCCTGGTTCAGAATGCCCGGCCTTTCCGGGTGCGAGAAGAGTTCGGTGTAGCCCGCAATCTCCTCGCCGGGGGCACGCAGCAGGAGGCACCAGCGGTGGTCACCCCGTGCTGCGAGTACTTGTTCCATCTGCCGGAGATGGGCTTCCGTGAAGTGAATGTCTTCCAGTTCCAGGTCACCGTGCGGCATGAGGTTGACCGCTTCCTTCGCCCGCACCATTTCCGGGATGAGTGCTTCGGGATACGGGCCGATGTGCCACTCGAGACGGTAGCCCGGCGCCCTCCGGGCGCCGCTCTCCTGCCATTCCCGCAACAGATTCGGGGGCAGGGTCGTTACATCGAGCTGGTTCACATCAGTCACATTTCCGATGCGGGCGCCGATCCGGCGCAGGAAGGTTTCGCCGGCAGGGATCCGGCTGCTGGACCCGGTAAACAGCAGCGTGCGTTCCCACTCCGCTGCCGTTGCAGCGCCGAGACGCAAGAGCGCCTCACCGATGCCCTGCCGGCGCCGTTCCGGCCGCACATACAGATCGAAGCCCGCAATGTGAATATTTGTGTCCATGTGCCAGCGTGCAATGGTGAGGTACGCTGCAAACCCTGCACCCTGGTCCGCATCGAGCACCCAGCACCTGGACTCCTCGAAGTCGGGCCGATTTTGCAGCAGGCGCCGCACCCGATCCGCAGACACCGGTGGATCGTCCGGCCAGGACTCCCGGCGTTCGGCCCCCACCAGATCCGCCCAGGCTGAGAATTCCCCGTCCGTAGCGGTCTTACCGTCAAACAGTCGCAGTGCCGCAGGTGCTGACATCTTGCTCTCGCGCTCACTCTCTCCCCGACCGGTCGTGGTAGGATTCTATCGGAGTCATTCCCGCAGGACAGCGGCGCGACCACAGGGAATCTCTAGAATTGCGGTTGGACGCGGCTTCCGGCGAGACTGGAACTCCCGCCGAACACTTGCGGGAGAGGAACCGGGGAGTGCAAGGACTGTTGCAGCGTAGGCGCGGCACCCGACGTGGGCGGGTCGGGACCGCAAGCCGAATGGCGGGATGCTTCGCCGCACTCATCGTCGCCGGACTTCTCGGTCTCGGAGCGCTGGAGGAGGCGGAGGTGCGGTTGCTGGACTGGCGGTTTGCCACCCGGCCGGCGCGCGCACCTCGAACACCGGTTGTGGTGGTCGGGATTGATGACTCCACGTTCCGCCACTGGCAGGAATGGCCACTTCTCTTCTGGGGTACGTTCTACGCGCAGGCGTTTCGCGTCGCACAGGGCCTCGGCGCTCGGTGGATCGGCTTTGACATCATCCCCACCACATCGGCCGACGAGATCCTGCGCCGCTGCACCGTGCATCCCGAGCGCTTCACCGGCGGAGTCCCGCCCGACGCAGTGATGCAGGAAGCGCTCGCCGACGCACCGGTGGTCCTGGCCTACACCCGGCGGGCACAACCACTGGAACGGTTCGAGAAGCCCCGCCCCGGTGTGGTGCGCGACCTGGCGTTCGTTGACCTCAGCGTGGTAGATCAGATTTCTGCCGGGAGCGCGCAGGTGGTGCGGGCTGCCCCGCTCTTCGAGTCCCGCCGCGGGCAACTGGTCGCCAGCCTGGATGCCACGCTCGCGCTCCGGTATCGGGGGCGTTCTCCGAGCGATCCGGCGGCGCTCCGGGCGCTCGCCGGATCCCCGGATCCCCGCCTGCCGCCCGGGTGGGTGTGGATCAACTACCCAGGGCCCGGTCGTACCTTCCCTCACTACTCGCTGCAGCAATTGGCCGAAGCCGTACTGACTCCGGAGGACATCGCCCGCTTCCAGGATGCAGTCGTATTGATCGGACCCACATACTCGGATTCGAACGATCATCACCCCGCGCCGATCGAGCGGAGGTACGGCGTGGAGATCCACGCGGCGATCGTCAGCATGCTGTTGGACGGGCGGCCCCTCCGGCGCCTGCCCCCGTGGCGAGAGGTGCTCCTGGTCCTGGGATTGGGCCTGGCGTGGGCCGGCGCACTGGGCTGGGAACGCGGACGAAGCGGGGAACAGGCACACACACTGGCGCGGGCGCTGACGACCACCGGACTGATCGCGGCCGTGTTCTCCGCCGCTGCGGTTGCTGTAGCGGTCTGGCTCTTCCGCAGCGATCGGTGGGCGCCGCTCGCGGCTCCGCTGTGCGCGCTGTGGGGCCCGTGGCTGCTGCACTTCGTCACGCGCGCGGTCGAGGAGAACAGGGCTCGGCGCCACGCCGAGAAGGTGTTCGGACGCCAGGTGTCGGTGCAGGTCGCCGAGCAGTTGTTGCAGGAACAGCGCGGCGCCGAAGTATTCGGAGAGCGCCGCGAGGTCACCGTCATCTTCACGGACATTCGCGGCTTTACGCAGTGGTCGGATACCGAGACGCCGGAAGGGGTATTCCAGGCCCTGAACCCGTATCTCGCCCGTCTCTGCGCCTGCATTGAGGCGCAGCAGGGGGTAGTAGACAAGTACATCGGTGACGCCGTGATGGCTGTGTGGAACGGAGCCCTGACGCAGCCGGATCACGCGCAGCGGGCCGTTTCCGCCGCCTGGGCGATGCGCGAGGCCCTCACGCGGTACAATAGTGAGGCTCGCCACCACGGCAGGCGCGAGTTTTCGATGGGCGTGGGGGTCAATACGGGGGAGGCGGTGGTCGGTAATATGGGAGGGGAGACCCGGAACGAATGGTCCTGCCTCGGCCGCACCGTCAACATGGGCGCCCGCCTGGAGAGCGCCACGAAGGATGTTCTGGAGCAGAAGGCTGCGCGCGGGGAATCGCTCGACGGCCCGATTCTTATCCTCCTCGGGGAGGAAACCCACGCACAATTGGCGGCGCAGGTCCGTTGTCGCCGCTGGATTGTGACGATGAAGGGCCTCGGGGACGAAGTTCCCGCCTATGAACTGCTGGAATACCACCCGCGGGGGAAGGAATGAACGAGGATGCATGACGTCCGGAGTCTGGCTCACAAAGCACAACGCACAGCGGGAGATGCGATGAGCCGGGAGCGAGAACAAACAGGGGCGGGCTCGGACGCACACCGTGGAGCGCGGAAACCCACACGCGGGAGACACGAATCAGTGCCTCCTTTTGACGATTGCAGAGCACGTACCGCAGCGCAGAAAGCGATCGCGACGGGTCCCCGTACTCTACGTACCGGTGCGTTCTCAGCCGTTATTGTTCTCTTGCTGGCCTCGGGCATGGTGCTTGCGCAGCCTGCATCCGTAACTCCGGTCGGATTTCTGCTCAGTGTGCGGGGGGCCGTCGCCTTGAAGCGGCGGGGGGCGAGCGCCGCCGTCGCGTCGTACATGATGCTGGTTCGCCCGGGCGATACTCTCAGGCTGGGCGCGGGCGCGGGCGCTGAACTCCTTCTCTATCAGGGCGGGCGGCGGTTTCGTCTCCCGGCCCCGGCCGAGGTGCGCGTGACAGCGGATCAGGTCGCGGTGGGCGGGAAGGCGCTCTCGCCGACGGGAGCACCGCTTCCAACGGTGGTCGCAGACGCTCGCCCCACGGCCCGGCTGATGGGACTGGTAGTGCGGGCCGGGGGGGGCTCTGGGTACGGACCGCGGGCGCTCTCCCCCGAGGGCGCCGTGCCGGAGGCGGGCGCGGCTCTCCACTGGGAGGGGCCCATCCGCGCGCAGGCCTCGGAACTGCTGCTGCGAGTCTATCTGCCGGGGCAGGATCCAGTCATTCAAACGCATCTGAAACCCTCCGAACGAGATTTCGGGCTCCCCGCCGGGAAATGCGCCCTCGGCAAGCTCTACATCTGGTCCGTTGCCGCACTGGCGGACGACGGATCGCCTCTCGATCAGGCCGGCGGGGTGCTGCGGCTGCTTCCCCCGGCCGAGCAGACAGTCCTCGGGGCGCTGGAAACGCAGGCACAGCAGGAGCGTGAATCTGATCCCGCAAGCCCGGCGACACGGGTGGCATTGTTCCAACAGCAGCTCAACTCGCTGC
>SYMT01000201.1 GCA_005805375.1 Actinomycetota bacterium
CGGCGCCGGTGCAGCGGCCGAAATCCGGGGTGAACCCGCGCGACCCCATCGCGCCCGAGCCGGCGCCGGTAGGCAACCCGGGGCCGCGAGCGGCGGGAGTTCGCCCGCTGCTCCCCGGTTCACCGGAGATCAGCCGGCCCGCGCTCGACCCGATGCTCACCGCCCCGGCCCCAATGCCGATCCGCAAGCCGGTAGCAGCAGGACGACCGAGTACCGGTCCGCGCATGGCGGCGGTTCCCGATCCCGTGGTGAACAATAAGCCGTCTGCGGGGAACTCCGATCGGCCCGGGGCGGAGCCGTTCAACCCGACGGACCCGATGGTCGTGGTCGTAGATCCCCGAGCGAAGCCGAACAACCAGGGTCGGATCCCGGTGCGGGTGTATCAGGCTCGACCGACGCTTCCGACCGATCAGTTCTACCGCGTCCGGAGCGGTGACACCCTCAACGCGGTCGCCGCGCAATTCAAGGTCAGCCCGCGCGCCATCTTGCTCGCGAACGGCCTCACCGATGCTCGCAGGGTGTCCGCCGGACGACGCCTGCGGGTGCCGGGCACCTTCGCCATGATGGTGGACAACCGCCAGGTGGCATTTGATGTGACACCGCGGGTCGAGGCGGGGATTGCCCTCGCACCCCTGCGACAGATCTTCGAGCACATCGGCGGAGTGGTGGTCTTCTACCACGACGAAAAGGAAATCCGCGCCACCAGTGCGGACACCGAACTACGCCTGAAGATCGGCAGCAAGGAAGCCCATGTGAACCAGGTCGTGGTCATCATGGAGCGCGAGGCGTTCGTCGAGAGTGGACGCACCCTGGTCCCGATTCCGTTCCTGGAAAAGGCGCTCACGCTGAAGGCCGAGTACGACGTCCGCGCTCGGACGATCAGTCTCACCCAGCCGTAAACATCGCCGCAGCAAAGCGCCAGTGAGCCCCAGCAAAGCCCGTCCTTGCGGCGGGCTTTGCTACATCCGTGTACCGGGCATCCGGGCCCCATAGAACACCTCCGCCTGAGGGGGCCAGAGGGTACACCTGGAGCCCGCAGGCAGGCGACAGAGCAGCGCGACCGCCGGACGGAAGCGACTGCCTCAGGTTCCCCCGATACCGCCTCCACACTCCCGCACCAGGTCCGGATTCGCCCCTCCCCGCGGCCCCTTCTTGACTCCGCACCCACCCACCGATCCCGCACCCACCTCCGATCGGGCGCGCATCGGCAATTGGTCCGTCCACAACCCGGCAGCGTTCCCCACCTGCACGGAGCACCGCCCGGGTGGCCGGCTTTCGCCTCCCGGGGGGCGGGCCGCCGGCTCGAGGCCCGATCCTACCTCCGCCCGGTCGTGCGGCGGGCCAGCCGGTACAGCGCCGCACGCACCTGCACGGGAAACCGGTCCGCCTCATCAAACGGCGCACCCACTTCGAGACTAGCTTCCAGCGGATTTTGCCAGCGCAGGCGAATGGCCTCGGACATGTCCCCCAGGTTGGGCCAGGATCGGCACAGTGTACGGACCAGCGAGGGCTGAGCGCTGGATCCGATCGCGCTTGCCCACTGGCGAGTGAGCGCCGGGCCGAGCCAGGTGGGCGCCACTGCCGGAAGGGCGCCCGCCAACTCCGCGGACAGCCGCGCGCCCAGCAGGTCTCGGGCCAGCAGCAGCGCGCCGGCGACCCACGAGTCGGCCGGCTGATTGCCGGTCAGGATGCGCGCCGGATCCAGGTGCGGATGTGCCTCGACAAAGGCTCCCAGGTCGGACAGCCAGAGCGGCCGCCAGCCCCCGTGGTACAGCATGTGCAGACACAATAGACGCAAATGGTGCTCCGGCGCGGGCACCAGGACCTGTCCCCTCCCACACGAGAGCGTACAGCCTGCGCCGAACAGTGCCTCCAGCGCGATGTCGAACGGGAAGTTATAGTCCTCGTGCAACTCGATCGCGACCCCCGCCGGGTGCCGAAACGACTCCACCACCGCCTTGGCCGCCGGTCGCTGTTCCGGCAGCACATAGAAATCAAAGTCGTCATACGGGCGCAGACCCGCTTCCGGATAGACGCGGGCTGCGCCCCAGCCTTTGACCAGCAGAGGTCGGACATCCTGCTCCGCAAACTGAGCGAGCAGTGCCTCCAGCGCCGCACCGTGCAACAGACTCTGCAGCGCCGCAGAACGGTACGCGACCTGAAACGGGACCACGGCCGGATGATCCCGCAGCGACGTGTTTCGCATCCGCCACCATGTCAGCGGACCGGCGCCGGTGCTGAGGAGCACGTCGGACACCGCGGACCCCAGTGCCGCCGCCGGGTCGGCGACCACCGCCGGGGGCAGCGGCGGCGGCTCTGGGCGCCACGCGCCCGCCAGCAGCGCCGCAATCAGCTCCCCGGGTGTCACGACGCCGCGGCGGACTGCTCCAGACGCGAGAGGAGCACCCGAGCCGCGGCATCGGCTTCCGCGCGGCTGCCCTGCACGAGCTCGGCGGATTTCAGGGCACGATGAAGCACTGCCATCGTATCCGCAGGTCGCCGGCGGACCGGAATGCAGTTCTTCATCAGCGTCAGGATCGCGTGCCCGGGAGTCATCGTTCGCAGACGAAAGCGCTTGACACCCTTGTACGGGCAGACGGCGACCATCCCCACCGGCAGCGGCGCGAAGCCGTAGCTCCCCCCGAGATCCTCCGGCGTCATGCGAATCGACGACTCGCCGGCTTCGTTCCGCATCTGCAGGCGCCGCGGAAACGGATGGACGCGACCTGCGGGGTCCAGAAGGGCGAACTCGTCCGAATAGTAGCTGGCGCCGGCCCGCACCAACGCGGCGATCAGAGTGCTTTTGCCGGTACGCGTCCGCCCGGGAACCAGAAGCGCCCGTCCGGCGTGGCCCACGACGCCGGCATGCACAAAGATGTACTCCTGGGAGTGTTCCGCAACAAGCAGGTCCATCTCGTTTTCCAGCGCGAGCAGTGCCTCCTGGAGGTTCAGGGTGCGAGTCACCGTCATGTGATCGAGATAGACCAGATTGTACGCGCGAATGGTACTTGCCCGCTGGGTGGGACCCACCCGCAGCGAAAGGAGGTGATCCACCACCGGGTCATCGGTCTGTTCGACGCCCGGCGCCAGGAATGGACGGATGAGGTCCAGTGCTGCGGGGTCGTTTGATCGCACCCCGAGACGGACGCCATATCCCTGAAAGCTCCAGCCTACCGCCCACCCGAGGCGGTCTACTTTCTGCATTCAAGTGGTGCTGTTCGGCGTGCGCAGGGTGGGAAGGAACGGTGATGCAGTCATGCGATGAGGCTGTGCGGGAGCGAACTTGCAGTTTGGTTTGAGACCACCAAATAGTATCGGACAATTGAACCGAGATCAACAGCTTCCCTCTCCGGCCTTACTTGCACGGGGGGGCCAGTCGGCGCCTCTTGCACTACTGGATCGGAAGCATAGTTGCGGCGGCGCGCGGCACACAAGTCACCCGCATCCTGTGCCGCTGCCGCCGCCTGTTCGAGGCGCCGGCCGTGCCCGGCCGGCCGGGGCGGCCGCTGGGAACACACAAGCCCGGTGAATCTGACTTTCGGAGGCTTCACGAGAAGGTTTCCCCCCTCCCGGGACGAACCTCTTGTGGAAGTTCAGACCGCCACAGGGAGTCACTCATGGGCCAGACCTGCGTTGCCGCACAACTCTACACGCTGCGTGGATCACTTCGCACACCGGAAGAGATCGCACAGACCCTGCCGAAGGTTGCCGCGCTCGGCTATCGCGCCGTGCAGCTTTCGGCGCTGGGACCGATGGATACGCACTCACTGAAACGCATCCTGGATGGCGAGGGGCTGACGGTCTGCGCCACCCACGTTGGGTTCGACCGCCTCCGCGATGATCTGGACGCGGTGGTGGAGGAGCACAGCATTCTCGGGTGCCGCTATGTAGCGATCGGCGGACTGCCCGCCGAGTACCGAAACGGTCCCGGATACCTCCGATTCGCGCAAGAAGCGTCCGAGGTGGGCCGGCGCATGCTGGCGCGCGGGCTGGTGTTCGGCTACCACAACCACAGCTTCGAGCTGGAGCGGTTCGACGGCCGGACGGCCCTGGAGACTCTGTATGCGGAAAGCGACCCGGAGGCGTTCACCGCAGAGATTGATACCTACTGGATCCAGCATGGGGGCGGCGATCCGGCCTGGTGGATTCGCCGGGTCAAGGGCCGGAGCCCGCTGGTTCACCTCAAGGACATGGCGATGGTGGGTCGTGAGCAGCGCATGGCCGAGGTGGGAGAGGGCAACCTGAACTGGCCCGCCATCCTCGAAGCCTGCCGCGACGCGGGCGTCGAGTGGTACATCGTTGAGCAGGATCACACCTACGAGCGAGATCCGCTGGAGAGCCTGGGAATCAGCCTGCGCAACCTCAGGGCGATGGGCCTGGAGTAGCCCCGCAAGCGCGGTGGGGCGTGCAAGTCCGGTGGCAGCCGGCCTGCGTCCGGCGGCCGGCCGGCTCGATCCGACGCTACAAGTCCGGCGCGAGCACCCGCAGTGCCAGATGTACCGCCAGCGGGACGGTCAGGTTGTCCGTCCCGCGCGGGCTTGCCGCCTCGACGGCCGCGCCGAGCAATGCCAGCGGCAGCGCCAATTCAAAGAGGGCGCCCGGCGCCGACCATCCGTAGCGCACAAAGTAGGCGGTGACGGCAGCGACAGCAACCGCCACATAGGCCGCGGACCCTTCCACAGTGCGGAGGCCGGACCCGGCGCGCCAGCGCTGCCGCCCGAGCCGGCGCCCCACAAGCGCGGCGGCTGCGTCACCAGCGCTCACGATCAGCACGGCGGGGATATAGAGCATGGGACGCCCGCGGGACAACAGGAACAGGATCAGTATCGCGATGGGGAAGAGAAACGCACCGGACGCTTCGGGACCTGTCTCCGCGATCACACCCAAACGCTTCCATCGTCGAGCCGCCTCCAGGAGCAGCAGCAGGCCGGCAGTGAGCAGACACACCGCCCCGGGCGAGAGCCGCTGGAACGGAAGCTGGCAGGCAACAATGCCGCACCCCACCTGGCTCAGTCCCCGTACCACCTCGGGAGCCATGCCCCGGAGCCGCCAGCGCTCGGCGTACAGGAACACGAGGACGAACTCGAACAGCAGCAGCAGCACCCGGGCGGTTTCGGTAGCAGGGGGACGCATGACGATGTGCAAACCAGTCGGGACGGATCGGCCCGCGAAATGGCGGTCTCCAGTGGTCTGTTCTCTCCTTCCCCCGGGTGTTCCCTGCCTCGGGGGCGAAACGGAGCGCTGATCTATGGGTTTCGCCCTGCGCCTCGGGATTGTGGGGGCGGCGCAACTGTTCCTTGCCGCCCGCGGAGGCGCGGCGGCGGCACTCTGGCTCTGGTCCGGCCTCAGCTTTCTGACTGTCGCCTGGGCGTATGCGCGCAGGCGCCCGGACGTGTTTGCCAAGCAGGCAGACGGGCGCCTCCCCATCATCCGTACGTGCCTGCTGCTCCCATTCCACGCGGCGATTCAGGGGGTCTGGCGGCTGCACGGCTGGCTGGGGTGGGACCGGGTCGCCGACGAAGTCTCGCCCGGCATCTGGCTGGGACGGTGGCCGCGTCCTCAGGATGTGCCGCACGACGTTCTGTTGATCGTGGACCTGACCGCCGAACTCCCCGCTCGCCGCACCGTGCTGCACGGACGGGAGTACTGGCTGGTGCCCACCCTGGACGGCGCCGCGCCGGACCTCACACTGCTGCGAAATGCGGTTGCCCGGGCCGTGGACCGGCCGGGGCCCATGTACGTCCACTGCGCTCAGGGAAGGGGCCGCTCCACCCTGTTCGTGCTGCTCCTCCTGCGCGCCCGGGGCATCGTGCCCGACCTGGAAGAAGCCGAACGTGTCGTCCGGGCGGTGCGCCCCAGCATCAGCCTGACCCGAGCCCAACGACGCTTACTCGCCGATGCCCGCGACGATTGAGGCCCGACGCCGCACAGGGAGCGCTGTGCCGGGCGTTACCGGCGACGCCTCGGGCACGCCGGCTACACCTTCAACAGTCGTCGCTGCACCGCATCCAACACGGCGCCTGCCAGGATCACCGCCGCCTGCACCAACTTCCGCCAACTGGTGTCCCCGAATTGACCGCCCAGCATCGGCAATCCGTTGAAGAGCACCGCCAGCAATATCGCTCCTAACGCGGTGCCCCCGGCGCCCCCCCGTCCTCCCGTGAGGCTCGTGCCGCCGATGACCACCATCGCGATGGCGTTCAGTTCCAGGTTGTCCGAGAGCGCGACCTTCGGATCAGCCGTCCGATTGACGCCCAGTTGGAGCCACCCGGCAAGCCAGCAGCAGCACCCCATGAGCACATAGACGGAGGTTTCGACCGCCACCACCGGGATCCCGTTCAGCCGGGCGGCCTCGCGGTTGGACCCGAGCGCGTAGAGAGCGCGACCATACGCGGTGCAGCGCAGGACCAGCGCCGCGGCTCCGTAGAGCGCCGCGACGAGCAGCAGCGTCGCCGGAAATCGGTGCCCCGCGAGTGTGAACTCCGCGGACCCGGGGACAGTCAGCAGCGGGGGCAGGTCGGAAATCGCCTGGTTTCCCGACAGCAGCAGCGTGGCCCCGTAGGACCCCACCATCACGGAGAGCGTCAGAATGAAGGGCGGGATCCGGGCGCGGGCAACCGCGAGACCCACTGCGGCGCCGACGAGTGCGCCGGCCCCAAGCGAGACGACCAGTGCGAGTGCCGGCGGCAGACCCCCGGACCGGGATAGATGCGCCGTGACGAACATCAGGAACATCATCATGAAGCCGACGGACAGGTCAATCCCGCCGGTCAGAATTACGAACGTCATTCCCAGCGCCAGGACGGCAACCGGGCTGTAGTACTTGAACAGGAGGGCGAGCGTCGTGGGGCTGAAGAATCGCGGCTGCGCCAGACTGAAGATGAGAACCAGACCGCACAGAACCGCAATCAGGCCGATCTGCCCCAGCCACTGCCGGGGCGCCGCCGTCCGCGCGATCCCGATCTTCGACGCGCTCACCGGCCCCCCTTGAGCTGATCGGACCAGAGCTTGCCCTGCGCGGCCCCGGCCTCGGTGCGGGTCACCAGGTGGTGCCGGATGGCGATGTACGGCTTGTCCGGCTGCGCCCCGCCCAGTACCTTCTTGACCTGCCGGACCGTCTCCACTCCCATCTCGATCGGCTCCTGAGACACAGTGGCGTCAATGTCACCCTTCCGAATCGCCTCCACCGCCGGGCGATTGCCGTCCATGCCCACGATCAGGACGCGCTTCGGGTCGTCCGCTTTCTCGCGGGCCTTCTTGACGTCCACCACTGCGTTCAGCGCTCCGATCGCGTTATCATCGTTGTGACAGAAGACGAGTTCGATCTCCGGATGGGCCTGGAGCACCGGTCCCAGCACCTCCTGGCTCTTCTTGGCGTTGAAGTCGCCCACGTGCTTGAGAATCTTGACGGCCGGGGTGGCGGCCGCATTGAAGACCTGCGCGAATCCCTTCGCACGGTCCTGTGCCGAACTCGCCGCTTCGAGACCCCAGAGGTGAACCACGGTCGCGGTCAGCTTCTTCGTGTCCTCCGGTTTCGTCGGATCGAGTCCATGTCGCTTGCAAAGCAGCACCAGCGCGTGCTTCGCTGCCATTGCGCCCATAGCGACATTATCCGTCTCTACTGTGCAGGCCACGGTGGCTCCCGGCGCCGTGACCCGGCGGTCAATGCAGAAGATCGGGATCTTCGCGGCGTTCGCCGCCTTGACCGGGTTCACTGCCTGCTGAGCGTCCACCGGCACCATGATGATTGCCTTGACGCCCTTCTGGATGAGCTGCTCGACCTGCTGCTGCTGCGTGGTAGCACTATCTTCCGCCACCAGCACCTCGGCCTGGAAGCGCTCGGCGCGGAGTTGATCTTCCACCCCCTGGCGCATGCCCAGGAAGAAGTTGTGGTTCATCGAAGTGAGCGAAACCCCCACGTGCGCCCCTGCCGCTGAAGAGCCGGTGGGGGTACGGGAAGTTCCCAACCCGGCCGGGGTGGGGGAGTCCGGCGGCGTACCGCCCGCCGGAGGCGCACCGCCGCAGCCGGCGAGGAGGGCTGCGCCGACGGCGATGGGGCTCAGCGCAGAACGGGCGACGAGGAAGACGCGATCGAGCGGCAGCATGGCGAACGACCTGGGGAGCGGGGGCGCCGGGGCGTCCCTGAAGAGTGGCGCCTAATCGTTTGCCGTGGACCGGCCGGGTTCCTATTCCGGCGGATTTCTGTTCCCACCGGTTGAAGTGCAACCGGCCGGCGGCGAACGAGGACATCGCGGCGCGGTCAAAATCCAGATCAGATGAGCCGCAAGCGCCGGCGGTGCGCAGCACCCACCCTCCGGAAGGCCATCGGCCCGGGCCAGCCACCACGCCTGTCGGCACACTCGATTCTGCCGGGTTACCTCAGAACCCCCGGATCGAGCGTCCCACCGCGCGCATCTCGCCGGAGAACCCCCGGATTGCGCGTCCCACCGCGCGAGTCTTGCCGGAGCTCCGGCACGGGGTCTCGCCCCAGGTCCAAGGTCGCCCTTACCCACAACCGGGGGAGTTATACCCACTCCCAGGGGTGGGGCCGACCGCTACGAGCGGCCGGCGTCCACACCACTTTGCTTATACCAGTCCGAGGCGATAGCCTCGTCCCCCCTGACAGCCGCCACGCCGCTCCCAGCACCTCGCCGCCGCCAGAACCTTCCGTTCGAGCGGCCCACCCGCCGCGATCTCGCCGCGAGCGCTTGCGGTGGTGCAATGATCCGTGAGGACGTACTCGCTCAAGAGGGTGGACGAGGCTATCGCCTCGGACTCCGGCGAAATTCGCGAGGTGGCGTGGTAGTCCCTGGGGCGGCTCGGCGCGTCCCCTCCCCACACCGCTTCCGGATCAAGCGCCCCACCTCGACCGCCCCGCGGGAGCCCCTCCGGATCGAGTGCCCCACCTCGTGCCGCGTGCCTGAAGGAAAGTTCGCCGAGAAGACCAGTACATCTGTGGTAACGCCACGGATGGCTGCGCCCGCACCATCCGGTTTTTGGCCGGGCATGCCGGGATAGTGGATTCTGCCGGGTTCCCTTGGCCGGGCGCCGTCCAGGGGATTGCGGCGTGCGGGGTGCTGTGTCACGCATCGGGCGCCTGTGTGTTTACGACCCACGCCGGAGCCGCTGTCGGCGTCCACGCGGGCGCGGCAGGTCGTTCCGGGCGACCGAGCGCCGCTGCGAACCGCCTACCGCGCCTCCGCCGCCGCGCGAAGGCGCCCCCTGTCCCCAACCCCCGCCGCCCCGATTCGCGACGCCGACCGCACTCCCGGCGCCGAACCCGCCTCCGGGTCCGAGAACCACAGCTTCGCGGTCCCGTCCCCGCTCCCCGTCAGCACCCGCTGCCCGTCCGGCGCGAACCCCACGGCGGTCACTTAGCCGGTGTGCCCCTTCAGGGTACACACTTCCCGCCCTGTCGCCGCATCCCACAGCTTCGCGGTCCCGTCCCCGCTCCCCGCAGCACCCGCTGCCCGTCCGGCGCGAACCCCACGGCGGTCACTTAGCCGGTGTGCCCCTTCAGGGTACACACTTCCCGCCC
>SYMT01000202.1 GCA_005805375.1 Actinomycetota bacterium
ATTCCGCGCTGGAGTGCGTGCTCGTGCGCAGTGGGCAGGACCCGGTGGTGGTGAACCTGGACATCGCCGCCGCCGAACCGCCCGAGGCGGTGCGCTGGGTGGATGAGATTCATCGCGCGTGAATCGCGGCGGGACACGCAAGCAGAGTGAGGCGACCGCGCCCCGGACGCTCGGCTCTCAGTACTCTCTACTCACCCCTCCGTCACAGAGGCGGAGCATGTGACCCTCGCTCCACGCGAGCCGATCTTCTGCGGGAAGACCGCGAGCGCCGCCCGATGGCGGAACAAGCCCGGACGGCAGCAGAAGTGCGCCCCCAGGGAGAAGCCACACCGCGGGCTGATGCGGAGGCACGGACCCAGGAGGAAGCCGCTGGGCGTGTTGCAATGGCGACCGGTGACCACTGCGAAGCTGCCCAAAGAGCAGCCGCCAAGGCCGAGCGCGCAACGGCGGAAGCCCGGACCGCCCACTCCGAGAACCACCCTCGGGAACTGGCACGGCACCTGGCGGTGTTCCAGAGTCAGAGCAGCGGTACGACCTGAACCAGAACCCCCACACAGGCCTAAGCTTGTGCCATAAGTCTTTAGGTGGGAAGCAGGTGCCATAGTTCGCTGATCCGAGGCCTTCTACAGGGCCCTCGGTGGGAGCGCATACACCTTTGCGCCTGGGCCACCCCTCCGTAGGACCTCCGAAGTGGGAGCGCCGCCCTACAAAATGCTCCATGACACAAGCTGAGCACACAGGCTGAGTTGGAAGGCGGGGCCGGATAGACTTCGCTCGATCACGAGGCCCCACTCGCGCCCGCTTCTCAGCCTGTGGGGACCTCCCATTCGGCCTCGCGCCGTCGCCACCGCTTCGCATGTTCGCGAGAGGACTTCAGGTGATGCAGCGCCCACGCCTGCACAGCCGGCAGGGGGTGATTCAGGAACTTCCGACAGTGCGCCGCCTTGCCCTCTGCGAAGTCCGCAGCCGATCCGGAGAAGGTCACAACGACCGCACACGGGCCCACGACGAACGCGTCCCGAACGTCGGGATCCTGTCCGAACTCGATCAGGACGGCCTCCGTGATCGGGGAGAGGTGGGGGAGTTGTTCGGCGTCGAGCTCCGGTTCGGGCAAGAAGCGGGCGAGCGCGCGGGCGCCAGGAAGTCCGGCACGCGCCACCCCCCGGGACGCGACCTCCGGCGGCAGGCACGCCAGTACCGACCGGACACCGGCATCCAGCAATGGCCACTCCTCCGCTGTTCGCAGTAAAGTGCCCCCCACCGCCTCCATCACTTCGTCCGGGAGTCGGATGCCCAGCTGGGCGAGACCAGATGCCGCTGCTTTGCGCCGTGCCGAATCCGTCGAGGTGAGGAGACGGCAGGCGGCGGAAATGCCACGCGCCGGATCGGCCAGCACCACGGGGATCAAGATCTCGGCCCAGAGATAATCGTCCCGGAGACGAGGTTCTGTCGGGGTCTCCACGAGTTCGTATGTGAGGTCCAGGAGATGGGGGCTGGCGGCGAGGAATCGCTCGGTTTCTTCCCGAGAGAAACCGGTTGTGATGCGAATACACTCGAAGGCGCGCTGGAGTAAGGGTCTGCCTCCTGCGGCAGTCGGTGGCAACAGACGGCGCAACACCTCCCCGAGTTCGTCGGGAGTGAGTTTTCGATCACCTACTCCGTACCGCAGATTCGCCGCGCAATCCGCCGGAATTCGTTCCGTGTCCACCAGTGCGAGAGTGCGTGTCAGAGCATGCACCGCGTCTCCCCCGGCGAGCGCGAGTTCGTGTACCAGCCGGGGTGCCCGTGGGGTGAGTTCGTCCAGCCAGGCATTGACTGTGGAGCCCGCGTCCGGGTTCCCCTTCAGGAGCCCGGCCAGATAGCCACACGCCAATGCGGGCCGATCAGTTGCTTCCGTGCTCGCCATGATCGGGGCAAGGGCGACCCCTTCGGGATCTAACTCTCCCATCCGCCAGCCGAGGAGGTTGGCGGCCTGCGCCGCGGGTGAGCAGAGGTATGGCAGCTCCTGCTCCAGTTGCACCGGTCTGGCAATAAGGATCTCTGCAATGCGTACGAACTCGACCTCCGTCTCCGGCCTACCTGCATGGTCCCACTGACTCTGGCCAACGGCAATCACCAACTGATCGTGGAGCGAATCAGGCGCGAGTGAGGCCATCCAGGCACTGACCGCCTCGGTGGTCTCGGTGCATGGATGGCTGTGCCGGGCCAACGCATCAAGAGCGAACTCTCCCTGCTGCAGCAGGCGTGGGCGCAGGGCATCGGTCACCCGATCGGGTGGGAACGCCTCCTGCAGCACCCGCAGATGCCCCGCAGGGAGGAGCGTGTAAAGACGGCGCAGCAGAATCTCGGTGGCGCGGTCTGCCAACTCGTCGGGCGTTGCCCACGTGGTTGTCACCAGGGCATCCACTACTTCGGCCCAGCACTCGTGATGTTCTTCGGCCGAACGCGGGCGCCAGTCGTCGGGCTGCACCATTCCTGCGACGAGGGGGCTGGAGAGGACGCGAAACCCCGGCCCGTCCAGCATTTGCTCCAGTGCCGTCAGAGCGAGCGCCCGTTCCGGTACCGAACCCTGTTCCAGGCGCCTCCGAAGCAGGGCGATCCGCTGGGCGAATGGTACGCCCGTTCCGGAGTGGTACACGGAGAACAATGTGGTCCACGTGCGTCGGGCGCCGGTATCCCAGTCCGGGCCCAGCTCAAGGGTAGCGGAAATGTGAAAGAGAATCGCCTCGGCTGGTTCAAAATAGGGGGGGAAGGCCGCGAGGCGCTGAACGAGCCCGACCAGGGGGCGGAGGCTCTCCAGGTTCGGCCGGGCATCCGGGTGGCCGAACGCTGCCGGCGTCGTCGCCTCGACGAGGCGGCGCACGGCCTCCAGGTAGTGGTCAGGCTGGATCTCTGTCAGCGTGCGGAGCCGCCGGGTCGTCACCGAACACGCCAGGTCGGTGGGGCTTCGTTGGTGAGCCCACTCGAGGAAGCAGTCACCGACACAGCGGCGCACCTCCTCACTCCCCGAGCGGGCCACTCGGGCCAGAAACTGCGGCAACAGGTTCTCGGGGATCCGCCGGAGGAACGCGTCAGGATCTGCTTCAGCCCATCGCCTCCATGCGTCCGCGAAGGCCACCTCGGCAACGACCTCCGGCGTGACGTACAGGTACCGCCCCCCGCGCCCGACGAGCCCCGCGGTGTCGTGCAATCGAGCGGCTCGCTGGGACAAATCACTCGGGTCCATGCACGTCAGCGCAGTCACTGCCGCCAATTCTCCTGCCACTTTCTCCCGGAACCCAACCCGCATGAAGAGGGACAGGGCAGCGATGACGTCGCGGTCCCAAGGGTCGAATCGGGAGTGAAAGTATCGCCCGATGGCCTCCGTATGTGAGAGGGCCTGTCCGGGAGTGGCCGGGCACCAGGGGGAACGGCAGAGTTCTACCGCCAGCCGAACGAAACCCCCAGCGAGTTCGACAGCCAGAGCGCGCTGTTGCTCCGGGCAATCGGAGAAATTGCGTAGAAGGATTTCCTGCACGACCCCCTCCGGGATTTTACGCAGGTACATCGGGTCTGATCCGGTGGGGGCTACGACTCTGCCATGATCCAGTGCAATGGCCCGCACCCGGTTGCGACAGCCCGCCAGCACATCCCGCAGCCGCTGTTGGTGGCTGAGGTCGCACCCGTCCACGACCAGAATTCCGCTCCGGCCCCGGGCGCTGGCCAGTTCGCACGCCAACTCGTAGATCACGCGTTCATCGGGGGCATAGAGCGTGAGGGATCTTGCCTCCGGACACTCCTGCAGGACCTCATGCACCAGGCGTGTCTTGCCTACCCCGGCATCACCGGAAAGTGCCAGCACTGGGTCGTCGCCAGGCTCCTCGAACCGGATGTGCCGTCGGAGACGGGAACGGGCCTCCTCCCAATTCGCCACCGGAACATAGTGCGGGGTCAGGGACGTCATGCTGCCCCGCCAGGTCTCGAAACACAGGAACCCAGACGCGGTCCCGCGGCGAAAGTGATGCAGCACCACCGAGGGGAAGCGGGCGCTCCATTCCGCCAGGTGCTCCGCAGTAATGACCCGGGGTGCGGGGGCATCCGGAGCGATCCGCTTCACTTCCTCCTGAAGCGCGGCTTCCCACTCGGCCTGCTTTTTCGGGGGCACCTCGTCCGCGATGCAGAAGCGATAGGCGAAACCTCGCGCGATTCGTTTCCGCACCTCGGGCTTTCGGAATTCGCCTCGCAGGGCAGGCAGTCGCACGCGACTGTGACGTTGGGCTCGGAATTGCCAGAGGGTGGGCGCCCGCAACCAGTCCGTGGGGGAACCAGCGACGGCAACGCCCAGTTCGGCGTCCACGCCCCCGTCCGGCACGTCAGTCCGTTCGGTGGTCTTGAGCGCAGTGGCGGGCAGTCCCCGACCGGCCAACTCTGCGAAGAGCAGAGCGTTGACGAACCGCACCAGGGCCTGCCCGCCAGGCTGCCGGAGGATCGCCACCTCGCCTGGATCCAGATGTAAGAGGGAGCGCGGCTGCACGAAGTTGACCTCCTGTTCAGTGAGGCGTCGCCCGCCTCATCCTCTCATTGTAGAGATACTCCCCGGGTGAGGGCTTCCCATCCCGCCGTGCCGCGCGAAATCGTTCTTTGTGGCCGTGGCAGCCTGTCGGAGAGCCGCTCACCGCCCCATTTCCAGGCCCCCTGGGGCGCTGAAACACTCAAGAACGGGGGATTCTCGCCCGTCTTCTGTGGCCCTGGACGCATCGAAGCGGCTTCTCCGACAGGCTGCTCGAGGAGCACAACCACTCGACGGGAGTTCTCGTTCATGAACAATGTACACGGTTCATGAACGAGAATTTCAGGAGGAGGTTCGATTGCCCGTCGTCCATTACCTGGTCTGCCCAGAGTGCGGCACCCGCAACCTGCCGCCCCGCACGTTCTGCCTTGGGTGTGGCAGAGACCTGAGCGACCTGCCCACGCCACCCGATCCGGAGGGGCTGGCGGGGGCGGCGGTCACCGATCCCGCGACGATAGCAGGCGGAGTCAGCCCGGCGCCGCCGGTAGTCGACTGGTACCGCCAGTACTGCTTGCTGATGCTCGCCGTGAACTGCGCCATCATCCCGTTGCTGTTCATGGCGATGGCACCCAGACCTCCGGAATGGATAAGTTACCTCCCATCCGGTTCGAGCACCGAGGCGATCCGGGCTGAGTACGACCCTCTCCGTCGGACGTTCTTCGGCATTGCTCTCCTCTGGGCGGCGGTGGGGGGGACGGCGTTCGGGATCGCACTCCGCATGCGCCCCAGTCCCGAAGCCTGGACCTACCACGTGGTCATGCTTTGCCTGGGGATGGGTGGCTGCATCCTTCCGATTGCTGTATTCCTCCTCATCCACTGGTGCCAGCCGGAAACCAAGGCATTCTTCGGCTGCGGGGTGGACGCCTCGCCTTCAAGCCTCCCTCGCGCGCCGTGAGCAGTTCGGGGCAAGCAGCCGCCATAGTCACCAGGCGTCGTACCTCCCTGGGGCGACCGCATCTAGAGGTTGGGAATTTCCTCCAAATAGGACGTGCTCCAGCCGGCGTTCGGTCGCCCATGCGGTGACCTTCCGGACGGGACGGGGGTGTCGGGTACGGCCCGTACTGCGGTGCAGGGTCTTCCCAATCCACCGCCACCACCTCGGGTCGCGGGGCCTCGGCGGCCTGGGGTCCGGGGGAGTGGCGGAGTGGGGACGCGCAGGCTTTGGGTCCAGCAGAGGAAACACTCGGCAGAACACTCCGGCCGCAGCCGCAGAAAGAGGCGACCGAAGGTGTCGTGGGAGGGAGCAGGACTACGCCAACCAGATGGCGCGGTGGCACGCCCAAACGGCCACCGGGACAAAGTCCTCCGCCCCGCGAGACAGACGCACAACGCCATGGAGCAGAGAACACGGAGGGGATAGCGGCGGGTGCGTGCCACTCGGGGGTCGGGCAAGGCGGCAAAATTCCCCGCGAAGTGGGGCCGGTCACGGGGAGGCGCTGGCGGCGGCGAGGTGGGCGGCGGTCCCAACGCATTTCTTCTTTGCCGAGGGCCCGCCCAAGAATCTCCGAGACGATGCAGTTCAGGTGCAATCCCCACTAAGTTGCGTTCCATGCAGATCTTCTGCCAGAATCGGCCCGAGTGCCAGGAGAATGCTTCAGAATCGGCCTCTTTTGCCTCAATGGTGACTGTCCACCCAAACTCACGTTGGCCTGGTACGACTGACTCATTTTACGGAGCCCTTTGGTTCCCGCCGACAGGAGGCGTTCGCCCTGCGGTTTCTGCCTTTCGGTCGGCTTCGCCCGGGGTGCGATGGGATATCATGGAACCTTAGCGTCCCTCTTCCACGCCACGACGCCGGATTCCATGAAGCTCAAGTTTCGCATCTTCCTCCGCGAGCATCCCAACGGACACGTCTCGGCCCAGGCGCTGGCTCTCACCGACGCCAGCGCCTACGAGGACGATCGGCCGCAGGCGATGTCGGCACTCGAGAAGGATCTCCGCCGCCAGCTCGAGTACACCGACCGGGGCCAGTGGGGCCGCTTCACGTTCTACGAGCACCAGGAACTCCTCGCACTGCCGGTCGAGGTGGCTCCCCGCGGCAAGGGCGATCCGGATCCGATCCGCGTCACCGTCTCGATGGTGGTGACGCGTGATGAGGCCGGGGAACGCCCCCGGATCCTGGTCACTGTGCCGGGGCTGGATGATTTCTCCCTCGTGCTGGCCGGCGAACAGAAGCTGGAAGAGCGCGCCCGCGCCGCCATTGTTCGCGTGATGCGCAAGTGGGGTCCGCTCGAGATTCTGGGTATGGACCGCAAGGGGCAGGACTCGCTCGAGATTCTGGAACTGGATCTCGCCGAACCGGATGCCGCCGGACCATCCGCCGAACCGCTGGAGAACACCCACGACCAGGAGAACGTCCTCGGCCTCTGTGGGATGCACCTGACGGCGGACGGCACCTGGCAGCGCCTGGACAGTGCCGCCCGGCGCGACGAACTTCTGGACCGGATGCTCACCACACTTACGGCGGACCGCGGCAACAGCGTGCTGCTTGTCGGCAGCGGGGATGTGGGCAAGACCGCACTGGTCCACGAGGTGGCGCGGCGGATGGCCGAAGGGCGCGTACCCACCGGACTGGAAGGACGCCAGCTCTGGAGTATCACGGCCAACAATCTCATCGCGGGGATGAAATACATCGGGGAGTGGCAGGGGCGTACTCAGAAGTTCATTCAGCAGGCGCGCCAGGGTCGCCACGTCATCTACATGGGCGATCCGACGGAGATTTTGGACGCCGGCCGGTGGAGCGAAAGCGACAACAACATGGGTCGCTTCCTCCGCCCTTATGTCGAGAGCGGCGAATTGGTTCTGATCTGCGAGGCCTCGCCGGAAACCCTGGCCGCAGAGTCGCGCCGCGAGCCGAGTTTCTTCCAGGCATTTCGCCGGCTGGATGTGCCCGAGACAAACGACGCCGACACACTCGCCATTCTGAACGCGCGGGCACGTGCGCTCGAAGGAGATGCGGTGCGCCCGCTCCGGGTGGAAGCCGGGGCGATGTCCGCGATCTGTGACCTGACCCGGCGATTCATGCCGTATCGCGCCTTCCCCGGCAAGGCGGTGCGCCTGCTCGAGGACATGGTGCGCGACACCGGCGTGGAAGGCGACGCTACCGCTGATCCACGCGTCCTGGGAAGGCGGGAGGCCATCGCCGCCTTCACGCGCGCCACCGGCCTTCCCGAGTTTCTTCTTTCGGATGAAACACCGCTCCAGGTCCCGGAGGTGCGCACCTATTTCTCGGAGCGCCTTCTGGGCCAGACGGACGCGGTGCAAGCGATGGTGGATCTGATCACTGTCCTGAAAGCAGGGCTGAACGATCCACAGAAGCCGCTGGGCAGCTTTTTCTTTGTCGGCCCCACCGGCGTCGTCAAGACGGAAATGGCAAAAGTGCTCGCCGAGTTCCTCTTCGGAAGCCGTGACCGGATGGTGCGCTTCGATATGAGCGAATACGCGGCTGCGGATGCACTGCCCCGGCTCATCGGCAGCGCCTGGCAGAAGGACGACGAGGGGGAACTGATCCGCCGCGTGCGGGAACAACCGTTCTGTGTGGTCCTGCTTGATGAGATCGAGAAAGCACATCAGGAGGTGTTTGATGCGCTCCTCTCCGTGCTCGGAGAAGGGCGCCTGAGTGATCCGGAGGGTCGCACCGCCGACTTCCGCAATGCGATCATCATCATGACTTCCAACCTGGGCGCCAGTCGCCGGGAGCTGCAATCCATCGGCTTCAGCCGGGCGGGTGAGGTGGAGGAGTCGGTCGAGGCGCTCAGGGCGCATTTCGTCAAGGAAGCCGAGGCGTTCTTTCGGCCCGAGTTTTTCAACCGGATTGACAAGATCGTCATCTTCCGGCCCCTGGGGTCTGATGCGACCCGGCAGATCACGCGCCGGGAACTCGGGAAGTTGCTGATGCGGGAAGGCATTGTGCGGCGCAACCTGCTGGTGGAAGTGGGAGATCCGGTCATTGAACAGTTGGTGCGTCAGGGGTTCCACGCACTGTACGGGGCCCGACCTCTCCAGCGCGAAATCGAACGGGCGGTCATCCTTCCCCTCGCGCGCCTGCTGGTAGAGCAGGAAGCGGACCACCGGCACCTCATTCGCTTCTCGGTGCGCGACGGGAAGATCCATCTGAGCAGGGTACTCGTAGACGAGCCGGAGGAAGCTCCAGGCGCCGACACGGTCGGCGCTCCGCCCGGCTCTGCGACGGGTGAACGGCGGGCCGAAGCCGACATCGCGGAGCTACTGCGGTCCGTCCAGCGCCTCCGCGGGCTGTGCGGGGAAGAGGAAGCGGGGGCGGTTGTCCAGGCTCTCCGTGACGAGACCGCGGCGCTTCTGGGACGCACGCGGGAACCGACGTTTTGGGACGAGCCGGATGCGGCGAGGGAGGTCTTGCGGCGCATCTATCACCTCGAGCGGGTCCTGAAGCGTCTGGAGACCCTGGCCGAGCGCGCCGAGCGCCTCGAAGAGCAGGCGGTGCAGGCCCGGCGGCAGCGGGACCGCCGTTCGCTGCCGCGCCTGATCGAGGAATACGAACAACTGGAGTCCGGGCTGTCGTATCTCCAGATGGAACTGGTCGGCGCCGCGTCCGGGGAGGGGGGAGATCGGGTGCTCTTGCGCCTCCGCGAGGTTTCCGGTGGGACCGGAGCGGATGAAGAATGGGCTGAGGCGCTGGCGGGGATGTACGCGGCGTGGGCGGACCGCAAGGGTTACGAGCGCCACGCACTCCAGGGCGATGCGGTCGGAGAGCGCGCAGCAAGGGGCGGGAAACGGGGGGCGGGCAGTACGGGACGCATCTCGCTGCCGTCCGGACACTATCTGTACCTCAAGGGCCCGAATGTCTATCGCTTCCTGCAGGGTGAGAGTGGGCTGCACAAGCTGAACCGTGGAGTGGGAGAGGAACGGTCCCGCGTGCTGGCACGGGTCGAAGTCTTCCCGGTGCCGCCGGCGGCGCCGGTGGACAGTGCCGCCGATCTGGGTCCGCTCGTCGCCGCACTGGCGAACGGCGCCTCAGCCGGTGAAGAGGATTCCCCCGTAGTGCGCATCTACTCGCAGGGTCGCCAGCGCTACGTCCGCGACCCTCGTACTAATGTCCGGACCAACCACGTTCACGCCGTACTCGACGAGGGCCAGATTGATCCATTCCTGCTTGCCCGGCTGCGGCAGCACACGGGCTAGCCGAAGGTGTGATGCCCGGTGTGCTGCCGCAGCCAATCCTCCGTCAGTGGCCACCTGGTACTGCGGGCATCACCAAACGATTTTGCCGTCCTGCGTGCGGCGGAGTGTCACTGTGCCGGCGTGGCTGCCCAAAGCGACGGCTTTGCCGTCCGGGCTGACGGCGAGACCGAGGGGCCAGTCCGGGTGGCCGGGGTAGGCAGCCTGTTCGGCGAGCGTCTCGGCGCCCCACTCCTTCAGTGATCGGTCCTCACCGGTGGTGAAGATCCGCCGGCCATCCGGCGCGAACCGTACTCGGAGCACTGCCTGATCGTGCGCGAAAGCGGAGCGCCGGAGGGAACCGGCGCCTGGGGTGACGTTCCAGATCCGGAGGCTGCGGTCGGCCCCCCCGGCGGCCAGCGTCCTGCCGTCGGGGCTATAGGCGACGCAGTAAAGTTCGGCCGTGGCGTCGCCCAATGTGTAGAGTCGCCGACCGGTGGCTGGCTCCCACACCTTGACCGTCCGATCGCCGGATGCGGTGGCGAGGCGCGCCCCGTCCGGCGAGAAGGCGACGGCGTAGACCGCATCGGTATGGTCTTTCAGCGTGCGCACCCGTCCCGACTCCGTGTCACAGAGGGACACGAGGCGGTCAGAGCTTGCCGCGGCCAGCGTCCGGCCGTCCGGGCTCCACGCGAGGCCCTGCACACGATCCGTGTGTGCCCCTTTCAACACCCGAATCACCGAACGCCCGGCCACGTCCCAGAGCCGGATCTCAGCGCTTTGCCCCGCGACGCCGCCTCCCGCGGCGATGACCCTCCCATCCGGTCGGAACGCCACGCTGGTGAGTGGGCCGGCGTGCCCGGAAAGGACAGCGATGGTACGGCCCGCAGTCGCGTCCAGGAGAAGTACCTGACGGTGCCGGGCCGCCGCCAGGTACTTTCCATCCGGGCTAAACGCGACGTCCGTGCACGGGACGCCGGCCGTCGGGGCCCGGTGCGCCGGCGGCAGCGCTGCCCGTTGTCCCCTGGCAGGTGCTCCCCCGTGCAGCAGCAACCCCAGGGTGAGCCCGGCGCCCAGCCCATACCATTTGGCGCTCGCCATGTGCCCTCCCCTCTCAG
>SYMT01000203.1 GCA_005805375.1 Actinomycetota bacterium
ACTTCTTTGTAGACGCGCAGGGCTTTGAGCATGTCCACATCCCCATCATCCGGGAAGGTCTCCTGGAAGTCGAGAAACTTGCCCTTGATGTTGCGGAAGTGGACGTTGAAGATCTTGCCGCGACTGCCGAAATAGCGGATCACGTCGTAGATCTCCTTGCCGGGGTCCTGGAGCATCTCCGAGACCGTACCCTGGCAGAAGTTCAGGCCGTGATACGGGCTGGGTTTGATCTCGACGAACCGCTTCAGGCCGTCCACGCTGCCCAACACCGTCTCCACCCCACGGTAGCCCTTGCCGCGCGGCATGCCCGGATCGTGGGGGTGGCACGCGAGCCGCACCTTGCACTCCTCGGCCACGGGGACCACGCGCTCCAGGAAGTAGGTGATGCGTTCCCAGTAGGCCCCTTCACTCACCGCGCCGGCTTCGGTGAGGGGAGGATCCTGCTTCGCCTGGGAGTACACAAACGTGCTGTACCGCGCCCCGCCGCGCCCCACGGTGCGCTCGGTGCGCACGACGCCAAGAACGGACATGTTGTACTTCACGGCTGGGATACCGGCCGCCGCACCGTTGCGGATCATCGTGCAGATGGCCTCGATTTCGCGATCCCGCTCCGGGCTCTTGCCGAGCATGATGTTCGGGAACTCGGCCCGGGTGATGTAGGCGGACGAAAGGGGAAGCGGCACCATGTCCAGCGAGACGCCGAACTGCGCCACATGGTCTTTCAACCGCTTGAGGCCATCTACAGTCCAGTTGTCGTCCAGTGTGCGCGACGGCAGGCCGCTGCACACGTGGTTCACCCCGAAGGCGGCCAGTACCCGCAGTACTTCCGCCGAGTGTTGATGCTGGTGTCCCAGTTGAAAGCGAGCTTTAGCCACAGGTTTCCTCCGCTCCTTTGCCTCTGCCGGGGCCGCTTCACCCGGCCGCGTGGGGGCGGTGGTCACCGCTGCGGCGCCGGCGGCGCCGGCCAGGAAATGCCTTCGTTGCATCTTGTCCGATCCCTCCTCGCGATCCTACCCCAACCGCTCCACCATGCGGCGGAGAATCTCGCGTGAATCCAGTTCGACGCAGATTGCACCGTTCACCGCTGCGTTACGATGCAGAGACGCCGGCCGAAAGTCCGCCACCGTCTGGCCCAGGCTGAGCGGACTTTTCGTCTCCACATCCACGCGGCGCGGCATCGAACGGTACAGTTCCGGCCACAGCACGCGTCCCACCGCGATCGCATCGTGCGGAAAACAGGCCCGTTCTCCGTAGACGTTCTCGTGGAAGTCGAACGACACACCGGTGATGTCGCGCACGAACCGGCCGCGCCGCGTGTCCGGCAGCGACGCCACGTTGGCGGGATACAGCAGGCAGCGGTGCGTCACATCGAGCGAAATCCACTCCAGCGGAACGCCTGCGTTGCAAACCGTCTGCGCCGCCCCCGGATCCACATAGATGTTGAACTCCGCCAGGGGGGAGACATTCCCCGTTTCCCGAAAAGCACCCCCCATCACCACAATCTCCCGCAGCAGGCGCAGGCCCACCGGATCGCGCCGGGCAGCCTCCGCCACATTCGTGAGCGGACCCAGAGTGACCAGCGTCAACTCGTGCGGATGCGTGCGTGCCAGGCGCAGCAGCGCCTCTGCCGCGGGCGTCTCGGCAAAGCACGCCGTGGGCGGATAGACACTCTCGCCCTGGGGGTCGCGCAGGGTGGTGGCCCAGCCGAGCCCATCGGAACCATGCACCTGCTCGGCAGTTTCATCGCCCCCGGTGGCGCCGCGGTGGAGAATCGGCAGCGGCCGGTCACCCCAGGCAATGGGCAGAATACGCCGGGCGTTGTCCGTGGCGTGGAACAGAGGGACGTTGCCCGCCACGGTCAGGACCGCGAGCACCTCGATCTCCGGTGAGGCGCCTGCCAGCAGCAGGGCCAGCGCGTCGTCTACCCCGGGGTCGGTATCAATGATGAGCTTGAGGGGCATGCGCTCAGGGCAAAAAGCGCACCATGTGCGTGATGGGCGGCAGCGCCTCCACGCGGATAGTGACGCTGCACATGCCAGCCTTCGGGCTCTGCACTGTCGCGATTGCCTCCCCGTCGTGGTGCGTCAACTCCGCCGGTGTGTCCAGTTCGCCCCCCGTCGCCTGAAACTCGACCCGTGCCCCGGGAAGGAGCGTCCCTTTTGCATCAAAGACCCGCACCGTGATTGGGGTTCCTCCATCATCTCCGGCCTTTACGGCAGGCGCTGCCTCCACCACAAAGCGGGCGGGCTTCGGACCCCGGTTGCGAAACGACAGGCTGAGCTCCGTCCTGACCGACCGGGCGCGATTTCCGGCCAGGTTGCGATACGCCACGGTCAGCAGATACACGCCGTCCGGGTAGCGTTCGGTGTTGAGCGAGAGTTCACACACTTTCGTCTTCGGGTCGCGCACCGCGATGGTGCTCGCCACCGTGCGACCGGTCTCATTGATCAGGGTCACATCGGGGTCGGCAAAGTAGCGCTCCCCGGGCGCATCCACCGGTCGGATACGCACTTGCATTGTGCCGCGCACCACCGTCTTGTCTCCGGGCGTCTCCACCAGCACATCTGTTGCCGTCACCGGGAGGCCGGCCAGGCACAGCAGCACCAGCACGAAACCGGACGCACAGCGGCGGAGCCGCAAACGCAGCGCCAGGAAATTCATGTGGACATCCTCTTGCATTTCTCTCTGAACACAGCCTTTATCATTAGACGCCCGGCTCCCCTGCTGCGATCGATGCAGGTGGGCGCGGCAGGCCCCGACTGCGGTCCACCGCCGACCGCTGGCTCTCGAATCCGGCTGGCGCGCCGTCCCCCCGATGAGTGCGGGAGTAACGGGCGGGGTCCACCAGGCCGAATGACGGAGAGCAGGCCCACCGTCACTTCAGCAGATTGGCCGTGATCCGCTGTACTCGCTGGTCCGGGCCGTGGGGGCGGCTGTAGTGGGACCAGGGCAGGACGTGTCCCGGTGGGGCGCTCAGCCCCTGCGCCCAGAAGATCGTCGCGGCATTGAACACGAAGTTGCCTTTCGGGCCTGGGTGCAGCGTCGCCGTCCAGTGCTGCGGGTGGACGCCCCCCTGCAGTGCGGTGCCTTCCGCTACGATCTCCAGACCGGGGAGCGGCGCCGGGTTCCCGTGGTACTCCCAGCCCACCAGACCCGGAATGGACTCCCCCTGCTTCATTCCCGTCCCGTTGTAGATCCAGTGGTCTGGGCGGGTGCAGGTCCAGTCGCCGCCGCCGTTCACGGGGGTGATGTTGCGGGCGCCCATCAGCAGTCCCTCGTCGGGACCGGTCGGCTCGAACGGAATGCCGTTCTCAGGGACATGCCCGGCGTACCCGCCGTAGGGGGCGGCACGCGTCAGGCGGCGATGCGGGCGTCCATCGGCGCCGGCGGAGAGTGGGCTCACCCAGCAGACTGAGTTGCCTGACAGGAAGAGCGCGGACATCCCGTCGTCTACGAGGCGGCGCACCGAGTGATACTGGCGCACATCCCAGTATTCGTCATGGCCCACGCTGAGGAAGACGCGGCGGTTGCGGCCGATGGCGGGAGTGACCAGATCCGCGTTTGAGCAGTAGGTCACATCCTGCCCCTGTTGCTCGAGCCAGTAGCAGAGGGGGAACTCCCAGAGCAGGAACTCGCCGGAGCCGACGGACTGTGGATAATCCAGAATCTGGCGGTACTTGCCGTAGGGGCGGTCGAAACCGACATCCCAGCCGGGTGCGGAGGTCCATTCCCGCTCACTCCCGTCGTCGTAGAGGGAGCAGCGGTCCGGCCAGCGGTTGTACGCCTGCCAGGTGTTGTCGGAACACTGGAACAGCAGATCGGCACGCCGGTCGTCGCGGACGATGAAGATCACAAAGCTCTGCCAGTACAGCTCGTTGTTGTTCTCCGGCAGCGTGGTGAGCCTGCCCAGGTAGACGCCGCTCAGCCAGTCCGGGGGGATCGGGATTTCAACGGCGGGCTCCCACGCGCAATCGCGCCGGCGGCGTTCACCGATCGGGGGGACCGGCTGCGCTCGGCCGGGAAGGGGACCGTACTGCGCCACGTGCCGCGCGCCCGCGCCGCCATAGTAGCCCATCCGATACACGTCCAGCAGGAACCTGCGCGGCGGGTCGGTGCTGACCATCACCCGCAGTGTCTGTCCGGCAGCAAGGCTCTGGTGCGAGCAGTAGCCCTCGATCCACGGCGACCGGTACCCGCTGCGGTCCAGTCGAACCCGGGTCAACTGCCAGTCGCGAGCGCCGGGGCGTCGATTCTCCCGTTCCACCGGATTCGGCGCACGCGCCGGGGCGACCGGGGCCGCGCCGGCCGTCTCGGAGGCAACCAGCGTTCCGATGGAGGTGGCCGCCACTGCCTTCATGATGGTGCGCCGGTCTACGCCGGCTTCGTTTGGTTCGCTGCTCATGGGGAAGAGGAGAATCGGAGGAGACAGATCGTAGAGTGAAGGAGAGGGGGAGAGACTTCGAGGCACTGCGCGCCCGCGCATCAGCGAGCGCGTTCCGTCCGGAGCACGATCTCACCCGGCCGCGCCCCGGTCAGCACGTCGTCCAGCAGCACAGGCACCCCGTTTACCAGGACATGGCGGATCCCGAGCGGCCTGGCCTTCGGTTGGGCTGTTGTGGCGGTGTCGCTTACCACGGCGGGATCAAACACCACCACGTCCGCCTTCCAGCCCGGTGCGAGGCGACCCCGGTCCCGGAAACCAAAAGTAGCGGCAGGGAAGGAGGTCATCTTTCGCACCGCTTCCTCCAGCGTCAGCACCTTCTCCTCCCGCACGTAGCGGCCCAGGACACGCGGGTAGGAACCGGCGCTCCGGGGGTGGGGCGAGCGCGGTCCGCCGTCGCTGCAGATCATGATGTGAGGGGATGCGAGGAACCGGCGCAGGTCATCCTCACGCATCGCGGTGACCACGACGGCTTCCGACCCTGTGGCGCCCGGAGCTCGGGTGTTCGCCACAATCTCCTGGATCACGGAGACGGCATCTTTGCCGGTGCGCTCGGCGATCTGGGCTACGGTGCGCCCGGCCCACGTGGCGTCGGGTGTGTAGCGGGCGAGCAGCACCTGCTGGGGCCCGCCGATGTCCTCCAGCCCCTGCTCCCACGCTGCCCGGTCGTCCCACTTTCGCGATGGATTCAGCAGTGTGATGCTGGACTGCCAGTAGAGGTAGGGATAGACATCCGCCGTCAGGATGGCTCCCCGCCGGCGTGCAGCTTCGATTTGCTCCAGTACCTCGGATGCACGTCCCCACACACGCCGGGAGCCCAACTTGATGTGCGAGATCTGCGCCGGGATGTGGGCCTGTTCCGCAACTTTTAGTAACTCCTGAATCGCCTCGAAGGCGCCGTTGTCTTCGTTGCGCATGTGGCTGATATAGCTGCCCCCGCGGCGGGCAGCCGTGCGGGCCAGCGCGATCACTTCGTCCGTCTCTGCAAAGAACCCCGGGTCGTACTCCAGGCCGGACGAGAGGCCCAGCGCGCCGGATGCCATCTCCTCGTCGAGGAGCTTTGCCATCCGCTCCACCTCGCCCGCAGTCGCCTTTCGGCGCGGATCACCCGGCATCGCTTCCCGGCGCAGTGTGCCGTGACCCACAAACGACGCGAAATTCAGCGCGACTCGGCGGGTGCGGAGGCCGCTCCAGAAACGCGACAGCGGAAGTTGCGATCCGCCATCCTGGCCGACGATCGCAGTGGTGATGCCCTGGCGAATCTGGCTCTCTGCGTCCGGTGCTTCCTGAATACCTCCGTCTGCATGACTGTGCGCATCAATAAATCCGGGCGCGACCACAGCGCCGGCGGCGGAGATGACCCGCTCCCCGTTGCGCGGACGGAGCCTGCCGGTCTCAAGAATCCGGTCCCCCCGAATTCGCAGATCCGTCCGGTTCGGAGGGCTTCCGGTTCCATCCAGCACCTGACCGCCGCGAATCAGCAGCGTGTCCGGCACGGAGACGGGAGCGGCCACCGCCACTACCCCCGCCAGGAGTCCGCCGCCGGCCGCCAGGATCGCTCGAAGCGTGAGTTTCACGCTATTTGCCCGCTCGCAGGCGGAGGACGTACTCGCTGTCATAGGTTTGCACGTGGATCCGGTCGCCCCGCCGGATCAAACATTCAGGAGAGTTGCGCACCGAGAGTTCCTGCAGCGTCTTCCCCGTACGGCGATCCAGCAAGTAAACGGCGTCCGGCTCGTCAGTGAATCCGTATCCGCACACGAGCGCGTCGCCCACGATCAGGAAGTTCTGAGAGTTCACCACCCGCGGCTTGCTGCGCCAGAGCAGCCGCCCGGTCGCGAGGTCGAGCGCGGTGAGATAGCCATTGTCCCCGGCCGTGCTCCGCGCATAGGTGCGATGGTAATTGGAGACATAGAGCGTGCCGCCGACAACGTCGGCCCACTGCACGAGTTCCTGAACAAACTCCGGCTTGTCGGTGCTCTTCGGAGTGCCCACAAACCGCGCGAAGTCGAAGGCGTGCCGCACCTTTGCCGTTTCGGTGTCCAGCACCAACACTCGCTCGGCGCCGCTGAAGTCGGGGCCATACAGCAGGCAGAGATGCTTCTCACTCCGGATCGCCCGCCTGAGTGGGTAGCCGCCGTACGTCTCCGGCGCGGCGGCGGGCAGGTTGCCCCGCTTTCCGTTCCGCAGGTCGGCGCCCATGTCCGGGAGGGTGAACTGACGCCGGCGCAGCCAGTCGCCGGTGTCCAACACTCCGATGCGCTGCGACGAAACCACCTTCAGGCGCGCGGAGAACGACTTCGCCGGGCGCCTGACACTCCGGTCCAGGAAGTAGGAAAACGGCGGCCGAGCCAGCAGGCGCGCATTCGGGATTGGGGCTGCGGAAACGTCGGGAGCGCCCGCGGAAGGAAGCGGCAGGGTCGTCAGCGAACCCAGTGTCAGCAGGGCTGCAAGGGCGCGGCTCATTTTCGCCAGCCGGCGCCGCACCGGATGCGGCCGATCCGGCGCAGGAGACACTGGATGTCCCACTCGTTTCTCTTTCAGGATGGTCAGAAGGTCGTGTTTGTCGGCGACAGCATCACGGACTGCGGGCGACGCGGCGATCATTTTCCGTTTGGCAGCGGCTACGTGCGCCAGACAATTGATCTGATCACGGCTCGCTACCCGGAACGCCGCATCACCTACTGGAACGAGGGGATCGGGGGCAATACGGTGGAGGATCTGCGGAACCGCTGGCATGATGATGTCCTTCGTCACGCCCCGGACTGGATCTCCGTGAAGATCGGGATCAACGATCTGCACCGCACCCTCCGTGGGACGGCCGAAGCCGTGCCGCCGGAGAAGTTCGAGAACCTCTACCGCAGCATCCTGAACGATGTGCGCGAACGGAGTGCGGCGCGGCTTGTGCTCATCGAACCGTTCTACATCAGCACGGACACCGGGGGCCAGAGTTTCCGCAGCCGGGTGCTGGAGCTGTTGCCGCAGTACCTGGACGTAGTGGCCCGCATGGCTGACGAGTTCGACGCCATCTATGTGCGGACGCACGCCGAGTACCAGCGGCAACTCCAGTTTCGGCCTCCGGATGCATTTTGCCCGGAGCCGGTGCATCCGAACTTGACCGGCCACCTGGTGATTACTCAGGCCCTCCTGACGGCGCTCCGGTGGTCTTGACGCGCAGTTCGTGGCTGCCGTCCGGGCGGGAGTATTCGTAGTAGACGTAGCGCGTGCCATGCACCTCCAGGGTATCGAAGTAGCGACAGCAGCCCGTACCGTGCGGGCTGCGGAGGAGCGGCCGGTCAGGAGACAACCGCGTCCAGTGGCGCAGGTCAAAGCTCACCGCCAGCGAAGTCGGCTCGTCATAATGGTTGCGCACACCGATGGCGCCATCATAGTAGGCCGTATAGCAGTTGCCGGTGCGCACAATGCTGCCGATGCGTGAAGAGTATCCGTCCCAGTCCGTTTCCGGGCGCCTGCAGGCCAGCGTCTTGCCCAGCCAGTGCCAGTGCTCCGCGTCGTAGCTCACGGCCAGGCCGGCATGAGCCAGAATCAAGCCCGTGTCGTACGCGTCGGCATGGTGGTGCAATTCGTGATCGGATCGAGTTTCTGCGCCGGGAGCACGCTCAGCGAGGCTGACCACCATGTACCACGCGGGCCCTTCGCAGAAGACCCACGGGTCCTTGATTCCGTCGAGACCCAGGTCCGGCGCGCGAAACACCGGTCGGCGATCCGCCGGATCGAAGCAGTCCGGGGTGCGCGCATCCAGTGAGTCAATACACCAGCGGTTGTCGGCCGGATCCACATAGCTGATCCAGAGGCGCCAGACGCCGTCCGGCAGGCGGCGCAGGCAGCCGCGTTCGATGGAGGCGCTGCCCAACTGATCCTTGGTGAGACGCGAGCAGTCCTCGAAGTGAATGCCGTCCGTACCGGTCGCGATGACGAACTCACCCCCCCGGTCCGGCTCGACGCCACGCGGGCGGCGATACCGATAGGTCAGGTAAAAGCGATCGGAGTTCGGGTCGTGAAATGCACCCGCCGCGCCGGCCCACCAGCCTTCGCCGGCACCGAGCGGCCCCCTGACCACCTGTCCCTCTTCAGGATCGAACAACAGCATCACGGGCTGCATCCACTCGCCTCACTTACCACCAGCGCCAACGCTTCATCAAACCAATCAGCAGAAGCGCGATCATCAGGACTACCAGCCAGAACAGAGCGTAACCCTGGTGCCACTTCAGTTCCGGCATGTGTTCAAAGTTCATGCCGTACACGCCGCAGACAAACGTGAGCGGAAGAAATACGGTGCTGATGATCGTCAGGCGATTGACAATCTGGTTGGTGCGGTAGCCCACCAGGCCCAGGTAGAGCCCGAGCCCTTCGGCGAGGGTCTCGCGCTCAATGGTGACATCCTCCGCGAGCCGCTCCAGGATGGTAGCGAGGTTCTCAAGATACGGGCGTGTCGTCTCCGCCACGAACACGGAGCGGCGGATCGCGAGTTCGTGCAGCGCTTCTCGCGCCGCGACGATGTGCTTGCGGACAGCAAGAAGATCCGTCAGCAGGCGCTGCACGCGACGGAACAGTTCCTGTTGCACCTGGTCGGCCAGCATCTCTTGCTGCATGGTCTCAACCTGTGTCTCCAGCGCCCGCAAGGTTCGCCGATAGGATGCCACCAGGTGATCCCAGAACTCGAACAGCAGGAACCCGGGACTGCGCGCGAAATCGTGGAAGTCCTGCCGGTATTGCGAGCGCATCGCGGCCAGAAACTCAGTTTCGCCGCGATGGAATGTGAGAAGGAAGCGTTCCCCCAGCACGAAATCCACGAACACGATCCGCAGCCCGTCCTTCTCACGATGAGTTTCCCCGATCGTGACATGTACGCACTCCGGCCGGAAGTCGTGACGCCCCGGCATGGGATCCCCGAAGATCGCTTCCACTATGGGCCGATCGAGGCCCACCCCTGCGGCTACCTCCCGGGCGACCGCCTCGTCCCGGGAGGTGTCCAGGTCCACCCAGCAGTACCGGCCGCCTTTGCAGGCGGCCGACACGCTCGACAACGGGATGGTTTGCTCCGCCTTCGGCTCAAACTCGAACTCAACGGCTGCAGCCATCTCGAAATTGAGGCTTACTCGACGCCGAAGCGCCGGCCGGTGGCGGTTGAAGCAGGTGTCGCCGGACCCACGGTCAGGCGCGCCTCGAGGAAGCGGTCAATGTCCGCCACCGCCTCGGTGTAGTGGATGCGGGTGTACTCATCCCGGCTGGCCCGCAGGGCCGTCTGCAACTGGGTGCGTGCCTGCCGGAGATGATAGCGTGCCAGCATGCGGGCGTCGTCCGGGGTGTTGCTGTCTGTGCGAAGCGTCAGATCCCCCAGAGTTTGCACATAGGCGCGCTGCAGGGTGCGCCGCAGACCATCTACGGGGAGTCGCATCCGGGGCTCTTCCCAGATCGCGTTGCTGACCGACCCGAAGAGTTCGGCCAGCGTCAGCGTTCCGGCCGCCCCCGGCGCCTTGAACTCGTTGTTGCTCATCCGGTTCAGAGTTGCCGGAGCGAAGAGACGACTCAGGGTCAGCGTTTGCAGACTGCTGAGCGTGTCGCGCACCGGCGCATCCTGCCGCCCGCCCCCGAGCAGCACGGACAGGAGGTCCGGATTCGGATCCGGGGCGAGCTTCTGGAGAATCTGCTTGGGGAACGGGAAGGCATCTCGGGCGAAGACGAAGGACCGCAGCAGGCCGAGTGCCCGTCGCTGGTCGGTGGCCGAGATCGGTTGCAGCGGCAGTCTCTCGCCGAAGTCCCCGCGGTGATTCCGGCGGAGATTCAGGCCGCCGACGTACCGTGACACCTGTCGTGCGGAGCGGCTGTACATCCCGAGCACTCCGTTGAACGACCGGGTCAACTCGTAGTAGCTCTCCCCTTGCTTCGGAAATCGGGACGGCAGGACGTTTGCGAGGCGGCGTGCGTCCTCGAAGAGTACTGTGTAGTACTGGAGCGGGTCCCGGCAAAGGTCAAAGCGGGTTACCAGAGGATCCCACTGGTCGGCATTCTCGTCCGACAGGTAGGCAAGTCCAGGCCGGTTGCACTGCGACGCAATCATCTTCAGCCGGGGCAACTCCTCGTCGTAGCTCTTGACGCCCGGCACTTCGGTGTAGCCGTACTGGATCGCCCAGTAATCGTAGGGCCCGAGCGCCGTCCCCCAGTAGACACTGTTCGGCGAGTGGAGCGCCATCTGGTTGAACGGCGTGTAGTCCATCACGGAGCCCACCACGCCGGACTGCCGCAGGCGATCCCCCTGCTTCAGTTCCTGGATGCCGTTGTAAGTGCTCGCGATGAAATTGTGACGCAGCCCCATAATGTGCCCCATCTCATGGGCCACCACGTGGGTTACGTAATCATCTACGTACTGCTTCTCGGGAATGCGCGTCGAGCCGGGTCCGGCCAGGAGGTTCATCGCAGTCAGGCCGAACCAGGCGTTCTGTAGTCCCTGCTCTGCGTAGTTGCACCGCAGAGCGAAGCGATCGCGCGCCAGTTGGGTGGGGTCCGGATCCGGCTCTTTGAGGGCCGCCAGAGGATCCACCGCGCGGACGAACTCGGTCTTCCCAAACCGGGTCATGTTGGCGTCCACAGTGATTCCGGCGTTCAGGATCTGACCCGTGAGGGGGTTGACCCGGAACTGCGCAACTGCATAACCGTTGCTCGGCGACGAGACCCAGCGAATGACGTTGTGGCGCATGTCGGCGTGATCCCAATCGGCATCGTCCGGCATCTGCTTCACCACGATCGCGTCCTTGAAACCTACCTTTTCGAGCGCGCCGTTCCAAACCAGCAGCCCCTTGCGTACCGCATCCCGGTACTCGACCGGGATGGCATTGTCGAGCCAGAACTCAATCGGTTTCTTCGGCGGCGAGAGTTCGGCGCGCGGATCTTGCTTCTGGAGCTGCCACCGGAAGAGGAACCGCTTCATCGTATCGTCTGCGTCGGTGCTCAGATCCTGGAAGTCGGTAGTGAAGTAGCCGACCCGTGGATCCGCCAGGCGCGGACGATAGCCGTTCTCGGGCAGCACCCAGAGGTTGTAGTTCACGCCCAGCGGGAGGCTGCGGGGGTCGGCCTGTCCGAAGCCCGCTCCCCCCACACCGGGGATCCCGCCGCCTCCGGCCCGGGACAGGTGATAGGCGGTCTGGATCAGCAGGTTGTCCGGAAACAATTTCACTGCGCTGAAGTATGTCTTCGCGCGGTCAATGGCGAAGGCGCCGCCCGCGGCGGCGGCAGCCTGGGTTATCTGCGCCAAGTCGCCGCGGAACAAATCGGTGACATTGATGAGCAGGCTCTTGCGCTCCGAACTGCGGCCTTCAATCTGGAAACTCTCCAGATAGGCATCCGCGAAGGAACGACGCACCGAGCGGGCAATCGGCTTCTTGTCATCCACCAGGTAATACTGGTTCGGCACCACCATCAGCACCTGTTCGTCGCGGACCTGCAGCCGGAACAGAATGTCATTCAGCGGGGAGCCGGCGGCGAGTGCCTGGGACGCCACGCCGGTGCTGGCCGTGGCCTGTAAGAAGAGCAGGCGATTGAGCTGATCCTCCCGCACTTCGAGGTAGAGGGTGTCGCGGGCGGACTCCTTCTTGCGATAGAGCGTAAACAGGCCGGAGAGCTTCTCATAGTCCTTGACCACATCGTCAATGGACTTCTCTTTCTTTGGCGGGGCAGCGGTCGTGCCCTGCGGATCCGGTCCCTGCAAGCCCATCGGGCTCCCGGCAGTACGTTCGTAGCGGAATGAGCCGCTGATGACGGGTCGCCCCTGGGCCGGACCAAAGAGGATGTTCTCCATCTTCAGGTCGGTCAGGACCGTGTCGCCAGAGGTCTTTTCGATCCAGACATCCCCAGAACTGGTGAGTTTACGGTCTCCCGTGGTCTCCCGATACGAGGTCTTGAGCTTGACGCAGTCAATGCCCTTGGCCTTCTCGAACGCCACCACTTCGAACTCTGCGATGCCCGGGACGCTGCTGAGTTGCGCGTCTTCCTTGAACTCGTGAGTCCACTTGTCGCCCACTCCCACCGGCTGGGGGGAGAAGAGCACCCGGCTTGCCTGGTCCATGCGCCGGGATTCTTTCTTGTCTTCGGGAGTTTCGGGAGTGGCACTCCCTTCGGTGCGCGAGGAAACCAGCGACCCGTCCGGCCGTTCCACGACGATGTCTTTGGACTTCAGGATCTCATCCGGAGTGGGAGTCGCGCGTCCGGCGAAGGACAGCTTATACTCTGTGTACTGACTCTCCCGGGTAATCTCTCCGTTCGCCGCCACGGCCGTGATTTTTCCCTGCTCCGCCGTGCGGATCTCCACCGGAACGCGCCGGCCTCCTCCCGCCTCCACGCTGAGATTGCCTTCCTCACGGTACGTCATGGCCTGCCCCACGACAGCCCGGAGGGTGAGTTGCACTTTTTCGGGCTGCTGTGCTGCGGCGGAAATGCCCAGTGTCAGCAGGAGCAGGCTGAGTACGCGCTGTGATGATGTGAACATAGCTGTTCCGTCCGCGGTGCTGGTTCAGGGGACCCGCACAAAGTCGGGCCCCGGAAGGATGACCGCCGTAAGGGGGCCGCCGTAGGCCGCTCCCGTGTCGATGCCGATCTTGTTGTCCTGGTTCAACTCTTTCCAGTCGAGTTCGGACCGGTCCATGATGGGACCGCGCGGCGGGAGATACTGGGGGGTGTGGCCGAAGACGACGATCTTGTCCCACTTGTAGTCGGACTGGATGAACTCGTCCCGGATCCAGAGGAGTATCTCTTCATCTACGTCCTCCGGACGCTTGCCGGGCCGGAGGCCCGCGTGGACATAGATGCCGTGCTCATCCTCATAATACGTGGGAAGATTATCGAAGAACTCCCGGTGTTCCGCAGGGATAGACCCCGACCAGTCACGGGTGAACGAACCGCCGGTATAGCTGACGATTGTATCGTAACCCCCATTCTGGATCCAGACAGCCGGGTCGAGCGCCGGCTCGGGGGCAATCCAATCCAGCATCAGCGCCTCGTGGTTCCCCTTGAGCGCGACGACTTTGCCGGGCCACCCTCCGTCGCGGAGTGCGAGGACTTGTTCGACAACGCCCTTGCTGTCGGGACCCCGGTCCACATAGTCCCCGACAAATACCAGCGTGTCCTCGCTGGTCGGGTGCTTCGCGTCGAACAGACGCGCCATCATGTCGCGGAGTAGTTCCGCGTGGCCGTGGATGTCTCCCACTACGAAGGTGCGCATAGGTGCATTGGAGTCTGAGTCGGCGGGTCTGGCTGGCGACGGGGCCGTCGGCGGCGCGGAAACGGTCTCCGCGAGTTCGCGGGACGGACGCCGTCGGCGGGTCATGCTGGCGAGACGGTCGAGGAAGCTCACCCGATCTCGTAGTCCACAACAATGACGTCGGCCATGATCGGCCGCACATGGGTGTCCACACAACCGCGGTGCGCCGCGTGCGGCAGATACACATCCAGCGCCGCTCGATCCTCGAAGCGTACGACGAGCCCGACTTCAAATCCCTGGTTCCGGTCGCTGAAGTTCGTGCCCACCGTAAGGTCTACGATGCCGGGTATTTGCTGCCTGAGTTCGCGCAACCCCGCCATCATCGCATCCTTCTGCGCCGTCGTTGCTTCCGGCTTCAGCTTGAACAGTACCAAATGTTCGACCATCTCTGCTTCCTCCTGCGCTATCCGCTCAGCTCAACACCGAGCGACCGGGCACACTCGAGGAACTGACCCCAGGTACCCTCATCCACTTCGATGCCGTCTCGCCGCCGTCGTTCCTCAGTTCTGAATTCCGGTTCGCCGGGCATCAGGATCTCGCTGAAGCCCGGCGCCGGGGGCGATGCCTGCACATGGTTCTTGAGGGTGGTGACCCACTCCAGAAACTCGTCACGGGGCACAAACTTCTCGATGTCCGTCAGATTGAAGTACATCGCGTTGCCCAGCCGGCAAGTACCGCTATAGCTGCATCCGGCGCCCGAGAGCGCGCCGGACATGATGTCTACCATGATACTCAGCGCGAAGCCCTTGTGCGCCACCGCTCCGCCGAAGGGCAGGATTGCCCCACGCGGATCGGTGTACAAATCCGCCGGATCCGTGCTCGGGTGGCCCTGGTTGTCGATCAGCCAGCCCTCGGGTGCGCTTTTCCCCGCGTTACGCAAGACCCGTACCTTCCCCTCGGCCACCACACTGGTCGTGATGTCAACCAACACCGGGCGTTCCGGTCCCGGGCACGCAAAGGAAATCGGGTTTGTAGCCAGCCGCCCGTCACTGCCGCCAAAAGGGGCCACCAGATTTCCGCGACCGTGGTTGTTGACGGTCGCCACACACATCATGCCTGCACGGGCTGCCATCACGGTGTATTCGCCCAGCCGGCCGAGATGGTTGCTGTTCTTCACGCTGATCGTCGAGACGCCGCAGGCGCGGGCCTTCTCGATACCCATTTCAATCGCGCGCTTCGCGACCACCTGGCCGAAATTCCATCCGCCGTCAAGCAGCGCTGTGGCCGGCGTCTCGCGCACGATCGTGGTGGGGGTGCCGGGCTCGATCTCACCGGACTGCACCATCCGCGCGTATTGTTCGATGCGAATCAGGCCGTGGGAATCATGGCCGGCCACGTTGGCGCTGGCGAGCGCGTCGGCAATGACGTCTGCTTCATCGGCCGGACAGCCGAGAGCCAGAAGCACGCGACTGAGGTGGGACCGGAGAGTGTCGTAAGACAGAACAGGCATGCGTGAGGTATGTCTCCTTCTCCCGAAACGTTCGCCCCGGGAGGGTGCATGCCCCTCCCTCTGTGGGAACTCAGTTCTCCAGGAGTTTCCCATACAGCGAGTATGAGCCCTCATCGAAGCAACAGAAGATCACTTTCTCGATCTCCGGATGCTCCTCAATGAATTTGATGGTTTCCCGGACGGCGATGGCGGCGGCCCGTTCCCTGGGGAAGCCGTAGACTCCGGTGCTGATCCCCGGAAAGGCCAGGGTGCGCACCTCGTTCTGCGCCGCCACCCGCAGGCTGTTCCGGTACGCATCGGCGAGGAGTGCATCCTCATTGTGGTCACCGCCGCGCCACACCGGCCCCACCGTGTGGATCACGAATCGTGCCGGAAGCCGTCCGCCTGTCGTTATCACCGCCTGCCCGGTGCGTAATCCTCCCTGGCGGGCCACGATGCGCCGGCAGTCTTCCAGAATCGCCGGCCCGCCCGCCCGGTGGATGGCGCCATC
>SYMT01000204.1 GCA_005805375.1 Actinomycetota bacterium
CCAACGGCCGGGAATGGGCCAGCGGCCGGGAATGGGGCCGGGGTCGCCCGGCGGAGGTCGCGGCGGCATGGGGGCCGGGGAGCCGCCGCCGCCGCCGGGGGGACGAACGGGCCGCCGCGGCCGGCCAGGACCCCTGCGACCGCAGCCGTGAAAGGCGCATTGAATGAAGAGAGGCGGGGAAGGAGAGGTCCGGAGTCCTCCTCTTCCCTCGCGTGTACTCACCGAGGTGATCGCCGCGCCGGCACACGTTCCCCCCTCACCCGGTGATCCGCAATGACCCGCCGGTTTTTGCCGATTGTCTGGAAGGGACGCTTCATCTGGGGCCCGCTGCTCGCCGCCGTGACCTCGCTGCTGGTGCTGAACGGCATCGGCAGCGAGGGGCTTCTGTACGGCGAGAGCCTGAACCTGTTGATGCGGCTGGCGCCCTCCGCCTCCCGCCGGCCGGATCCGCGCATTGTGATCGTCAGCCTGGATGACGACACCCTCGCCCATCCGGAAGAGGTACCCCAGACCGCGCCCGATATTCTGGATCGCGGCCAGCACGCCTTGCGGTTGGGCGAGATCGCAGCAGGCGGCGCCCGCGTGGTGGGCTTCGACTTCGTTTTCCTGGGGGATACGCCCTCCGATCCGGTCTTTCGGGTCGCGCTGGACGGCTTTCCGGGGACGGTCGTGCTCGTCGGCGAAACGTCCACCGTGCGCGATCCCTCTTCCCGGTCGCCCGGCGGGGGGGCGAGTCGCCGCCGGTTGACCCCCCCGACCCCCGGGTTGGCCGATGCCTCCACCGTCCGGGTGGCCTCTCCGGTGCTCAAAGAACTGACGCACACCCGGACGACATTCGGGGTAGAAGCAGTACAGTTGCTGGAAGACGGGCGAACCGTTACGGCCCTGTCGTACGAATGTTACCAGGCGTTCGGTGAGGGTCGCAGACAAACGGTCTCGGCCACGCCGGGCGCAGCCTACCTGATCCGCTGGCCCCGGGCGCCGGTATCCGGTGCCTTCCATCGCGTGTCCTACAGGGACGTGGTGACCGGCGCCTGGCGGAGTCGGAACGCAAATCTGTTCCGGGACCGGATCGTCCTTGTGGGGAGTTTCGCAACCAGTGGGCGGGCGGACTACGTCAAGACTCCCGTCGGCACCATCCCCGGGGTGCTGGCGCACGCGTGCGCGCTCCGGAGCTCGTTGGACGGCCAGTGGACCACCACCGCGCACCACTTTTTGCCGACGTGGCTCATGTCGGTGGGCACGGCGCTTGCAGTGTTCCTCGGGGTGCTGCGGCTCCGCCCGCGGATCGCGCTGGCGCTGGCAGTCGCGTCCATCCCCGTCACTCTGGGGCTCGCGGTGGCAGGGCTGCACGCCGGGCTCTGGGTCGGCTTCGTGCATTCGTGGGTGTCCGCCGGTATTTCCGGGCTGGCAGCCTACTTCCTGAACAGCAACTTCTCGCAGCAGATGCTCGCGCGCTATGCGGGCGAGACTGCCGCCGAGCAACTCCGTCGCACCGGTCGGATCGAGCAGCGCACCCAGGTCGGCACCGTGTTCTTCGCCGACGTCCGGGGTTACACTTCTCTCTCGGAGGAACTCTCCCCGGCCGAGGTGATGGAGATGCTGAACCGTCACTTCACCTGGATGGACGGCGTCATCCTCCGCCACCGCGGGAGGGTGGACAAGCACATCGGCGACGCGATGATGGCGGTGTTCGAGGATACGCGGGGCGGACGGAACCACGCCCGGCGGGCCATTGAGGCGGCGATGGACATTGTTGCCGAGGCCGGCAGCCGATCCCAGGAGGCCCAGCGGTTCGGGTTCGGCATCGGTATTCACACCGGGGAAATCGTGGTGGGGGATCTGGGGTCGGGGGGGAAGCTCGAATACGGTACGATCGGTGACGCGGTGAATGTGGCCGCGCGCCTCGAACAGAACACCCGCACCCGCGGGGTAGCCGTGCTCGTCTCGGCGGAGACCGCCCAGCACGCAGGGATGGCTCGGGAACTTCGCTCGCTCGGTGGGCTGGCGCTGAAGGGCAAGAGCGAAGCGGTCGAAGTCTACACGTTTTGGGAGCGAGACGCGGACACCGGGAGGGCAGGAACCGGACCTGCAGTGGGGAGAACAGAACGCTCGGAGTCGGCGGCAAGCCGGGGACCGCAAGTCACAGCGCGCACTGCGGAACATGCACCGGACGAAGCCCGAGACGCAGGGACGGGTACCCAAAGCGGGGATGCCGCCTCCCACGCCGTGTTGCCGGCGACTCATGCCGTGCCTCCCGGGGCACGCTTCCTCTGGAGAGGAGATATGCCGAAAAAGATACTGATGCTGGTGGGCGACTTCGTGGAGGACTATGAAGTCATGGTGCCGTTCCAGGCGCTCACCATGGTGGGCCACACGGTGCATGCGGTCTGTCCCGGCAGGGCGGCCGGAGAGCAGGTGCGGACAGCGATCCACGACTTCGAGGGCGATCAGACCTACTCGGAGAAGCGAGGACACAACTTCACCCTCAATGCGACGTTCGCCGAAGTTCGCGCGGAGGAATACGATGCCCTGGTCATTCCGGGGGGTCGTGCCCCGGAATACATCCGCCTGAACGAACGGGTGCTGGAGATCGTGCGCCATTTCGATACCCAGAGGAAGCCGATCGCGGCCATCTGCCACGGCGCGCAGGTGCTCGCGGCGGCGGGGGTGCTGCACGGCCGGAGATGCAGCGCCTATCCTGCAGTAGCGCCGGACGTGCGCGCAGCCGGCGGCGAGTGGGTGGACGTCCCGATGAACGGCGCGCACGTAGACGGGCACCTGATCACGGCTCCCGCCTGGCCGGCGCACCCGGAATGGCTCGGGCGCTTCCTGGAAGTGCTCGGCACACGGATCGAGGCGTAGCGATCATCGCCAACCGGTGGAGAAACGCCGAGGAATCTCCGGCCTCGATCCCGAATCCTGCGCGGGACGGCGGGATGGACCGCCGACAACGGCAAAGGAACAGAGAACCAATGCGCATCCTTTCCTACGCGGTGGACGGTCAGACACGCCTGGGCGTGCTGCTCTCCGGTGAACGCGTACTCGACGTGACCAACGTCTACCCGACCGCCCTGAGTCTGCTGGAAGCCGGCGAGCAGGGACTGGCTACGGTGCGGGGCGCCGCCGACCGGGCCGAACGGGGAGAGTCGCTCTCCGGCCAGATCCGCGCACTCGCGGCGGTAGAACTCCGGCCGCCGGTACCGCAGGCACGCAAGCTGTTTGCCCTCGCCGGCAACTACCAGGAGCACATCCGCGAGGGCGGCCGTCCAACCTACGAGAAGGACGAAACCTATCCCTATTTCTTCATGAAGCCCCCGAGCACCGGACTGATCGGGCACGGCCAGCCGATCCTCTACCCGAAGATCGCGCAGAAGATGGACTACGAAGGGGAGTTCGTCATTGTGATCGGGAAGCGGGGCAAGCACATCCCGGTCGAGGCGGCGTACGACTACGTGGTCGGGTACACGATCCTGCACGACGTGTCGGAGCGGAGCCTGGCATCCAAAGAGCCGCCCAAAGCGGAGCGAGAGATGAACCGCTTCTTCGATTGGCTGGTCGGGAAGTGGTTCGATACCGGCGCCCCCTGCGGCCCCTGGCTCACCACACGCGACGAGGTTCCCGACGCCCACTCTCTGAAACTCATCACACGCGTCAACGGCGAGGTGCGCCAGGATTCCTCCACCGCGGCGATGATCTTCACGGTACCGGAGATTGTGTCGTTCATCAGCCGGATCGTCACACTGGAGCCCGGCGATTTGATCGCTACCGGAACCCCCGGCGGCGTCGGCAGCGCCCAGGGCAAGTTCCTGAAGCCGGGCGATACGGTCGAAGTCGAGATCGAGAAACTGGGCGTCCTGCGAAACAGTTTCGTCGCCGAATAGGCGACGAAGCCTCGACCGCAACCTTCACCGGTGAGCGGACGGAGTAGCCGGGTAGGCGGGCGGGGAGCAGGTGCTTCGCGCCCGCGGGCCCATAATCCGAATCATTCACAACGGCCCGCGCGCTCGAAGTTCGCTGCCGAAAACCCGAGCCACGCGCGTAACCAAGTGATCCCACACCCCTCCCCGCCCGCACCGGCGGGACACCCGAGCCACGCCGAGCGCCCCGTGGGCGTGGCAAGTGGCCTCGTGCCCCTGCCTCGTTGCGTCGCTGGGAGTGAACTCGTGCAGACGTGCGTCACTTCCGGTGCTGCCACGAGCCCCTGTGAGAACGTCCGACCCCTCCAAGTGCACCGCGAACGCCGACAACTTCCCGGATTGCGCCGGCGACCGTCCCTTTCACAGCGAGTACCGGCGCCGCAGAAGGTCGGGTCAGTGCGGCAGCAACCGCACGAAGGACTGCAGGCTCCGGCAGCTCAGTGCGTGATTGAGCAGCGTGTCCAGCAAGGCTGCGTTGTCAATCTTACTCACCCGCGCTTCCACGTCGGGCGACACGTCCCTGAACCGGCGTCGCAGCACCTGCACCAGAGCTTCGGCTTTGCCTTCCGCTTTGCCTTCGGCTTTGCCTTCCGCTTTGCCTTCCGCGAGCCCTTCCGCCTTCGCGGCAGCAGTGCGTTCGGCGACCACCCGCGCCGTTTCGTCCGCCCACACTTTCCGCATCCACGCCGATTGCAGTGCCATCTTCCGTCCTCCCAGGATCTCAAACACCCGCGGGTCATTATAGCGAAGCTCCGCAAACACCTGGCACACCGCCAGCAGGTTCGCTTGCTCCGCCCCATCCGTAATCTGTGCGTCCACGAACTTCCGCACCCGCTCCGCCAGCCGCAGCGCCGGCTCGGTCGTCTGCGCCACCAGGGCGAGCGGCGCCAGCCCCGCTTCTCCCCGTGCCAGTACTTTGGTCGCATCCAGTTCAAAACACCGGATTACCTTCCACCCGGCCTCGACATAAGACCAGCCGCGCGAGCTTTCTTCCCGGTGCGACTCGGCGAGGCCCGCAGCGGCATGCGGCCAGAGGACGAAGGCGACGCCATTGGGCACGCGCTGTATTGCCAGCCAGGACAGGGCCAGATCGTCGTACATTTGCAGCGGCAACCGGGTCTCGCCTCGGGTGGCAAACTCCACCAGGTAGAGTTCCGGGACGGCAGTGGGGTCAGTCACGTCGGCCTGCAGCAGACCGTCGGGCACGCGGGTGGGCACCACCAGTTTGGTGGCAAGTGCCGTCACCCCGCCGGAGAGGGTGACCCCGGCTAGACCGAGCAATGCCCGGCCGAAGTGCTGCATCAACCACGCGGACCCGCTGTCAAACTCGCCCATGCCTGCGCCCCTGTTGCCGCCCGCCCGCACCAGCAGGAAACCCGAGCCACGCTGGGTGCCCCCTGGGCATAGCAAGTGGTCCCTCGCCCGTTTCCGCGCTCCGGCGACCAACCCCAGCCACGCCGGGTGCCCCCTGGGCGTAGCACGTGGTCCCGCATCCCTATCCGCCTCTGCACCCGTGCGGGAGAATTTCTCAGGACCGGACGTCCGCAGCCATCTCCTGACCTGGAGACGTGGAGCCCTCAAGACGTCACGATTTGTGGTGAACTCCCGGACGGACGACCTCAAGCCCCCGCGATGGGGGAATCCCGCGATCGAGGGGGCCGATTGTGGCCAATTGCGCGACTCGATTGCGTCCCCCCGGCGCGGAGGCATCCGAGAAGCCGGAGTGGATGTGTTGCTCCGGCATAGCCCTGTTGCCACGCGACAGGGCTATGCGACGGGAACCGGCTCAGACCTTCAGCAACCGGCACGCTTCGGCGTAGCCCGGAGCCGGACGACCGAACTCGCTGGCGGTGACGCGCGCCAACGCCACCAACTGCCTCCAACGGAAGGTGGGTCGGGTGACGGCAAACTCTTCCGCCACCGTCCGGTAGTACTTCTCGGCGTGGAGGGAACCGTCTTCGCTTATGGCGTAACGGAGCAGCAGGTCGAAGACAGGCCGGTGCGGGTGCCCGAGCTGGCCATAGCGGTGGATGGCGGCGGCGGCCCGGCCCTGCAGGTTCCCGCGAATGGCAGCCTCGGCCTCGGCCAGCAGCGCGCCCGGCTCGGTGCTGGTGAGCCGCGCAAGATGGTAGGGAACCGGCAGCGGCTCCAGCGTTGCCAGGTCCGCACCATAGATGGTCCGATCCCGAGCGACTTGATAGGCGCCGAGGATCAGGCAGGCGAAGGTATTGCGAGCGTTGGTGACGCGGGCCATGTTGCGCCACGCATTTGCTGTATCACAGGCATGCACCCCGACGGAGTCCCCATGCACACTGCCGACCGGCTTCCCGGTGTCTTCCTGGGCCGGCCGGCGTCCGGGGTCGCGCAGTACGAGCTGGTTCGCCGCCAGTGAAATCGCCTCGCCGACTGCGGAGGGCAAAAACCCTTCTGCGAGGGCGGATGCCGCGGCCTCGGCAGCCTCGGCGGGGGTGGAACGGAACAGGGTCTGACCCAGTCGCTCCACCCAACTGTCGTCCGCGGAGCGATCCCCCGGCGACCGGTCCAGCAGGCGGTATTGCTCGAGCAGACGGGGCAACAACGCTTCCGGGGCGTTGGACGGGGAGTTCCGCCCGGGTTCGGCCTTCACGCAGTAGCGGACGGACTGGCGCAGCATGGTGTGTGCGTGCTCCGGCCCGATGATGTCCAGCAGATCCCAGGCCCGATAGGGAAGCACCGTGCGATGCACATCGAGCTGATCCTGCACGGTGACCAGCAGGTCGTTGAACGCCTCGGTGCGGGACCGTCGCACAGTCGAAGCGAAGATGCCCTCCGCTCCGGCTACGTCTCTGCGCCGCACGGCCTCGCGGAGCGCCGAACCGCCCCGGGAACTATCCGCCACCTCGGCCACCGGATGCAGCACCTCGGATTTCCGGCCTCCATGGGCCTGGATGTGGGTGGTGTTGCGGTACAGCACCTTGAGCACCGGGAGGGCGCGGCGTTCGGCGGGCAGTTCCTGCGCCATATGGTACGCAGGCGACAGGGCCATCATCGTGTGGAACCCGATGTAGTCCTCACCCCCGAATGTACGCGCATTGGCCAGCGCGGCGGCAGCCACAAGTTCACGCAGTTCGGTCCCCCGGTGCAGGCGCTCCACCAAGACCGGCAGCAGTTGCTCTGCCGCTGTGTCCTGCATCAGGCAGACCAGCGGTTCCAGCGCTCCGAACTGGAGGGGCGCGGCGGATTCCCCCGCCTCCGCGGGGGCCATCCCCAGACCGGCAGCCGTGCCCGCGCCCGCCGTGACCGCGACCATCCCGCGTCCCACTTCCGTGAGGAATTCCCGACGATTTCGCGCACTCATGCTTCCCCCTTGCCGCCGGACGGATGACGGCTTCGAGTGCCGAAACCTCCGGCGCCCGGACTACAGTCGGTACTGTACAGGTGACACCGGCCGCGGCTGGAATCCTCCTGTACTTCCCACAGTTCTCACAACCACAGGCTGTGTTACGGTGGACCGGAAAGCGGCGGTCAGAATGGACGAGCGAGACTCCGGTGACGCATCGTCCCGGCCGGATGGCGACGTTGAGAGGCAGTGCCAGGAGGACGATGACGACGCCTTCGAATCGCACTACCGTACCAGCAGTGCCGCGGCCGCCCCTCACGCATATAATTGGGAAAGACCGTCACTTCGGAGAGAAAGGAGAGTTCACGATGGCCCTGGCTCCCCCGCCGCCCCGTCCCGTGCTCCAGGAAGCCGAACCGGAATACCCCTCCAGCGATGGGGAACCCATCGCGGACAGTTCCACCCAATACGAAGCGATTACCAGCATCTCGGGCGAGATCGGCGCATTGTTTGCCGACGACTCGCAGGTATCCGTCCACGCCGACCTCTTCTGGTATCCGGTGCAGGGTGCCCCGCGTGAGGTCCGCGCCCCCGACACGATGGTGATTTTCGGGCGCCCGCAGCAGACCCGCGATTCCTACAAGCAATGGGACGAGGGGGGCGTCGCGCCGCAGGTGACGTTCGAGGTCAAGTCCCATAGCAACTCGGAAGCCAACCTGGAACGGACCTTCCAGTTCTACAACCGCCACGGCGTCGAGGAGTATTACCTCTACGACCCGTTCACCCCGCGCATCTACGGCTGGCGACGAGAGGGGGGCCGCCTCACAGAGATCACCCCCATTCACGGCTGGATGAGTCCGCGCCTGGGCATCACCTTCACCCAGACAGAGGAAGAGGGAGTCGTGTTCTATCGCCCGGATGGACAGCGCTTCCGGGCAATGGTGACGGTGTTCCGCGAGGCAGTGGCGGACAAAGAACGGGCACACGCAGCGGAACGGCGGGCGATCGGCGCACAGATCCGTGCGGAACAAGCGGAAGCGCATGCCGAGCACGAGCAAGCCCGCGCCGAACAGGAACGCATCCGCGCCGAGCACGAGCAAGCCCGCGCCGAACAGGAACGCATCCGCGCCGAGCACGAGCAAGCCCGCGCCGAACAGGAAGCCCGGGCGCGAGTCGCCGCCGAACAGGCAGCCACGGCTGCGAACGCCGAGATCGAGCGCCTGCTGGCCCGTCTCCGTGCTGCGGGCCTGAACGACGCCTGATGGGATCGGATGGAACACGGCGCACGTGATGTGACGCATGTCCCCCGGGGTTGCCGTGCCGGCGGCAACTCCGGGACGCGCCGGCGGGACGTGGTGCGGGCCAATGCGGCAGGCCCCCAACTCCCCGGTCAGAACTGCCGGTCGAAACTCCGGTACTGAATGGCCTCCGCCAGGTGCGGGACGCCGATCGCGTCTGCGCCCGCCAGGTCCGCGATGGTGCGGGCGAGTTTCAGAATCCGGTCATAGGCGCGGGCGGACAGGCCCAGACGCTCGATGGCGGACTTCAGTAGGGCCTCGCCATCCGGCTGCACCTTGCAGAACGTCTTCACCTGCCGGGGCTGCATCGCCGCGTTGGCGAACACGCGGGTGCCGTGGAACCGCCGCTGCTGGATCTCCCGGGCCCGGCAGATGCGCGCCCGGATCGTGCGGCTCGGCTCGCTGGCGCCGGGGGAGAGCAACTCCTCCTGCTTCAGCCGCGGCACTTCAATGTGCAGGTCAATCCGATCCAGCAAGGGACCGGAGATGCGCGCCCGATAGCGGCGCACGGACTGTTCCGGGCAGGAACAGGGGCGCACCGGATCGCCCAGATAGCCGCACGGGCAGGGGTTCATCGCCCCCACAAATACACAGCGGGCCGGATAGGTGACCGCGGCGGCGGCGCGGGCAATGGTCACATGCCCCTCCTCCAGCGGCTGGCGCAGCACCTCCAGCGCCTGGCGGCTGAACTCGGGCAACTCGTCCAGGAAGAGGACGCCGTGATGCGCCAAGCTGATCTCGCCGGGACGGGGAATGCTGCCCCCACCGATCAGCCCGGCGTCGGACACCGTGTGGTGCGGGGCCCGGAACGGACGCTGCGTCACCAGGGCCCGTTCCCGGCCCAGCAACCCCGTGATGCTGTACAGCTTGGTGACCTCCAGCGCCTCCTCGAACCCGAGGGGAGGCAGGATCGTCGCCAGCCGCCGGGCGAGCATGGTCTTCCCGCTCCCCGGCGGGCCCTGCATCAGGACGTTGTGCCCGCCCGCCGCCGCCACTTCCAGCGCCCGCTTCACGTGTTCCTGGCCCCGCACCTCGCTGAAGTCAATCTCCCAGGCGGGGTCCGAGAGGTGCGCGCTCAGGTCCTCCGCCGGCAGCGGCTCCGGGGCGTCTTCCAGCACCGCGACGGCCTCCCGGATCGAGCCCACCGGATAGACCGCGAGCCCATGCACCACGGCTGCTTCGCGGGCGTTTTCCTTCGGCAGCACGATCCCCCGTTTGCCTGCCTGCCGCGCCGCCAGCGCCATCGGGAGCACCCCGCTCACCGGCCGCAAGGTCCCCTCCAGCGAGAGTTCCCCGGTGACCAGGTAGCTGCCCAGTTGGGGGCTCCGCAACTGGTCGCTGCCCGCCAGCAGGCCCAATGCGATGGGGAGATCAAAGGCGGGGCCTTCCTTGCGGACATCCGCCGGCGCCAGGTTCACGAGCACCCGCGTGCGCGGCACCCGGAAGCCCTGGCTTTGCAGCGCCACTTCCACCCGGCTGGTGCTCTCCTTCACCGAGGCGTCCGGCAGCCCCACGATGAGGAACTGGAACATCCCTCCCTTCGCGACATCCACTTCGACATCCACCAGGTAGCCGTCCACGCCGAGGGTAGCGGCGGAGTAGATCGTGGCGAGCATGGGGATGGGTTTCCAATGCGCGGGCGGGCAACGGGTCGGCCAAGGGGCAGGGCGCCGGGAGGAGATTCGCCTTCCGACCCGCCGTTCCCCTCCGCGAATCTCCTGCGTATCGGAAGCGGGTGATTCCTGCCGACCCTTTTTGCAGGCGGTTACTCCCTGGGGGCTCTTGGCCAGGTCGGAGCCACTCGCCGGTTCGCCTCGGACCAACGGTCCATTTCCGCTTGCTGCGCTTCACTCAGGCGGTGTGGGTGCAATTCCAGGAGCGCACAGAGGAACTCGTTCAGAGAACGAGAACAGCAGGGACAGGTGATCTTCGTATCTGTCAGTTGCGCCTGAACCCCACATCCGGGGCAGAACCACGTATCCCCGAACCGGGAGGCGTCGAAGGAGACGGTCGGCATGCGCGTCTTCGCGACGAAGCACGCGTCCAGATTCCGGCGCATGACCTCGGAGAGCAGCATATCCCCGGGTACACACGTAAGCGCGCCGGCGATCTCGACGAGCGGCTCTCCACACATCGGACAGAACATCCTGGACCTACCTGCAGCACCTGCGCCGAACGGCAACGATCAATCCCTGTATCCCAGTTCCGGAACTCCGTTGCCAATAGTCGGTCGAACTCATCCGGCTCCCGACCCACCGCCGGCAGCGGCCGCCGCTATCCCGTCAGTCCGGGGCACGTGGGACTCTTGACCTCCGGGGACCGCTTCGGAGCCGGTGGAGCGGGGCGGGCATGCGCCGCCAGAATCCCCCGGGCCATGGCGCGATAGAATCCGCTCCGGCACAGCGGGCATCCCGCGAGGTGCTTGCGCACGGAGCGGTACTCTGCATCCACCAGTTGTCCGTCCACGAACCGGGCGATCCGGGGACCGGCCTCGTCACAGGTCATCAGGGTGTCCATTCGACTTCACTCCTCCATCTCCGGTCGCGGTGTCGCTTCCGGTGGCTGCGTCCGTTCGGGCTGTTCCGGGCGCCGGGAAAGTGCCGGCGTCTGCATAGGATGCCCGGCATCGGGACAGCGTCAGAGCAGATTGGTGTCTGCCGGATACGGCATCAGTCCCGCTCTTCGGAGTAGATGCTTTCCCGGCAGATCGCGTCCTCCGAAAGGGGTGGCGCGTTTCGCGGCGCGTGGCGATAACCCCAGTCCAGAATGGGCTGTGCCTGCGCCTCGGGAGAGGCGGTCGCGTGAAATGGGAGCGGTTGACCTTCGGAGTCCCGGCCGTTCGCCACCACCTCGACCCGCAGACACCTGCCCGCGAGTCGCCCTGCCTGGAGGTTGATCTGCTCCCAGGTGCCTTCGAGGACGTTTCCGCCTGTGCTCATCTCATTCTCCCACTCCTCCATCATAGCCCGGATTGGAAGAGCAGTCGTGCACCATCGGAGACCAGAGCGTCGCAAAAGTCTGGGAGGTCCGCACCATCACTGACCGCGGTTGAGGGCGTGTCAAATGTGGTGAACGGATCTCTGGAAGCGGCGATCCTCTCCCACGGATGCCGGACAGAAGTGGGCAGTACGACTGCCGGCGCGCGCGGCATCCCCCGTCGCTGCACCTCCGGCGGGGGTGCCGGGGGCCCGCGGCTGCAGGCCGGAGAAGACCATCCACAGCACCAGTACGGAACGCACGGTCCACCCGGCGGTGCGGAGCCAGTTGGATTGGACGAGACGCCGATGTACCGCAGCATCAAATCCGAACCCGAGTTTTCGATGGCAGGGGATCTGCAGCAGCGCCGTGGAGACCCAGATTACGAGGAGCAGGGCGAGTCCGACCCAGAGGGCTCCTTCCGGCACATACGCCGGCCGAAACGGCACCAGGAGCAGGGCGGTCCCTGCCTCGACGAGCAATGGAGGGCCCACTACCCAGGTCGTCAGCGCCACATGTCGTTGCTCATACCGTGCAGAGGCGGCAGCTCCAACTTCAGCGAAGAGTGGGTAGTGGACGACCTGGACATACCAGATCAGACCGGCCATGCAGAGCGTGGCCGCCACGTGCACGAGCAGCAGGCCGGACGCGAGCGTGCCGTTCATCTCAACTGTTCCTGCTCTGTGCCGGCGTTCCGGCATTCGGCAGCCATGGCTTTTGACCGGAAACCGCAGCCCGGAAGTCTCCCCTCCCCACAGCCCGCGAGTGCCGCGTCATCCCGGGTCAGGGATGGGGCTCCGGGTGCCGGGAGCGCGCCGCGGCCGGGAGAAGTGACACCCGGCATTGCCGCGGCCTTACCGGGGCCGGACGCTGGCCAGACCGCCATCTACTCCCAGCACCTGGCCGGTCACCCAACTCTGGTCGGCGGAGAGGAACCACTCGATCGCCGCCGCCACGTCTTCCGGTTCACCGATTCTCCCGATCGCGTGAAGAGCCGCGGACGCCTTGAGGGCGGCCTCGCTGCTGATGAGACGTGACGCGAGCGGCGTGCGCACCAACCCGGGAGCCACGCAGTTCACGCGAATCCCGCGCGGGGCATAGGAGGCCGCGGCGGACAGCACCAGACCGATGACCCCGGCCTTGGCCGCCGCGATTGCTTCGTGGTTCGCCAGGCCGACGCGGGCCGCCGCCGACGAGACGAGGACGATGGAGCCCCCACTGCTCAGCATCGCCCGCGCCCCGGATCTCACAATCGCGAATGCGGTGGTGAGGTTCGCGGCCAGCGTGGATGCCCATTCCTCCTCGGTGGTGAGGTGTGCCGGCTTCAGGAGCAGCGATCCGATGCAGTTTGCGATCCCATCCAACCGGCCGAACGTCTGGACAACCCCGCGCACACAGGCATCCACCTCGTCCAGATGAGTCGCATCCAGCGGGTACGAAATCGCGTCTACCGCCCCCGCAAGTGCTTTCAGCCGATCACCGTCTCGCGCTGCGATTGCAAGGCGGGCTCCCCGGGCGGACAGCCGGTGACACAGACTGGAGCCGATTCCCCCCGTGGCTCCGAACACCAGATAGACGGGAGCGGCGCCGGTTTCTCCATCGTTCATCATTGCTTTCCCTCCACGGCCGCAGCCGGAAGCACCGGTTCAGGAAGTGAGGCCGTGCGCTCCGCAGTGGCACGAATTCCATCGAGCATGCCGCCGAAGGCGAGGTGGTGAAACGGCTGGACAGCATACCAGTAGAGAATCCCCGCAAGCCCTCGCGGTCGGAATCGCGCCGTCATCGTGAGGCGCGTGGCAGTCGCATCCACGTCGGGGGTAAGGTCGAACTGGAGCATTGCTGTCCCGGGAAGCTTCATCTCGGCGAGGAGGGAGAGCGACCGATCGCGTTCGACTCCGACCACTCGCCAGAAGTCGAGCGCTTCCCCGAATTCCAGTTGTTCGGGATGACGCCGGCCGCGCCGTAGACCCGGCCCACCAAGCAGCGTATCGATCCACCCGCGAATGCGCCACAGCACATCTCCGGCATACCAGCCGTTCCCGCCCCCGATGCGTCCGACTGCCGCGAACACCGCACGACGATCCGCGCGAACCAGGATAGAGCGACGGTCGGTAAACACCGTGCCTCCGGCCCACTCCGGGTCTCCGGGCAACGCGCCGGCGGCAGACCAGTGCGTGTTCACTTCATTTGCTTCCGTCTGGCGCAGTGCTTCCTGAATGGCCTCCCGGACCGTGCGCGCAGTGTGAGGCATGAGGCGCTGGACGGTGGGGTCATTCACTACAACCCGGTTTCGCAGTCCCTCCGCGAGCGGCCGGGCAATCCGAGTAGACACCGGGGTGACCAGATGGAGCCAGAGCGAGCTCAGGCGGGGTGTGAGCACCGGAACCGTCACCACGATACGCCGGGGAAGTCCCAGCACTTCCGCCATGATTTGCATCAGGTCTCGATAGGTGAGGATGTCCGGACCGCCGATCTCGAGCGCCTTGCCGGCAGTCTCCGGGACGTCCAGGCAGCGCACCAACCAGTGGAGCACATCTTCGATGGCGACCGGTTGAGATTCCGTGACCACCCAGCGGGGGGTGATCATGACCGGGAGGCGTTCCACGAGGTACCGGAGTATTTCGAAGGATGCGGAACCCGACCCGATGATCATCGCCGCCCGGATGGTGGTCACCGGCACTCCGGTACTCCCCAGGCGAGCCTCTACCTCTCGGCGAGAGACCAGGTGTTTGCTGAGCCCTTCTCCCATTTCGCCAAGACCACCCAGGTAAATGATACGTTTCAAGCCGGCCTTCGCGGCCGCCTCGGCGAAGAGGGTCGCCAGTTCGCAGTCTCTTTCGGCGTACGAGGCTCCCGAGACTTCCATCGAATGCACCAGGTAATACGCGTTATCGCATCCCTGCAATTGTTCCGCTATCTGCGCCGAATCGGACAGGTCACCCTGAACAACCGTCACCCGGGGATCGCGAATCCAGATGCGCGCATCCAGCTTTCGGGGTTCCCGGGCGAGGCACCGTACCGCATATCCTGCTTCCAGGAGGGCCGGCACGAGCCGCCCTCCTACGTATCCGGTGGCGCCGGTGACGAACACCGTTTTCTTCACCGCTTCTTCCTCGCATTCACGCTACTGCGTCTCATTTGCAGCAATGCGAGCAGTAAGCGGAAGAGGGGCGATCCCTGTGGAGCGAGTTTCAAAGCTGGGAAACGCCCGATTCGAATGTAGAAATGGACTCGGGAACGCTGAGAAAGCTCCAAAGCACTGAGAGGTAGCAAACGAGTCATTTGCTTCAGAAAGGCGAAAGAGGTTCTCCAATCCGTCCCAAGTGTGATCCGATTACCCTCTGCAGTGAAAGCGAATGGCCGGCCGTCCAGAGACCCTCCCAGACGGCCGGCCAGAATTAGTTTGGGTTCTGGCCCAGGTCCCGCGTGCGGATTTTTAGTGCCCCATCGAAAACCCAATCCGCATGAACCGCCTCTGCCCCGGGACCGCTCGGCACTTTGATGTGCATGTCTTCGAGTTCATACGTGATCTCGGCATTTCGCCCGGTCAGCCGTTCGTACATCCCGATCGCCAGGTCAAGCCAACTAGTCGGTTGCGTCTGGTTCATGTTCTTCTCCTTAATCCCGCCGGCGAGAAATGGGCTCCCTCACAGGAGCACCTCAGTTACAGGTAGATTATAACTGGTCGGCATGCAAAGTGTGACATCAGCACGAGAAACGGTACGGTACGGGCTTCGTTCCGACGTCATTGCGCCTAATTCTTTGTGACCGCCCGCAACGCTCCCTCGGAGCTGCACACCGCATACGGGAGGCCGCCGCACCGGGGAGATCCCCGCCCGTTTCGGGTTTGACAGGGAACCACCGGGCAGATCTGTCAGGCCCGGAGTAGCCCCTCTACCACCCGCCCTCCCACATCCGTCAGACGGAAGTCGCGGCCCTGGTGGCGATAGGTGAGGCGGGTGTGGTCCAGGCCCAGGAGATGGAGCAGGGTGGCCTGGAGGTCGTGCACGTGGATACGGTCGGAAACGGCGTGGTAGCCCAGATCGTCGGTGGCGCCGAGGACGCGGCCGCCGGGGATGCCGCCGCCGGCCAGCAGCATGGTGAAACCGTAGGGGTGGTGGTCGCGGCCCTCTTTGCCGGGGTTAACACCCCGTCGGAACTCATTCATTGGGGTGCGCCCGAACTCACCGCCCCAGATTACGAGGGTATCGTCCAGCAGTCCCCGCTGTTTCAGGTCCTGGAGGAGTGCCGCGGCGGGCTGGTCGGTCATCTCACAGTTCGTCTGCAGGCGCCGGTTGAGGTCGGAGTGGTCGTCCCAGGTGGTGTGGTAGAGCTGGACGAAGCGCACCCCGCGTTCGACCATGCGCCGGGCCAGCAGGCAGTGGGTGCCGAACCAGCGGGTCTTCTCCCGGTCCAGGCCATAGGCGCGGCGGGTCGGCTCGGTTTCGCGCGAGAGGTCCATCAGTTCCGGGGCCGAGACCTGCATCCGGAAGGCGAGTTCGTAGGCCTCCATCCGGGAGGCGATCTCGGCATCACCGGTTTCATCCTGCCGGAGCCGGTTCAGGTCCCGAAGCGTCTCAATGCGGGCCTGCTGCATGGGTCGGGTCACTCCCTCCGGGCTGGAGAGGTGGAGGATCGGGTCTCCCTGGCTGCGCAGGGTCACGCCGCGGTAGACCGAGGGGAGGAAGCCGCTGCTCCAGAGGGCGGCGCCCCCGTCCAGACCGAGGCCGGAGTTGGAGAGCATGACCACAAAGGCGGGAAGGTCGTCGGCAGCGCTTCCGAGACCGTAGGCAACCCAGGCGCCCATCGCCGGGTGTCCGAATTGCACCGTCCCGCAGTTCATGAGCAGTTGCCCGGGGTCGTGGTTGGCACTGGTGGTCCAGAGAGAGCGGACCATGCAGAGGTCGTCGGCACACCCGGCAAGGTGCGGAAGGTAGTCGGAAAACTCCATCCCACAGCGGCCGTGCCGGGTGAAGGTACGCGGCGTGTTCATCACCCGGGCGCTCGCCTTGATGACCGGGTCGGGGAGACCCTCCAGAAAGGAGGGCGGTACAGGCTGCCCGTGCAGCTCGCGCAGGCGGGGCTTGGGGTCGAACAGATCCAGGTGACTGGGAGCACCGGCCATGAAGAGGAAGATGACGTTCCTGGCCCGCGCCGGAAAGTGGGACGGGCGGGCGGCCAGTGGACGGGGAGGGGCCGTAGCCGCCGGAGCGTCCTTCGCCAGCAAAGTAGACAGGGCGGTCATGCCCAGCCCACAGGCGGATTCGGAGAGGAAGCGGCGCCGCGTTTGCACCTGATGTCGCTGGAGACGTTCCACGGACCTGCTCCTATCAATCCCGGGTGATGAACTCATGCAGATTCAGCAGCACACTGCCTGCACCGGCCCAGATCGCAGCTTCGTGCCGCTGGTCCGGCGGCACTCCCGGCGCGCACCACTTCTCGATCGCCGCCGGGTTTTCGTTCAGGAGCGCAGCGTGGCGCCCCAGGTAGGCCAGCAGCCGCTCCCGTTCCGCCGGGCGCGGCGGCCTCCCGAGGCAGAGCCGAAAGGCGTGTTCGAGCCGCACCCCCGGAGCGCCGGGCGCCTCGCGCAGCAGACGTGCCCCGAGTGCCCGCGCCGCCTCGAAGTAGACACCGTCATTCAGCAAGGTGAGTGCCTGGAGAGAGGAGTTGGATCGCGTGCGGCGGGTACAGATCCGGGAGAGGTCGGGGGCGTCGAAGAGCACGTTCTGGGCGTAGGGGGAGAGCCGCTGCTGCCAGGTGTAGAGCCCGCGGCGGTAGCGATCCGGTCCGCTGCTCGTCGGCCAGTGATTCTCATAGCCTTCCTTCACCACGCTCTCCGGCTGCGGCGGGAACACGCTGGGGCCTCCCACCCGCGGATTGAGGAGCCCACTCACGGCCAGCGTCGCGTCCCGGATCCCTTCGGCAGACAGGCGCAGGCTTGCCTGTCGTGCCAGCAGCCGGTTCTGCGGGTCCCTCCGGGCCAGTTCCGGGCGCAGCCGCGAGGACTGCCGGTACGCCGCGCTGGTGACGAGGAGGCGGTGCAGGCGCTTGAACGACCACCCCAGGGCGCAGGGCAACTGCGTCGTGCTCGAGTCTACACTCCCAGGGGGTCGTGCCCGAGCGCGTGGCTCCTCTGAACGATCGGTTGGAGGAGACGGGGCGGCTCTGCCGGTCGCAGGCGAGATCGCCGGCGAGGAAAAAACCGCTGCGAGCCAGTCGAGCAGCTCGGGGTGAGTCGGACGGTCCCCACGAACGCCGAAGTCTTCGCTCGTGGCAACGAGGCCGCGGCCGAAGAGTTCCTGCCACGCACGATTCACCACCACCCGAGCCGTGAGCGGGTTTTCCGGAGCAACCAGCCAGCGGGCCAGGGTAAGGCGATCGCGGGGTGCTCCCGGTGGGGGCGGTGGGAGGCAGCGGGGGGTGCCCGCCTGCACCGGGTCGCCCGGCGTGCGGAAATCGCCCCGGACGTGGATGCGCGTGGGACGGGGGCGGCGCCCGCCGCGCACCACCGGGACACGGCTCACTTTCGGGAGAGCCTTTCGCAGTTCTTCCAGCTTCTTGCTCACTTCCGCAAGGGCGCCGCGACGGAACGCCTCGGGGTCCGTCAGGGCGCCATGTTTCAAGAAGTAGTCCTGAAGGCGCGCCGCCTCGTCCGGGGTGCGCTCGCCGGGCGGAGTTTGCACCAGCGCGCACCCCTCCAGTTGTCCCTCCCCCTGGTTGCCGCCCCAGACAAGACCCAGTACTTCCCACTGGCGGTCCCAGGTGGCATCCCGTCCGGGATGGTCCGCCGCCTCGCGCAATCGCTCCTCCCAGCGCGCCTGGAGGGCAGCCGCAAGGTCACGCACGGGAGCAAGGATCTCCGCCCGTTTCCGCCGGTAGTCCGGAAGCGCGGCGCGGTAGAGTTCCCCCTCATCAGCCAGGGGAGCGTCCACATTCACCTCTTCGGTCGAGTCGAAGTAGGCGTAGAGCGCGTAGTACTCCCGCTGGGAGATCGGGTCATACTTGTGATCGTGGCAGCGCGCGCACCCGACGGTCAGGCCGAGCCATGTGGCCCCTACCATCGCCACCCGATCCGCCACCTGCTCCACGCGGTATTCTTCAAGGTCCGCGCCGCCTTCGCGATTGCTCAGGGTTTGTCGCAGGAACCCGGTGCCGGTCTGGTCATCCAGAGTCGCGTGCGGCAGCAGGTCTCCGGCGAGCTGCCGCAGGGTAAACTGGTCGAACGGAAGATCCCGGTTCAGCGCATCCACGACCCATTGCCGGTAGCGCCAGGCGTGGGGCCGCAACTGGTCGGTCAGGTAACCGTCACTGTCGGCGTAATGGCAAAGATCCAACCAGGGGCGGGCCCACCGTTCGCCGTAATGGGGTGAGGCGAGCAGGCGATCCACCACGCGCTCATAGGCGTCCTGCCGCACGTCATGGAGGAATGCCTCCACCTCCGCCGGGGTGGGCGGGAGTCCGATCAGATCGAGGGTAACCCGCCGGATCAGTGTCGCCCGATCGGCCGGGGGAGATAAGGTGAGCCCTTCCCGTGCAAGGCGCGCCGCCACAAACCGATCCACCGGATGCCCGGACGCACGTGCAGGGAGCCCAGCCGGCGCGCGTGAAATCGGGTGCGGGACCACTTGCTCCCGCGCGTGGCTCGGGTTTCCCGCGGGCGTACGCGGGTGCGGAGACCGGCGAATCGGTCGAAATGCCCAGTGTGACGCAGGTGTTCCCGGCAGCCGGGCGGCCACATCTCGCTGAGCCGCACCGGGCACGGCCATTGCGGCAGCCACCACCCCGAGCGCAATCCACGCTCGGCAGGGACACTTTGCCATCCGCACGCCGGTCTCTCCGATCCATAGATCGCCCGAGGACATTTCCCTGGCCCTTTCCGATGCCGCCGGGACGGCGGCGCTCCCGGGAACGCCGCCGTCCCGGCGGCCCCCGCGTCCTCACCCCGGGAGCCGCGAACCATCCCGGGAACGCTGCCGTCCCGGCGGCCCTCCTCGCACCCCCGCCGATTTCGTCATACCCGAAGTCACGACCGCTCTTCATCGGCGTCGGGGAGGTGTACCGATACCGTTGGGCGTAGTGGCACTCGTCACCTTCGCCGATCCGGCACAACAGTCTGGATTGGCCCGCGTGTGATGCCCCGGCGCGGCGCTCGCCACGGAAAGAAATGGACTGATCTCGATGTCATGCCCGTTCCCCGGCCTGGATCCGTTTCTGGAGGGACAGGTCTGGTTCGATTTCCACCCGGCCTTCTTGCCGGAACTGCGACGGACGCTGATACGTCGCCTTCGGCCCCGGTACACAGTCTACGCGGAGGCCCATCTGTATCTGGAGCCCGCGGCTGAGGGAACCGCGCAGAATTAATCCTCCCGTCAGGCGGGGACCACTCCCGGGATGGTCACGAACCACTTCCCCAGTGCCGGGAGACGCTCGATCTGCGTTTCCAGGGCGGCCATCTCGGGTGCGAGGAGCCGCACGCCG
>SYMT01000205.1 GCA_005805375.1 Actinomycetota bacterium
ATGCTCTGCGCCGGGCTTGCAAGCACCAGTGACGCGCCGGCCTTAGCTGCCGTGGGAACTGCGAGGACAGTTCGCCAGGCGCACCGAAGTTTCTTGTAGAAACTTGTCCGAGGTCCCCTCGGTCCCCGGCGCTCTGCGGTGAGTGCTGTGCAGATCTGCTCCCACGTATGGATCTCGGCCGCACAACGAGGGCAACCGGTCTCGAGGTGCGCCGGTACGCTACCCCGAAGGGCGCCCTCCACGCGGTGGTCGAGGTGGGCCAGCAGCATTTCGGAGGACGGACAGGCTTTTGGGCGGGGCATGAGGTAGTTCCAGACCGGGAGGATGGCGAATAGGTACAGCAACGAGGGGGTGAAAAGATACATCTCAAGAGCCGAGCTTCTCCAGACTTCGCCGCAGTTGCGCCAGGCAGCGGGCGCGGGTGGGGCCGATTGCCCCAACGGGCGCTTCCAGGCGGCGGGCAATTTCGGCATAGGGAACGGGCGGATCCTCCTGGTACAGCCAGTGCAGCAAGCGACGGCAACGTTCGCCCAGATCTTCAAGCGCCCGCCGTACCAATTGCTGCTCTTCCAGTTTCAGCAGCTCGGCCTCCGGCAACGGGGCCAGTGGATCGTCAGCCCTGTCCTCACCGATGTTGCCGGAATCGTCCGGTCCGGCAGGCAACTCACGCCCCCGCCGGCGGGCCAGACGCCAGGACTCGCGCCGTGCTGTCAGGATCAGCCATCCGGTCAGGTGTTCCTGGTTCCGGATGCGATCGAGATTCTCCAGGAGGCGCACGCACACCGTCTGGACTACATCGTCCGCATCGTCTGCGGCGAGCCCGCAGCGGCGGGGGACCGCGTGCAGCAACCGTTCATAACGGGTGAGAAGTTGCTCCCAGGCGCTCCGATCCCCGGCCCGGCAGCGCACCAGCAAGGAGCGGTCCGGTTCAGCCACGTCCGGCGTTTCTCCGCATTCTCACACACCACTCTTTCTCCCCTCACCGCGATCTCAGTTCTCTCTTTCCCCGCGGGCGTCCTGCCGCAGTCCGCACCTGCCCCACCAACTCGAAAAAACGTTTGCCTGTGGAACAAATGTTTGCTAGGATATCCCATGTGACAGGCCGGAGCGAGGGAGCAGTCCACGCGACCCGTTCCCCGCGGCTGAATTCGCAGGGGCATCGCCCCACAGTTTGGGAAAGGGATCACCATGTACGGGAAAGAGATCAGCGGATTCACCCAGCAAATCCGGGAGGCGCTCGGGGCGCCGTTTCCCGACGATGAAATTGAGTTCCTGCCCAGGGCAGTCTCCGGCTCCCGAGCGTTGGGGCTGCCCTACCTGGAGGCACGCGACATCATGCGACGGCTCGACGACGCGGTGGGGCCCGAACACTGGAGTTACGACTTCGAACTCCTGTCGCCGGATGGCCGGATGGTGCGGGGGAAGCTGACGGTTTTGGGAGTCACGAAGTGCGATGCCGGCGAAGCGGCCAGCGAGGATGAATTGCTGAAATCGGCCGTAAGCGATGCCCTGAAGCGGTGCGCAGTACATTTCGGCATTGGGCGGTACCTGTACTATTTGCCGAAGACATGGGCGCCGTACGACGCACAGCGGCGGCAATGGACCGAGCCGCCGCGCCTTGCGCCCGGGGCGGTGGATCGGGCACTCGCGATCTGCGGCATCCCGCCTGTGAATCGCAGCCGGTCCGAAACCCGCCCCACCACTGCGGAGCGGAACGGAGCCGTTGCGGCGCCGGCCGGCCGGGCCACGGAAGCGGCGGTTCCCGCCCCGAACGGCTCGGCCGAACGCGTGCAGGCTGCCCCCGGCGAAAACGGAGTGGTTCGAGAGCGAGTAGCCCCCGCTGCCCGGACCCCGCTGCCCAGCACGCTGCTGCCTCCGAGTGGGACGGGCGAAGGCGCTGCCCGGCTGCCCGCGCCGGTAGGAACTGCGGTTGGGACGGAGACGGAGGCGGCTTCGCACGCCCCGCAGGCCCCGGATGCAACCCGCGTGGAAGAGCGGGTGGTCGAGCCGGTGGCAGTGCCGGGCCGGACCGCGGAGAAGACCGGCAGCCTGGGTCGGCCGGCGCCCGGCAGCCTGCGCGTCACGGAACCCACGCCGTCGCGGCCCGCCGGCGCGGCAGCAAGTCGCCCGGCGCCGGAACGGGCTACCGCAGACCGCACTCCTCCCGGTCGGAGGAACATCTGGTCAGTAGGCACCGGCGAACCACAACCGGAAGCGACGGGTGATCGCGCCGCCACCCGGGCTGCCGTCGGGTCGTCCCATTCGGCAGCCGATGCGGAGCCGCCCCGCACGCCGGCCTGCGCCGGCCCGAACTGCGGGCGGGCGCTGACGCGCGGACAGTTGGAATACAGCACCCGGATGTTTGGCCAGGGGCTCTGCCCCGCGTGCCAGAAGCAGCAGCAACAGCAGCGGGCGGCCTGATCGGGGCCGCCTCCTGACCGTCACTGGAGAATTGTGATGCAGGCCTGGATGTGGCGACTCACGGAAGACCACGCCGTGCTCTACACGAACGACCGTCCGACGTTGAACGCAGTCCTGGCCTACGGAAAGTTCCCGCACAAGGACCTGAGCTGCGCCACAGTCTACTCCTCGCGAAACGGGCGGGCCTGCGGGTGGCAATTCACCTTTCCCCAGACCATCTGGAACGGAGTGGTGCGTCACCTCGGCCGATCCGGCATCACCATGCTGGATCACGAACCGGGCCGGGTTGCGTCGCGGCAGATTGCCGCGAGCGCCCCGGCCGATCTTCCGGTCCCGGCTCCGGCCAGAACCGTGGGGCTGGTCGCGCGCGGGCGGGCGAAACCGGGGGTCACGGCGCCGGTTCCCAGAACCCTTCCGGAGGCGCTGCCCCTACCGGCGCCTCCCGCACCGGTAGGGCCCGCACGCTCGCGGCAAGGCGCAGCGGGCGCTGCTGCTGTGCCGCTGCCCCCGCCGCCGGCGGGCGGGCCCGAGAAACAGTCTGCTGCCCCCGCGCCACGGCCCTCTGCGAGTGCGTCACTTCCCGTCACCCGCGCGAAGCCGGCAGGCAGGGCGTGCCGGACCACTGCCGGCTTAGAGGCCACTCCTGCACCGCCGGCGGCGGCTGGCAGTTTGTCCGCGAGCGCCCCGTCCGGCACCCCCCCTCCGATGGCTGGTGCTGGGGTGCGTCCGGCTTCTCAGGAGGCGCCCGATCTCGTGGGAGCGGCCGGAGCCACTACCCCGCGGTCACCACGCACCGTGCGCCGGGGTAAGAAGTAGGAACCGACGCCGGCCCACCCAGGGCGCTCATCTTGTGCCGGAACGCGGCGCCATTCGGGACGGGACCCCTGATCCGGAGTCTCCGAACACCGATTCGAAGATATCAGGCGGGCCGGCATTGCCTGGTGGTCACGCACCTGCCTGATCTGGAGTCTCCGCACTCCGATTGGGAAATACCCCTCCCGCGGTTCGGGAGCCCCTCCCTGACGGGCGGCTCGCGGCTCCTGACGGCCGGCGCAGGCCCATCACGGGGGAGCCGCCCGGGAATCTTCGAAGCGGAGTTCGGAGACTCCACATCCGCCGCGCATCCCGCAGGCGCCGGGGTCTGACACAAGATATGCCGCGGCGGAGGGGAAACGCCCATCCGGCATGGGGTCTCGTGCCGGGCCATCCGGGGAATGCGCTGCTTGCCGGCCCGGGGGACCGTGGGCCGGAGCCGGCGCGGACGGCCTCGCAGGCAGAACTCCCTGGCCGGCGACCCGTCGAGGCGAGGTAAGATATTCAATGCGACGACTACTTCTCCTCTTCACTCTGGCGGCGGTCCTGGCTTCGGCGGGCGGCGCCGGATCGGCGCGGCGCCTTCCCAATATCGTCCTGATTTTCGCCGACGACCTGGGCTATGCGGATCTGGGGTGCTTCGGGGCTCGGGGCTATACCACACCGCACCTGGATCGGCTGGGCGCTGAGGGGCGGCGCTTCACCAATTTCCACGTGTCGCAGGCCGTTTGTTCAGCGTCCCGCGCCTCCCTGCTCACCGGCTGCTATGCAAATCGGATCGGTATCCACGGTGCGCTTGGTCCCAACTCCCGCCACGGCATCGCCGACGCGGAGATGACCCTCGCCGAGCTGGTCAAACAGAAGGGCTATGCCACCGGGATGGTGGGCAAATGGCACCTCGGGCACCTGCCGCCCTTCCTGCCCACTCGCCACGGCTTTGATGAATACCTGGGGCTTCCGTATTCCAACGATATGTGGCCCGAACATCCGGAGGCGCATGCGGGCACTTATCCGCCGCTCCCACTGATTGATGGCGACCGCGTGGTGGATTCGGAAGTGACGGCTGCGGATCAGGCACTGCTGACAACGCGCTATACGGAACGCGCCGTGCAGTTCATTGACCGGAACCACGAGCAGCCGTTCCTTCTGTACGTTGCGCACACGATGCCGCATGTCCCGCTCTTCGTCAGCGACAGGTTACGCGGGAAGACGGCCCGAGGTCTCTTCGGCGACGTGATCGCCGAGATTGATTGGTCGGTGGGCCAGATACTCGGCGCATTGGAGCGACACCGGCTGGAACGGGACACGCTGGTGATCGTCACCTCCGACAATGGGCCCTGGCTTTCCTACGGCGAGCACGCAGGGTCCGCCGGTCCGTTTCGGGAGGGGAAAGGCACTGCCTGGGAAGGAGGGGTGCGGGTGCCCTGTCTCATGCGCTGGCCGGGTCAGCTCCCCGCCGGCAGCCGGAGCGATGCATTTCTGATGACGATTGACCTGCTCCCCACCGTGGCCCGGCTGATCGGCGCGGCGCTTCCGCCACATCCGGGAGATGGTCAGGATGTGTGGCCGCTGCTGCGGGGTACCCGTGGCGCCCGCAATCCGCACGACGCGTACTACTTTTACTACGAGACCAACCAGTTGCAGGCCGTCGCCACCGGAGACGGTCGCTGGAAACTCCAGTTACCGCATGGGTATCGCACGCTGGGCGGGCGGGCCGGCGGTGCCGGGGGGAAGCCCGTGCGTTATGAGCAGGCAAAGGTCGAGAGCGCGGAGTTGTACGACCTCAAACGCGACCTCGGTGAGACTACCGACCTCGCGGCAACACATCCGGATCGTGTCAGGCAACTCGAAGCCTTCGCCGCACGGGCGCGCGACGAACTGGGCGACTCACTCTCCCAGCGCGCGGGCGCCGGGACCCGCCCCGCAGGCCGGATCAGGTAGGCAGGGGCGCGCTTCTCGCGCTCCTCACGGTTTGCTGCCCGGCGGAAGACGACCCTGAGACCGGATCAGGTAGTCAGCGGCGGGTTGCGCAGGTATCCGACTATCCGGCGGGCACGGGACAGAGCGCGGCCGGCCTCCTGAAAGTCTCCGCGGGCGAGGGCGGCATTGGCGGCGGTAAACGCTTCCCGCACCACCGTCCGGGTAGTGGCAGAGGGGCCGGCGCGCTGTTCAATCAGCCACATTTCGTAGTTACGGATGGCGCCGTAAATCTGTTGGGCCAGGACCAGGCGTGCGGATGCTTCGGCCGGCATGGGGGTCTCGCCCATCCGTCGTTCCCAATCCTCGCGGAGTGTGTCCCAGGCTACTCCCAGACGCTGCTCAATGAGCGTGCGGATTGCGGCTGCGCTGGGTATCGCGGGGGGAGCGGTACGGCGAGACGGGTTGCGGGGACGCTCCGCAAACCGGCGACGGCGGTCCTCGTTGCTTTCCAGCGGACCCCGCAGGCGGTCGTATTCCTCTGCGAAGCGTCGCGTCCGCTCCCAGCCGAACCGCTCGACCAGGTAAAAGACCAGGAGGCCCGATTCGGCGTAGCGAGCCGTGCGGATTACTTCGTTCACTTCCGGAGCCGGAGCGAACTCGCCGCTCAGGAACAATGCCTCCGGGTCAATCCAGAGGTCGCCCTGGCGCAGCGCCCGCCCCCACCAGTGCGCCATCGGGACTCCGGCGAACCCCCCGGCGCCCCAGTCGGCAATTCCCTCCCCCAGCGCACTTCCGCCCAGCGACCCGGAGAACAGGTGCGCGATCTCATGGGTGATCACATACGGCGCCGGAAGACCGAGGTAATCCAGATCGCCGTAGCGCACGCCGATTCGGGCTTCTTGCTGTCTGCCCCCCCGCGGGTTCGCCTCGGCCGGGACGGCGAACCCGGTGGCGCCCAGGAAGTCGGGCGAAAGATCCAGGACGATTTGCGCCGGACCCTCAATGCCGAATCGCCCGGCGCAGTGCCGCCAGCCCGCTTCTGCGACTTTTCGCGCTTCTTCGACCTGCTCGGCAGTCAGGTACGCCGGATCGTACTGGATGACGAAGTGCTCGGAGCGGAGCGTGGCTGTGTCGCCGGAGCGCGGTGTGAGGCGCTGCGCCGTGGGGTGCACTGTGGACGCCGGCTGTTCCGCGGCGGCATGGGTAGCCAGGAGTGCTGCGCCCAGAAGAAAGGAGATGATCGGTCTCTGTGCCACCCTTGCTGCCCTCCGGCGTGATCGTTTGCGAAGAGCCGCCGGCCCATAGGCAGGGGCGCCGGGCCGGCCGTTTCGCCGGGATAGATGGGCGAGGAGGGACTCGAACCCTCATGCCGTAGGGCAGCAGATTTTAAGTCTGCCGTGTCTGCCATTCCACCACTCGCCCGAGCCTACTTCGATTGTACCATCACCGGGACGCTGCGTAAACCGATGGCCGCAGATCAGAGGAGCCGCGAGACCGCGGGGGGAACCATCTCACCGGATGGGCCGGCCGGTGTCGGCCCGGCACGGGAGGAAGGGCGATGAAATACGACTTGCTGCTCAAAGGGGGAACCCTGGTTGATCCTGCTCGCAACCTGCATGAGCCGTCCGATGTGGCCTTCGCGGCGGGCCGGGTGGCGGCGGTGCAGCGCGATCTCCCCCGCGGAGAAGCGGCAGAGGTGGTGGATTGCGGCGGCCGGTTGGTGGCGCCGGGGATGATTGATCTGCACGTCCATGTCTACTGGGGCGTGAGTCACTTCGGCATTCCGCCGGACCCGTACTGCGTGGCCCGCGGGGTCACCACGGCGGTAGATGCCGGGTCCGCGGGGGCGGACACCTTTCCGGGTTTCCGCAAGTACGTCATCGAGGCGAGCGCAACCCGATTGCTCGCGCACCTGAACATTTCTTCGCAAGGTATGCTCTGCCGGGAGATCGGGGAACTGGACGATCTCCGGTTCGCCGATGTGCCGAAGGCGGTCGAGATGATCGAGCGCAACCGGGACGTGGTGCTCGGTGTGAAGGTGCGACTGACCCGGCACTCCATCGTCAGCGAGGCGGCCGGCTTTCGGCCGCTGCACCTTGCCCGCGAAGCCGCCGATGCGGTGGGGCTCCCGATCATGGTCCATCCACAGGATGCCTGGTGTGACTCCCTGGACGACATCCTCGGGGTGATGCGGTCCGGCGATGTGTTGACCCACTGCTACCACGCCATGCCGTGCGGCATCATGGACGAAGCGGGGCAGGTGCGCCGCTCGGTGCACGAAGCCATGGAACGGGGCGTGATCTTCGACGTGGGACACGGCAAGGGGAGCTTCTCCTGGGAGGTGGTCGAACGGGCCATGGCACAGGGGATCATCCCCCACACCATCTCCAGTGATCTCCACGTCTACAATGCCGATGGCCCCGTCTACGATCTGGCCACCACGGTGACGAAGTTCCTGCACCTGGGGCTGCCGTTGGACGAGGCTCTGCGCAAGGTAACTGCTGTGCCGGCGGGTGTCTGTCGCATGGCCGGGGAGATCGGGACTCTGGCGGTCGGCGCCTGGGGGGACGCTGTGGTGCTCAACCTGCAAGAAGGCGAATTCCGCCTGGAGGATTCTCAGGGCGTGGTCCGTTTCGGCCGGCAGCGGCTGGTCCCGAGTCTCACCGTGCGGGCCGGACGGGTATATCGGGGAGGGTAAGAAACAGGCGATAGGAAAGAGGAGATAGCGCCTGCGGGAGCGGTCAGCCGAAGCGCCGCCCACCAGAGCCACGCGCGTGAGCAAGTGGACCCACATTTTGAGCACCGCAAACCACTGCGGAACGGCCCCACCCCGCCCAAGCGGATGCGCCGCCCATCCGAGCCACGCGCGTGAGCGAGTGGTTCAGCGTCCGGAGGGCCGCACGCTGACGGCGGCTCTCGTGCGGGAAAGCGGCGCCCCCTATCCCCCGGCTACGCTCTGCTGGGCCAGCTTCGACCCGGCGCCGGGAAAGAGTGCGTCGGTCGCCCGGCGGACTCTTTCTCGGCCGTAGCGCCTTTTCGCCCGGGGACCCAACGACCGCAGATGCGCCCACCTCACGCGCGCCGCGGACCTGGTCCACGAAGGTGGACTTCGTGTCATAGAGGGTGGTATTAACCCGTGTGCCGGGCTTTCGCCGCGAACACCCCGGGGTGAGCCGGTGACACCGGATGAGCCCAAATGATTCAGGCCCGGCGAGGGGGGCTCGACGGGCCTGATCGGGTTGCCGCCGGGGACGAAGATGTCGTCCCCGGTCATGGATGTTAACGGGGCGCGCCGCCAGGACCGCCGCCGCCAGGGCCCCCGCCGAATGACGGCAGGCTGAGGGTGGCGGGTTTGCCGGCTGCTCGTGCTTCCAGGAACGTCATCACGGCCGTCACGCGGGTCTTCATGCCGTCACCCATGCGGTTGCCCGTGGGCGGGTTCAGCGGGTTGAAGTCCTTCATTTTGCTGAAGTCCATCTGCGGTCGGCCCCCACCGGGCCCCCCGCCGCCGGGACCGCCCCCGGGACCCCCTCCGCCCGGCGCACCTCCGCCGAAGCCGCCCCCGCCGCCTCCGC
>SYMT01000206.1 GCA_005805375.1 Actinomycetota bacterium
ATTGCCCCGGCGAGGCCGGCGGGCCGCCGGCGTTCCCGGGTGGCGCCACCCCCGAGTGGTAGCGCTCAGCCCCAAGCCCGGGAACGCCGGCATCTTGCCGGCCCCCACCTGGTGGTTGCCGCCACTCCGCAGTGGCGGTCCCGGCGAGGCCGGCGGGACGCCGACGTTCCCGGGGGTTGCCGTCACTCCGCTGAGGCTGCCCCCAACTTTCCGGTGCGGTTCGGGTTCCGGGCGGAAGGGCAGCCGCATCCTGTGCCGCGATGCCCAGCGAAACGCGAAACTTGCGCCCACGCTTCCGGTCAAACGAGAGAGCAGGGACTTTCCGATCCACCATTGAGGAACTGGGCCCCGTCCGCTGCGTCACTCCCCGGCGAACGACGACGACGAGTTCGAGCGCCACACTCTCCCCTCCGCACTCTACAACCCATATGATGTCAGACACTCCGCACCTTCTCACTGATCGCCAGATGCAGCAGTTCCTGGTGGATGGCTACGTGCTGGTGCGCGCAGACTTTGCCGAGCCGGTACATCAGCGCATCTACGAACGCGTCGAACAGGTGCTGGCCAGTGAGGGGAACCTGGGGAACAACATGATCCCCAGAGTCCCGGAAGTGCAGCGAGTGCTGGAGCACCCGCACGTCCGCGGCGCTCTCATCAGCCTGCTGGGGCCGGACTATGCGCTGAACCCGCATCGCTTTACCCATCTGAACCCGCCGGGGAGTCCGGGTCAGAACTGGCACAAGGATTGCTACGTCTACGACCACAACATCCGCCATCCACGTTTCCGGTGGGTGATGGGCTTCTACTATCCCCAGGACGTGGACGAGACGATGGGTCCGACGGGACTCCTTCCGGGAGTCCAGGACTACGCATCCATCACTGACCCGCGTCCGGACCACACCCGGGAGACGGCGCTCCCGCTGTGCGGCCCGGCCGGTACCGTCGCTTTCGTTCATTTTGACTCCTGGCACCGCGCCACTCAGAACGTGAGCGACCGGAAGCGATACATGTGGAAGTTCCAGTTCACGCGGCTGGCGGAGCCGGAGGGACCGACCTGGGATCACCGGAGCGCGGAGTGGGAGGTTCCGGTCGAGGACGCACGGCGCGCGATGCTCCACGACGTCTGGGATTGGCTGCGCGGCGCCGGCGGTGCATCCATCGGCAGCATCCGCCCCGCTGACGTGGGGGCCGCGTGGGAGGCCCTGGCGGAGGGCTCCGAGCCCGCGCGCATGCAGGCTGCGTATGAGTTGGGGCTGGGGGTAGGGTCGGCCGGGCCGGGCCTGCTGGAGGCGCTGCGCAGGCAGGCGCGCGCGGTGGAACCCACCATTCAGGCACGCACCCCCGATAATGCACACGGCACCAATCCTACGGCGCTGCCGGCCGCGCAGGGACTTGTCGCTGCGGGACCGGCGGCAATTCCGTGGCTGACGGCGGCGTTGGCGGATGAGCACTGGCTGACGCGCGCCGCGGCGGCCGATGCGCTCGGTTCGCAGGGACTCGCCGCCGGCGAGGCGGCGGATGCACTGGCCGGGGCGCTCACGGACGAACATTGGTGGGTTCGCCGCAACGCCTGCGAGGCGCTCGGGCGCATCGGGAAGGCGGCGCGGGGCCATGCTCAGGGAGTCAGCACCTGCCTCAGCGACGAGGATTATCGCGTGCGCCGGATGGCAGCGGTGGCGGTGGGGCAACTGGGTATCCCCTCCCCCGACACGGTCCCTGCCCTCGGCCGGATGCTGGTAGAAGAAAACCGCTACAATCGCCACTACGCCGCGCTGGCCCTGCGCCGCCTGCCGGGTCTCGAAGCGCGCGATGTGCTGATGGACTTTCTCTTCACCGCGCGGTGGTGTGAGATCACGACCCGCGAAACGCTGTACTGATACCAGGACCGGGGGCTGCATCTGCTTCCCGGGGCGTGGGGGCGCCGGCATCCCCACGTCCCGGGAACGCCGGCGTCCCGCCGGCATCCCCACGTCCGCGCGACCGGGATCGCGCGGCTCCCGGTCATGCCTCGATCAGTGCCGCACTCCGAGCGTCTGCATGATCCGGTCGGTCTCCCGGTAGGCTTCCGCCACCCACTCCTCAATCCGGTCCGGCTCCGGGGAGTACTCCAGCTCGATGCTCACCGGGCCGTCGTAACCGGTGCGGCGGATGACGGCAAGATACTCCGCGATGGGGGTCACGCCGCGCCCGGGGGGCAGATCACCGTGGACCTTGCCGTCACAGTCGGAGAGGTGGACATGGGCGATGCGGCCGGCAAGGTGCTGCACGGCCTCCGGCGGGGCCTTCACCAGATCTAGATGGCTGATATCGCAATTGGCGCGGACGGTCTCCGGGAGGCCCACATCGTCCAGGAAGCGCACCATGCTCTCCACGCTGTTCACCAGAGAAAGGTCGAACGGCTCCAGTTCCAGCGCGATCTCCAGACCGAGACTCCGGGCGTATTCTCCGGCTTTCCGGACGTTGTCCACCCCGGTCTTCCACTGCTCGGCCGGCGGAATCACCTCGCGCTGCCAGATGTACTCCCCCAGCACCAACAGAAGATTCCGCGCCCCGTATTCGTAGCAGAGATCGAGATAGGCCCGCACGCGGTTCAGGTGGAAGCGCTGCACGCTCGGGTTGAAGTCAATCAGGCCCACCGCCACACAGCAGATCGAGACGATCGGGAGCCCCACCGCATCGGCTGTGTCCTTGATGCCCCGGCGCTCCCGGATCTCCATCTCCAGCGGGTCCGTGAAGACGTCCAGCGTGTCGAACCCGAGTTCCTGCGTCTTGCGGATGCCCCACGCGGTGTCACGGCCCGCCTGCGCCCAGGCGGAATTGATCAACCCCAGCTTCATGATGTTCTCCGCGCTCCTGTCTCAGCGAGGCTGCGCCCACGTTGAGTGCAGGCAGATGTCGTGATGTGCTATCCTCGCCGGGCAAGTTTGTCAGGACCACTCCAGAACTGTCAATCCGGTTTTCGATACCTGCAAGGCTTCCCGGGAGTGGAGAACCGCGGACTTCATCCAGGTGCAGCCGCTGCACGGGTGGGCGATGCACAATTGTCTCGGGGGCAGCGGAGTGCAAATCACGGTCCGGATTGCCCATTGCGACTTGCTCCGCAGATGCATCACCCCTGTGCCGTCGCCCATTGCCGACTGCCCGTGCGGGATGTTACTGTGACGCCGGGGCAATGGCATGGAACTGGAAGTACAGAAGTACCTGCGCGCGGGCAAGACGCCGGCGGATCTGGAGCGGGAGTTTTTCATCTCCGCTACCGGCGGGGAGCCGCACGGGCTGGTGGCCCTGAACTACCATCAATTCCTCACGCCGATGGAGATGCCGCTGGCTCGGGAGTGCCGGGGGCTCTTCCTGGAGCCGGGAACCTGGAACGTGGCCTCCCGCAGCTTTGCGAAGTTCTTCAATCAGGGGGAGCCGTACGCCGCCGATCTGGATTGGACGACGGCTCGCGTCACCGAAAAGCTGGACGGCACGCTCATCTGCATCTACCACTACCGCGGGGAGTGGCGGGTTGGGACGCGCAGCCGGCCGGATGCGGGCGGCAATTGCCACAGTCATTCGTTTACCTTCGCCACGCTGGTGCGGCGGACGCTGGACGAAATCGGGACGCCCTGGGACCGCTTTGTAGAAGCTCTCGACCCGGGCCGCCACTACAGCTTCGAGTTAGTGGCGCCGGAGAATCGGATCGTCGTGCCCTATGCGGAGCGCGGGCTCGTCTGGCTCGGCTGCTGGGACGCGGCGACCCTTCGGGAACTCTCCCTCTGGGATCTGCCGGACCTGCCTGTACCGCGGGTGGCCCAGCATCCGCTGCGTACGGCGGCGGAGGTGCGGGCGGCGGTCGAGGCGCTGCACCCGTTCGACGGCGAAGGCGTGGTGGTTTCCGATGCCGGGTTCCAGCGGCTCAAGGTGAAGTCGCCGCGTTATGCGCTGGTCCAGCGGAGCATGGTTCACCTGCAGACCGATCGCCAGCGCCTGGAGTATCTGCTTTCCGGTCAGTTGGACGATCTGTGGCCCCTGCTCCCGGAGGTCTATCGGGAGCAGACGCGCGCGGTCCAGGCACGGCTGGAGGCGCTGGTACGGGATACCCTGGCGGAGTATGAGCGACTGCGGCACATTCCGGCGCAGCGGGAGTTTGCGGAGGCAGCGCTTCCCTGGTGCTGGTCGAAGGCGCTGTTCGACCTCCGCAAGGGAAAGACAATGGACGAAGTGCTGCGGGCGAGCCGGGTGGACACACTGGCCCGCGCTCTCGGCATTGGCGGAGAATGAGGGGGCGCTGTGGGGAAGCGCCGGGGGGAGGCCGGCAAGATGCCGGCGGTCCCGGGGTTGGTGTGCGGGCGGTGGAGGCCGGCAAGATGTCGGCGGTCCCGGGGGCTGGTGAGTGCGTGGAGGCCGGCGTGCCCGAGGGCCGGCGAGTGCGTGGTGGAGGCCGGCAAGATGTCGGCGTTCCCGGGGCGGCGAGGATGCCCGTGTTCCCGGGGGTTTGGTGGGGCGCCCGATCCGGGCGCGGGGAGAACGAAGAATGCTCTGGCTATTGCTGCTCGGCGCCCTGGGGTTGGCGTGCGCGCTGACTCCGGACGCCGGGGGTGCGGACGTGCCGCCGCAGGTGGGTGAATCGCTCGTGCTGGCAGGGACGGACCCGGGCCGGCTGTTCCACGGGGAGGCGGCGCCGGGCAGCGTGCGGGTGCGCAGTACCTACCTGGCGGGGGCCCCCGGCGCGGTGAGCTACGAAGAGGGCCGCGACTTCACGGTAGACTACGCGGCCGGGGCCGTGCGACGCACCGAAGGCTCGCGGATTCCCGACTACCGGCGCAACTCGCTGTACGGCAAGCGGGACTTCAATCACCAGGATTTTCCCGGCTTCGGCAACTACCGGGATTTCGTCTTCGTGGACTACCAGCCGCGGCGCTCGGTGGAGGGCTGGCCCCGCCAGGCTCCCCAGGCGCAGGTCCTGGAGGCCACGCGACGCAAGCTGGCGGCGGGCGGGATTCTCAAGGTGTGCGCCTTCGGGGACAGCATCACGGCGGGAGGGGACGCCACGGCGCCGGAGCTGATCTACTGGCAGCGGTGGCTGGCCGCCCTGCGCCTCCGGCATCCGAGCGCGACGATCACCGGGGTCAACAGCGCCACCGGCGGCGATACCACCGTGCAGGGGCTCGCCCGCCTGGAAGACAAGGTGCTGCGCGAGCAGCCGGATCTCGTCCTGGTCGCCTTCGGGATGAATGACCAGAACGTGGGCAGCGTGCCCGAGGCAACGTTCCGCGCCAACCTGGGCGAGTTGGTGGACCGGGTCCGCGCCCGTACCGGTGCAGAGGTGATTCTGCTTTCCAGTTGTCTCCCGAACCCGAACTGGCACTACACTTCGGGGCGCATGGAGGCGTATGGTCGCATCACTGGCGAGGTCGCCACCGACCGGAAGTGCGCCTTCGCCGAGGTTCTGGCGAACTGGAAGGTCCTCGTTGACCGCAAGAAACCGGAAGACCTCCTTGCGAACAACGTGAACCACCCGAACGACTTCGGGCACTGGGTCTACTTCCAGGTGCTGGAACGCCTGGGACTGTGATTGAGTGCGAGGAGCGGGGAGCGCCCCCGGGGATGCCGGCAGGATACCGGCATCCCCGGGAGCGCCGGCATCCCCGGGAGCGCCGGCATCTTGCCGGCATGGGTGGGGTACGCCGGCGTCCCGCCGGGGGGCGGGCTACGGGTTACGGCAGTGGCTCGATGGTGATGTTCCGGTATTCGAGTTCGGCGCCTTCTGATTGAAGGTTGATCCGGCCCTTCGTCTGGCTGGCGCGGGCACCGACCAGGTTCACCTTGCCGTTCACCCAGTGCTCGATCCGGTCGCCGCGGCAGACCAGTTGTACGTGGTTCCACTCTCCACTCGGTTTTTCGTGGTCCGACCACTTCACCACCCGGCCACCGGTGTAGGTGCGGCCCAGCACCGTGAGGGAGGGAACTTCGCCGCCGCGCGTGAGCCACATGTCGCCCGTGTCGCCTTCCTGGATTTGCAACTCCAGCGATTGGTTCCAGACTTTGTCCGGCCCGGTGCAATGGTAGAGGATGCCGGCGTCGCGAGGGGCATTCTCACGCGGCGGCCACTTCTTCCGGCCCCATCGGAACTCGAGCGAGAACCGGTAATTCTCGTACTCCTTCTCCGTGCTGATGAAGGCGAATTTTTCCCCGCTGACGTGGATGACGCCATTCTCGATCTTGAAGATGCCGCGTGAGTCCTGGTTCTTCGGTTCACCGGGCACAAAGATGTACCACCCATCAAGGGTCTTGCCGTTGAAGAGGGAGATCGGGCCCCGCTGCGCGGCCCGGCTCTGTCCTGGAGTCAGCGCCGCGGCCACTACGGTGAGCGCCAGCGCCCCGGCCAGTGTGCCGCGGGCGAGCGTGTGGAGGGGAAAGAGAATCCGCATCTGTTACTCCTGCCGGCAGCGAACTGTTCCGCTGCCACGTCCATGAGGGAAAATGGGGTGGGCTGGGCGGCGCCGGTCTGCGCCGGGGCGCCGTACCGGAAGACTGTTCCCCGTCTCGCGCAAGAATCATCCGTCCGTCCCTGCGGACCGTCGGGTGGACCGCAGGAGATCCTTCGATGATTCGCTGGCCCTGGAAGCGGGACGTGCCCCGCGACCCGAACCCGGACGAGGAACTGCGCCACGCGCGGGCGGCGTTGGCGCAGGGCCAGTTTGTCCATGCCGCGGCCCACGTAGCCGGTGCGCTGGCCGCGAATCCGCATCACACAGACGCCCGCACCTTCCTGGAGCGCCTCAGCGACGTTTCCCCCGAACCGCTCGCACTCGCACCGCTGGGCGAGCAGAACTACTTCGGCACAGTGGCGGTGCGCGCCTACCTCTGCGCGCGGTTGCAGCGCTACACCGAGGCGCTGGATCTGCTCCTGGACGTCGCCCCGCACCGGCCGGACATCCCGTATCTCGATTGGGCCTGTGAATGGCTGGAGTCGGAGGAAGCCCGCGGACGGGTGCAGCCCGAGCCACTGGTCCATTTCTTGATGAGCCAGTCTGACCTGCTGCCGAACCTTCCCAATATGAAGCCGGAATGGCGCATGATGGCCGAACGCTTTCCCCGCCTCATCCGGGCGGCGCAGGCGGCCAGCATCGCGTCGCCGATGCTGGTGTTTGCCTCGGCCTCGGTGTTGCGCCGGATGGGGCTCACGGACGAAGCCCTGGCGCTGGTTCGGAGCCGCCAGGAGCAGGGGCCGGACCCCTGGTGCTCCTCTGCTCTCGGGGCGCTCCTGGTGCAGAAGGGAGACTACACCGGCGCCCGGCTGGCGTACCAGGAAGCGGTGGACCTGAATCCGGCGGACGTGGCGTTCTGCCTCGATCTGGCCGATGCCAACTGGCGACTGGACCGTCTCGCGGAGGCCGCGGCGCAGTATACCGAAGCTCTCCGCCTGGAGCCGGAACACCCCTGGGCCGCAGCTTCCCTGCTGGGCGTGCGCTTCCAGGAGACGCGGGACCCGGCCTGGCTCGAACAACTTGTGCGCCGCAGCGAGGCCTTTCCGGACGAGCCGTACGCCCAGGGGATTCTGCACCGGTTCCAGCATCAGTTGGAGCCCTACTTCGGATCCTACCTCCCTGATCCGTGCGATGCTACCGTGAACGCAGCCCGCGAGGTGCGGCTCCACCCGCCGCACACGGAACCATCGGCGGACGGGCCGGACGGGCCGGGCGCCGATGGTTCCGGGTCGGACGCCCCGGAGACCGGGTTTCTGGAGCAATTCGCACTCATGCTCGGATTTCCGGAAGCACCCAGCGCATTTCTGGCGCTGGCGCAGCAGTTGCATCTGCTCGAACTGCGCGGCGTCCCTACGCTGCGCGTGCAGCGCATCCCCTCCCCCGATCCGCGGCGGCCGCGCACCCGGGTGGAGCACCGGCTCTGGCGCTTCAAGGGGGTGGTGCCCGCGCCCGCCATCCCTCCGGGAGCGGACCTGGCGGTCGAGCAGTTGAGCAGCCTGGCGGCACAGCCGTATTCGTTTTCCGGCTGGCGCGAAGCCGCGCGTCCGGCAGCGGCCGCCCTGCGCCACCTGCGGGACGAGCAGATCCTGGGGGTGCTGGTGCATCCCCCCATGCCGCCGGAGGGAATGACGCCGTGGCGGTGGATCTACCGGCTCGACTTGGCGGCCGCCTTCGTCATCACGCATCTGGACGCGGGCTGGGTGGGGTCACGCCGTCGCAGTCTGCTCCTCTCCCTCGCCAACGGCCCGATGGATTGGACCACGAACGCGGCGTTGGTGGCGCTCACCGCCGTGGCGCTGGACAACCCCGAACTGGAAGTCGAAATCCACCACCTTTTCCTGGACCTGTTGAAGCACGCGCCGAACGATGCCGCCAGTTGCTATCTGGATGTGCTGCCCTGGTGCGCCCTCCACCTGCCGAACCTCCCGGAGGAGATGCGGGAGTCCTGGACGAGCCTGGTGGAGAATCCGCTGGAAGAGTGACGGTGTACACACCCGGAGCTTCCTGCCGGGAGCACCTGGCGACAGGGTGCGAGGTGTGCGGGCCTCGGAGCCGGCAAGATACCGGCGGTCCCAGGGGGGGAAGAGTGGAGCGGAGTGAGGCGATAGCACGGCGCCTCCTCGTTTCTCACTTCTCTTTACTCACTCCTCCTTGGGCCGGTCGGGTGCTCTGACTGTGGGTGGCGGGACTGGTGCGCCCCTGGGGATGCGTTGCTACTCCCGGCTCAGCGACGGCCGTTGTGTCTTCTCGCCTGCTCGAAGAAGAAATCGCACCCGTCAGTCGGGTAAGAATTGCGTGATCCGGCAGGAGCCGGAGGCAGGATGGCACGGGGTCGCCCATCCGGGCTGCTTCGTGAGCCGGGGGCACGCAGGGGAGGCCGCACGGCACGCCGAACGGGCCTGCATCCCGCCGGTGGCCCGATCGCGTTGTACCCGGCTCCCTCCCGGCGGGCGAAAACCACCATGAACCCGCAGGCCACGCTCCCAACCCCAGAGCGCAAAGACCACGACCAGATTTTCAAGGGCCTCTTCGAGGCCTTTCTCCCCGAGTACATGTGGCTCTTTCACGCGGAGGAAGCCGCACACCTCGACTTCTCCCGCATCCACTTCGCCCGCCAGGACCTCTTCTCCGACCTCCCCCACGGGGATCGCCGCACCCTGGATGTGGTGTCCGAGGTGGGTCCCGACACGCCCGAGGGCCGGGTGGTCGTACTGCACGGGGAGATTGAGTACGATCGGCGGGCGGCGGTGTTGGAGGAGATGTTCGAGGCCTACGGCTGGCTGCGCAAGCGTTTCCGGCGCGAGGTGCTGCCGCTGCTGCTCTACCTCACCACCGGCGCCGAGGGCCGCACGGAGGAAGTGTACGTGGAACTGGCACTGGGGCGGCAGGTGGTGGAGTTCCGCATCCTCTGTGTCGCCCTGAGGGGCATGGATGGGCTACAGTACCGAAACGAAGCGAACCCCCTCGGCCCGGCACTCGCCTCCCTGATGCGGCACCCGGGGGAGAGCCGTGTGAGCCACAAAGCCCACTGCCTGCGGGGGGGGCGCAGGCCCAGGTCAGCGACGCCGGGCGAGTGCTGCTGGAACACGTGATCGAGACGTACCTGCCGCTGGACGCGTCCGAAGAGAAGGAGTTTCAGGAGATGATCCAGACCCCACAGTTCCAGGAAGTCAACTACCTCATCAGCCCCTACGAACTGCGGGCGGAAGCGGCGACGACGCGCGCGATCCTGCTCCAGTTGGTGCGCGAAAAGTTCGGGGAACTCCCCGCCGCGCAGGTGGCGCGAGTGGAGGCGGCGGACAAGACCTGGTGTGAAGAGCGCCTGCGACGGATTCTGCAGGCCCGCACCCTGGAGGACCTGGACCTGCAGTGAGCGGACGGAACCGCCCTCGCCAGCCTGCCAACGGGTCACACACCGGCCGGGCGCGGTGTCCGTAACACCACACCAGCATCGGTCGGACCTGGGGTAGCTCCGGCGAAACTCGTGACCGGGTGCTCCAACTCTTGGGGCGGGTCCGGCGAAACTCGCGAGGTGGCTCCCTCGTCTCTGGGGCGGCTTCGGCGAGACTTGCGAGGTGGCTCCGTCGTCTCTGGTGCGGCTCCGGCGAAACTCGCGACGGGGTGCTCCAACTCTTGGGGCGGCTTCGGCGAAACTCGCGACGGGGTGCTTCCTCTCGTGGCTTGATGGACCAGGAGGCGCCGCGCGTACCGGCCGGGGAGTTCCGCAGCGGTGTGCGGCGCCTTCATCGCAGGCGTTCCCTCCCGCAGAACGCTGCGTTCCGACACGAGACGAAGCTCAGGCCTCCCAGCGAAAGGTCAACTGTGCCGGCGGCTCCGGCGCGAAGTCCCGGGCGATGTCCGCGAACTGCTTCAATTCGTGGATCTCATCGAGCACCCGCGGCGGGATCCGGTCCGCCACGGCCACGATGACCGCGCACTGGCGCGGCGCGCTCTGCCAGCAGTACCGGAATCCCTCC
>SYMT01000207.1 GCA_005805375.1 Actinomycetota bacterium
GCCGCCGAAGCCGCCACCTCCGCCGTCCAGACTTGCCGAGGTGACGCCGCCGCCACCGCCCGACCCCATCATCATCCCGGGCTCCGGCCCCCCGGCTCCGGCAAAGCCGCCGCCACTACTCATCATCATCCCGCCGGCCCCGCCCATCGCCGGATCGGGACCACCCATTCCAGGCCCCCCGGCACTGAAGCCGCCGCCGGAGCCCATCATTCCCGGTCCGCCCGCTCCGAAGCCGCCTCCAGGGTCAGCCATGCCCCCTGCGGGGCCGCCGGCTCCTGCAAAGCCGCCGCCGCCGCCGCCGGAGCCCATCATCATCCCGGGGGCGCCGCCGCCGAAGCCGCCGCCGAAGCCGCCGCCTGCGAGGCCCGGCGCGCCAAAGGCCGACGAAGCCCCCGGGTCAGCCATGCTACCAACGATGGTACCCTGTGCGATTTCGGCATTTGCAGCGGCCGCTTTGCGGGCCGCCTCCTCCGCAGCGCTGTACCCAGGCGGATTGGAAACCGAGGGAAGCCCGACGAAGCGGTCGCTGCGGGCCAAACCCAGCATCAGGCGACTGATGTCGGACGCCTCGGTGAGATAGGCATTGAAGCGGAGGACGTTCTGTGACGCCTCCATGTCGAGCACCGTCGCTTCACGATAGGTGAACGCAGCGGTGTGAGCGTAGAGATCCGGGTACGCCTTGTTGAACTCCACCATCCCGGTGATGAATTCATACTTCGGCTTGATCTCCGATTCCTTGCCGGCGAGGGTCGCGGAGTCGGTCGAGACCTTGGTCAGGGCTTCGAGCTTCTGCTGCTCGGCCGCTGTCTGGTCCACCAAGCCCCTCTTCTTCACCTGCAGGGGCTGGCTCAGGAAGAAGATGCCGCCGATCTCGCCCGCCACGAACAGCACCACCGCAGCGATCGCGAGCGCGCGATGCTTGCGCTCGTGGATGTACGGGGGCAGCAGGTTGATCTTGACCATGGTTGTCCTTTTAGCGCTTTCTTCGCGCCGGGGCCGGCTCCTGTAGCAGTTCCCGGACCGCCAGCCCCACGCTGACCGGGAAGACCGAACTGAAGGCCGCCAGGTTTCCGGGGTCGGCCTTCATTCCGGTGGTGACGTACTGGAGGGGATCGCCCACGGCGACCGGTACCCCCAGGTTGGAGGAAAGATAGTCGGACAGGCCCAGCAACTGCGCCGTCCCGCCCGTCAGCACGATGTGCTGGGCGCCCATGCCGTTGGCCCGGTTTCGGAAGAAATCCAGCGATCGTTGGAGTTCTGTAACGAGTTCGGAGAGCACTCCCGAGATAGCATCACTGATCTGCGCCTTGAGCAGGTCTTCATCGCTCATCGGCGGACCCCCAGCGCCGGTAGCCCCGCCGCCGGGCGGACCGCCGAAGAGCTCCTCGTTCAGACCGAACGGACTCGCCTGGGGCGCCGGTCCGAACAAATCCCCACCGCCGAACGGGCTCGCCTGGGGAGCCGGACCAAACAGTCCGCCGGCCGGTGCTTCGCCGCCTCCGAACGGGTTTGGCGCCGCCGGGGCCGCAGCCGGAGCGAACGGATTCGCCGCAGGAGTCGGACCCGCTACGCCGAATGGTGACGCAGGCGCTCCCCCAGCAGGGGTCGTGAATGCTTCGGCGCCGAATCCGGAACCGGCCACATCAAAAGTGGCTTCCGAGTGCGTGTCCGAAGCGGTGGACGCGCCTGGGTCGCCGCCGGCAGCCATGCCGAACGATCCCCCGAGAGGCGCTTCGTCCGGTTCCACCCCGAAATCCAGGGGCCCGAGACCACCATCCAGACCGAAGTCGCCGGAGGCGGACTGTTCGGGCGCACGGGCCTGGTCGCGCGTCAGTTGCTCTGCATGGGCACGAGGACGGCCGAGGGTGTCCGCGATCGCCTTGGTCAGGTTGTTGCCCGCGATCTGAATCGAACGCGTAAAGGCAATCGTTCCGTCCCGATAGATGGAGACATCGGTTGTGCTCGCGCCGACGTCCACCACGGCGACCACGCCCGCAGGGGAGGCGCCATTGGAAATGTCAATCAGGGCGCGGCTTATCGCTAGCGGCTCAATGTCAATTGCGACCGGCTTCAGCCCCGCAGCCTGCAAGACCTCAAGGTGGCGGTTCACCAGTGACTCTTGCGCCACGGCAAGCAGCACTTCCATGTTCTGGCCATCCGGCACGTCGTCGGCGGAGGTGAGCGGCTGATATGCCTTCACCGTCTGCTCCGCGGCGAACGGTACATGACGCTCGATTTCCCACTTCATGGTTTCGTCGAGTTCAGCCTTCGTCATCCGGGGAACTTCGATGATCCTTACGACCAGTGAACTCTGGCCCGATACTGCGGTGATCGCCTTGTTGCAGCGGATTCCCGCCTTCTGAAGCTCGCGCCGAATCGCCTTGCCGAGATTGACCGGATCTACGATCTCGTTGTTGACCACCGTATCGGCCGGGGTCGGAAAGACCGTGATGCCACGCAGGACAGGCCTACCGCCCCTGCACTCAATCTCGCAGGCCTTGATCGTCGTGGAGCCGATATCGAGCCCGACGAAAGGGCCACCCGACTTTTTCAGGGGCATGTTTCTCTGTCCCGTCTAAGACCCCGGAGGAGACCCTGCGTCACGGCTCCGGTTTCGCTCGCAGTCCTGTTCGGAGGACAGGCGGACCCTATCCTACCACAGTAATGTTCGCGCCGCCTATACGGTTCCCCTCCTGGAACTTGCGCCAGATAACGGTGACAGTACACAATTGGCACTGCCACCGTCAATTCGGCGCGATCCTAGCGGCTCGAAAGACCGCGGAGCGGGGAGGTGGAGCCCGGAACCGGCACGTACGGTCCGCGCCGGCTGATTCCCGGGAGTGTGAACGGGCGCCGCCGTTCCTCCGCAGCCATGCTCGCAATCTGCGCGCGGATGGCGTTGGGCGACCGCGCACCGGGCGCGGCCGTGCTGAACAACGTCACCGAGCCGTTCACGTTGACGTCCGGTCCGATGCGCGGCGCCAGGCTACCGAAGAACAGATCCCCGCTCGCCCCGCGAGAACTGGACCAGAAGAGCCAGACTCGTTCCAGGTGACGGGCCGCCACCGGTGCGGCGCCCCCGTTGAGGCGGGTGAGTTGCACGTCTTCGTAAGACGCGAAGGCATCCACGCCGGATTCGTTCACGGACAGTTCCAGGGGTACCGGCTTCTCACCGGATTCATCTTGCCAGGTCACGAAGTGGTCCGCCTCCACGATGGTGGTAAAGCCCCCGCCGGCACTCGGCACCAGATAGCGAACGGCCACCGGCTGTCCTTCCTGTGCACGGGTCAGGAAGATCTGACCCGTCTGCGGATTCACTTCTTCCGGCACTACGGCTGCGCCTCCGACCGTTACCTGCAGTTCGGCCGGGCGCACGCCGTGAATGCTGCCGGCCCGCACGCGAATGCCCGGGCGCAGCACTTTGTAGTAGAGGGTAGGCCCGCCCGATACAGTTCCGGCTGCCCGATTCCAGAGCACCCAGATGCGATCCGCCTGCCCGGCCACCGGCAGCCCCAGTTGGTACTTGTTGCGCCCACTGGTGTCGGTGAACGGGTCAATCCACTGCCGGTACCAACTGGCGTCCATCACAGGCGATCCACTCCCGCCTTGCGGATCCCACGAGGCCACCAGTACGGGACGGGTGGCCGCCGCGTCCCCGCGCGTGAGACGGAGGGTGGTGGGTGTGTAGTCCGCACTCAGCACCGGATCCGGCATGTCGCCGGCCGCCAACCCACGCGGGTTGCCCAGGAGCAACCGCGCCAGTGTCCGCGTGTTGAGGCTCAGGCGGAAAGTGCCCGCCTGGATGTCAAGCATCACCCGCACTCGCTGCAGTTCTGCGCGAATCTGCGGGGTGGCGCCCAGCGCTACCACAGCCGGTTCCAGCGGCAACTGGAATTCTCCGTTCGTGGCGACGACCTGCAGCAGCGTCCCCTGGGGCAGCAGGCTGATCGGGAACACCAGGCTCCCATTGCGCCCGGCCACCAGCGCCGGCGCGCCGGGCGGGATGTCTCCGCGCCCCAGATAGAGCGTGACCAGCGAGTAGGCGTTGAGCTGGAAGTCGGCTCCTCCCGAGGTAAAGACCGTGCGCGCGGCGTTCGCTTTCAACACGTCGCTGGTGACGCGCGGGAATGCCATCCTGCCGAAGTCATTGGTCGGGGTTATCTGGTTGGTCCCCATCAGCCCGCCGGCGGTGAGGAGACCATTCACCACGCGGTGGCGCGAGAGGTAGACATCCCGCTGCCCGAAGCGATCGTTCTGGCCCGAGTAAGCCAGCCAGGTGAGCTGCGGCAGTGCCGCGTTCTCACCCTGCACCAGCGTAGACTGTCCCAGCCGGTTCGGCAGCGGTCCCGGCTGCCGGGCGATTGGTTCGCTCACGATCGGAAACGGATCGCCCACAGTTGAGAGTGACCGCGAGGTCGGAAGCACCCGTTCGGGCGCCCATTGGTTATCGGCGAGACCCGGGTCCCGGTTCGTCGTGAACGCCAGCGTGCGGCGCGTGCCCTGTCCCGTGCTGTAGAAGGCGAACCACGGATCGGGGGTCGGCCCGATGGGTGGCGCGTTCACCGCAATCGGCAGGAAGCGCACGCCGCTGCGGATCACGTTCAGGTCGGGGAGCTGGCCTCCCGGCATCATCTGCTGCAGCGGGCCCGGTGTGGGCGTCAGCCGCTGGTAGTTGATGACGGACTGCTCCACCGCGGCGGTCCCGGACCCCTGGTTGCTGACCGAACGACGCGTCGTCCAGGCAACAAAGGATCGGAACGGGGTCCGTACATCCTGTACGATGGACGGCTTCTCCAGCTCAGTCACATTCTGGCCGCCTGCGGAAAACTGCGCCACGTCGCTGAACTGGGTCCAGAACGGGGTGCTGGTGGTGGTCAACGGCCGCCAGGGATCCCGGAATTGTGGGATCTCGTCGTAGGGGAACAGGCTCCGGGTCGTATCGAATACAAGCCGGGTGCCGTACAGATCGAACAGGCTCGGGCGCGGGACTCCGGGCGTGGTGGTCGTCGGACGATTGCTCACGTAGGCAACCATCAACTCGCGGACCGTGCCCTGCGGCGCGCTCGGGTTGCTTTGCAGCAGATTGGGCGCCACTGCCGGGGTATTCCGCCGATCCCGATCCGCGTTCGTGGTCGCACTCAGGTCGTTGTCGGCCCGGGCGAATCGCCCATGCACCACGTTTTCCGTGACCTTGGTCACCAGGCGCACCGGCGGATCGGTCGCCGGTTCCAGCGGCTCGCCGAGCGAGATCGCCCGCGGATCGCGGTCCAGCGTGCCGTTGAAGCCCGCCGTGCCGCTGACGCCGGCCAGAGTTTCCGGACGCACGTACCGGTACCCGGGCGCCAGTGCGGGCGTTTCGACCAGGGTGACGCCGCGGTCGTTGAAGAATCGCAGCGACCCGCGGTACTGCCCCATTGCCGTCCCGGTCGGCAGGTTCAGGGTGAGGTACGACTCGCGGGGCAAACCGCCGCCCGGAACGCTGGGGTCACGGGCGTTTGGAACGTCCACGGGAGTGCGCGCTGCATAGAGGACGGCGGAGGGCTGGCCTGCTCCCGCCACGGATTTTTGCAGCCACACCCCCCGAGTCCCGGCGCCGTAGGGGGCCGACTGGTCCGGCAGGAGCATGTCGTCAAAGGAGGTGCGCAGGAAGATCTGCAGCGGATCGCTCAGCGCCGCGCCCCCCAGCGGACTGATCAGCGTCAGCGCCCGGAACGGATCGTTGCCGGGGCTGGGCAGGCCGATGTAGGCCACCGGCTGGCCCGGGACCTGGTAGGCAACTTCCGGTTTGACGTAGGCGAGGTTCACATTGCCCGTGTTGCGCAGGGTGAAGGGACGCCAGTACTGCCGGTAGAAGTTCGCGAGATTCACCTGCACCGGGTTGCCGGAAGCGAGCATCTGCTGCATCGCCTGCCATTCCCAGGCTTCGGCGGCATTGCCGCGCCCCAGCCCCGTCTGCTTCTTGCCGTGCCAGACGGCGCCGAGGTCGAGCGCCTGCTGCTGCGCTTCCAGCTTCATCTCCGGCTTCACCATCACCTGCACGGCAAACGTACGGTAGGCTTCCCGCAGGTTCGGCGCCAGATCCAGTTGGCCATTCCCGTTCGCGTCTACGAAGACCGCCACCCGCCGCAGCCGGTCGTCTCGCGGACCAACCATCAAGTTCTCGGGGGTGAGGGTCGCCAGCGGCGAACCTATCGGCACCATGGTGAAGTCCGGATGCGGACGCTCTTCCAGGTGGGCGGTGTTCCGCAGCCGCTGCGTGGTGTCGTCCGCAGCAGGAAACGGCGCTCGGGCAAAGGCTTCGGCGCGGTCCCACATCTGCAGCCCGCGCGCACCGGGGAAGAGCGGATTCATTGCCCGCGTAGGCAGCGCGCCATCCAGTCCAGCGTAGCGCCACCGCGTGGAGTACAGGTCGTCGGCCGTGAAGTTCGGCACGTCAATCTGCACTCCCAGGCGATCCATCACGTTGGCATTCAGGGGTCCGGACACAACGGGAAGCTGATAGTTGGCGTCGCGCCCCTTGATCGGGATCGGACTCGCCGACACATCCACCGCGGTGCCGGCTTTGGTGACCAGCAGGCGGTTCTCCGCAATGGAGGAGTACATGCCGTGCGGTCCGTCATCCCGGTAGTTTGCATTTTGCTGGAACGAGCCGAGACTGCCTGCGAGCGCCGGATCTCCAACCGATCCGAGGGCAGCGCCGCTTCCCATCTTGGTCAACGGAAC
>SYMT01000208.1 GCA_005805375.1 Actinomycetota bacterium
CCCCCCCCCCCCCCCCCCCCCACGACCGCGGTTCCCGGTCCCCGAGCCATCCACCACCGGCGCGTGCTCGCGGCCGGAAAGTCCGGAGCCGCGTCACGCAGCAGGGTCCGCAGGGCGTTGATCGTCTCCTCCCCGGCCGCGACCAGTGCAAGGCATGTCCCGCAGTGGCCGCGGGCGCCCCTGCAGCGTGTACAGGCACACTGTCCGCACAGGGCGCAAGTCGTCGCGTGGATGTCGCACACCGGGCAAAGGCAGGTGGCGCAATCCAGGGCATGAATGGGGCACGAGCCGCGGTTACAAATCGCGCAATCGCGCGTGTGCTCGGGGCAGAGCGGCGCCGGGCACCGGTGGCAGGTGGAGTGGTGCTCGCGACACACGGCCCGCCCACACGCGGCGCAGTCCGCGCCGCACCTGCCGCAAGCGCGCTTCCCGCACGTAGGGCACGCTGCGACGTGAGTCTTGCAGCCCCAGGCTCCGCAGACGCTGCACGCGTGCCCGCACGAAACGCAGCTCGGCGCCCCGCAGCGCACGCAGCTTGCATGGGCGAGCGCTGCCTGCTGCACCCTGCCGCATCCGCCGCAGCGGGATGTGCAGGCCGCACAACCGAGAGTGCCGTCCTCACACGCCCACAGGGTGCTGCGTGCGCCGCAGCCCGGACACGCGGGCAGGCGCCACGTGCGGTCCATGCCCTCCCATTCCACCTCGATTTCCGGCGCCGCCTCTGAGCTGGGTGAATGATCGGCGGGGAGGACCGCTAGCCGCCACACGCGTACCGGGTAGCGCACCACCTCGACCCACTCCGGTCGGGCCAGTGCGCGCAGGTGGAGTCGCTCGTCAATTTCCGCCACCCGCGCGCGGTGTTCCTGACGGAGGCGGGCTTCTTCCTGATCCAGGAGGGACGATACGGCGCCGGCCCCAGGCGTTCCGCGACCCAGACGGGCGATTCTCTGCTCCACCGTGTTGTGGACCGATTGCTCCGCATCGGCCCAGGTGAACTGCCGGGGAAGGCGGCGCAGGAGGTCCATCACCTGGTACCGCATGGTTTCGTCCAGCGGGAGCCGTCCCGCCTCGTCCACAAGCGGCCGGGGAGCACCTGAGCCGCCGTGACCGGGAAAGAGTGCCGGGAAGCCTGCACCTAGACGGAACCGGGGTCGCAGGCTGTCGAGCACCCACTCCGAATCCCACGGCTCCGCCTGTTTCAGGAGAGAACGGAGGGCGTCCAGGACCCGCCGGCCTTCCGCTCGGAACTGCGCGGCCCGGCGGACACTCGCATCCGGCCCTTCGGACTCCAGGTCATCCTGAAGAGACCGCAAGTACTGTTCCAGACGTCGGATCTCCCCCTGCCGCGTGGCTTCGACCACAGCCCGGCGGTCATGAGCCGCCTCCTCCGCACACCCATGCGCCAGCGCCTCCAGGGCGGGACGCCACCCTGCGGGGAGGACGACAGGACCGGTGTCCGGCGGGCGCGTTTGCTCAACCAGACGGGCCCACTCCGGGCGTGGCTGCGCCCCGTCGTCCAGTGCGACAGGGAACACCCGCTCCACAAGATCGTCGGTACGGAGGCGCACTCGCACGAGCGCCAGCAGGGCAGTGCGCCAGCCGGTCGCAACCGAAAGCTGCCGGAAGCGCGCGTTCCCGACGACAACGAGATCCGCGGCGAGATCTTTCGGTCCATCATCCAGGGGGACACACGAGCGGTATCCGACCGGCAGGTCCTGTGCCTTTGCCAGGAGCAGATCGAGCGCAAAGCTACCGGGCAGGCAGGGGACAGCGGTGGGGTGCTCGTGTAGGGCGGCGCCGGAGAGTACCAGATCCAGGGCTTCGGCTCCGCGAAAGAGCTCCGCCAGCCCTGCGTGCGAGCGGACCCGTGCGTGGTCCGGCGCAAGCCATACATGCTCAACTCCCAGAATGGGGAGCACGTGCTCGAGGAATTCGCGTACGCCATCTGCTTCTCCCGCAATCGGGAGCGACGGTTCCGCCTCAGCGGCCACGGACACGTCCGCCGGTTTGGGTTTCCGAGACCTCACGAGGATACCATTTCGTGTTGGGAACGATGGCGCGGTCACGACGGCGCCCGGGGAGGAACTCCATTGCGACGACTGCTGTTGATCCTTTCTCTCACACTGCTCTCCGCTTCCTTCGCCGGAGCGGCGAATTGGCCCAACTGGCGGGGCCCGACCGGCACGGGGTTCACCTCCGAAGCGGACTTTCCTGACCGGTGGTCCTCCACTGACGGCATCCGGTGGAGGCTGAAACTCCCCTCGGCGGGGAACTCCACGCCGATTGTGTGGGGCGATCGAGTCTTTCTCACGCAGTCCATTGACCTGGAGGGGACCCGGCGCGCCGTGCTGTGTGTGGACCGGAAGTCGGGCAAGCTGCTCTGGCAGCAGGAGACGCCGTTCGCCGGCGCCGAAGCCACCCACAAGGACAACCCGTTTTGTTCCGCCTCACCCGTCACTGACGGCACTCGGGTCATCGCCTGGCACGGGTCCGCCGGCGTGGTCTGCTATGACTTCCAGGGTAAGCTCCTCTGGCGCCGGGACCTCGGCGAGTTCCAGCACATCTGGGGAAACGCGTCCTCACCAATTCTCTATCGGGATACCGTGATCCTCAATTGCGGGCCGGGAGAGCGGCAATTTCTGGTCGCGCTGGACCGGCGCACGGGCAAAGAGGTATGGCGGGTGGACGAGCCCGGGGGGCGCTTCGGCAAGAACAACGCGGAGTGGCTCGGTTCCTGGTCCACTCCTACGTTACTTCGGGTGGGCGACCGGGACGAGTTGCTGGTAAGCTGGCCCGATACCCTGAAAGCGTACAATCCGGAGAACGGAAAACTCCTCTGGCACTGTGCGGGCCTCACCAAGCTCGTATACACCTCTGTGGTCGCGACCCCCGAAGTGGCCGTGGCGATGAGCGGGTACGGCGGCGCAGCCATCGCGGTGCGGCCCGGCGGCAGCGGCGATGCGACACCCAGGCGCCTATGGCGAGAGGAACAGAATCGCCAGCGAATTGGGTCCGGCGTGATCGTCGGTGAACACTTCTATCTGGTCAACGAACCCGGGACGTTCCAGTGCATCGAACTCAAGACCGGCAAGACGGTCTTCGACGAGCGGCTGGGCGGAGCGACGTGGGCCAGCCTCGTGGGCGCCGGTGACCGTCTCTACGCGACGAGCATGCGCGGGGAGACTTTCATTCTCGGAGCGAAGCCGGAGTTCACGCTGATTGCCCGCTGCGCCCTGGAAGAGCGCACTCTCGCTACCCCGGCACTGGCGAACGGCGAGATCTTCATTCGCACTCACGCGAATCTCTACTGCATTGCGGGAGTGCCCAAACGGTAGCCGGACCCGCGTGGCGACCCGACTGCGAGGCCGAACGAGGCGCGAGTGTTGGGCGCGAGCACGGCGGGGCCTGCGTGAGCGAAACTTGATGCGCATCGGTACATCCCAACCCGTTCCGCGGAGCGGACGCCCTCGCCGGCAGGGCGTGCGGGACCTCATCCCCCACTTCCCCGACCGTGCCACCCAGTGGCTGGCGGATGACCCGATCTTGTTCCGGGACACGGCGGAACATGTGCTGCCGCCGGAACTGTTCCTGCGCCTCGATTTCCGGCGCGCGTACCGCCTGCCGCGACACCTGCTCACGCGGGCGCTGGACCTCCGTGAAACCGACGTGCTCTACTATGTCGCCTGCCGCCCCCTGCCTCACGAACCACCAGGGGACTACTTTGTGACGCTGCACCAGGAACAGAATACGCTGTCGGAGGCGCTCTACCGGGTGCGGGAAGGCGACTATCGCTACCAGTATTGGGATCACAAACGGCGTTATTGGGAGAACACCCGCCTGCCCACAGCCCGCCAGCATCTCCCGCCCTTCTTGAGTGTGCTCCAGTACACCGGTCCGGCTCGATGGGGCGGTCCGCCTGCGCTGGGATGCTGGGAGCGTGCCCCGGCGGCGCACGAATATGTCCGTGCCAGTCCGCACTGGGGATTTCACTTCCTCGATCTCCATGACCTCACCACCGAGCGCCTCCTGGGAGCCGGGAACGCCGGCTCCTGCGCCCTGCTCGTCCTCCGGGACGAACGAAGTCCGGCCGACGAGTTCGGCCGGACACTCACCATCGCCACCGAGGCTCTGAATCAGCTCCCGGACGGTGAGAGCGGCCGCTGGAATCGCGTGATGGAACTGATCTGGGTACTGGTCACGCGCCGTCGCCCTGTGGGAGAATTCCCTGACTGGCGGGCGCTGATCCAGGCCGCCACGCGCCGATCCCGCTTCTGGCGGCAGCAGCAAGAGGAACACGTGATGCGTACGATGTCGGACGTCTGGGTAGACGAAGGCAGAACCGAAGGCAGAACCGAAGGGCGAGCAGAAGGCGACCGGCATCGCGCACAGCTTGCGCTCCTGGACGTATTGTCTGCGCGGTTCCAGGAGGTCCCGCCCGAAGTCCAGTTGCTGATACAGAGCGCCGACGTCGAGCAGGCACGTGATTGGCTGATCCGGGCCGCCGTCGCCCCACGATTGGAAGACACCGGCATTCTCACGCCCCCGAGCCGGAATCCGTAGGGTCGCCAGGGGTCCGGGGTCGCCGACAATCCCGATCGCGGGCATCATCCATTGCCGGGAGGCTACTCAGGATTCCGTATGGCTACGCCGTTCCGCTGAAGGTGCTCCACTGTGCCGCCGGCATTGAGTGTTTGCTCACGAGGCAAACGAGAATGAAACGTCGGGCGGTTCCGCGCGTCTAAGGCGTCGGTCGGGAATTCCGGTGCCCACCGGACCGGCCGGAAGGAGCCTCACGCTTGTCTCGCCGCAACCATTCCCTCACTACCCTCCTCGCCCTCTTGGGGCTGTCGCTGGTTTCGCTTTCTGCACGGGCCCAGGCCCCCGCTGCGACCGATTGGCCCCAATGGCGTGGGCCGGACCGTACAGACATCTCCCGGGAAACCGGCTTTCTGAAGTCCTGGCCGGATGGCGGACCGAAGCTGCTCTGGAAGGCAACGGGAGTGGGGGGCGGCTATAGTACGCCTTCGGTCGCTCGTGGACGGGTCTTCGGGATGGGGTACGTCGGTGATGAAGAGACCGTTTGGGCTCGTGACATCGCCACCGGGAACCCGGTCTGGAATGCGTCGCTGGGCAGCCGGACCCCGAACGTGGGCTACAATGAAGGCCCCAGAAGCACCCCCAGCGTAGACGGCAACCGGGTCTACGCCCTCGGGATCGGTGGGAAGTTCGTGTGCCTCGACTTCGCGACCGGCCGGTTGCTCTGGCAGCGGGACCTCGTGCGAGAGTTCGGCGGCCGAGTGCCGGGATGGGGATACACCGAGTCGCCTTTGGTGGACGGGGAAAAGGTGATCGTCACGCCCGGCGGAAGGGAGGCGACGTTGGTGGCGCTCAACAAAGAAACCGGACAGGAGATCTGGCGCGCCACCACCCCCGAGGGAGATGGTGCTCACTACGCCTCCAGCATCCGGGCGGAAATCGAAGGGGTGCCGCAGTATGTGCAGTTCCTGTCGCGCGGGGTGGTGGGGATCTCGGCGGCGGACGGCAAGTTCTTGTGGCGCTATAGTTCGCCCGCCAACGGCACGGCCAACTGCTCGACCCCGCTCTACCAGGATGGACACGTTTTCGCCGCGTCCGCATACAACACGGGCGGAGGACTCGCGAAAATCAAGCGCGACGGCGAAGTATTTTCGGCACAAGAGGCGTACTTCACCCGCGGCATGCAAAATCATCATGGCGGTATGGTGCTGCTGAACGGACACATCTACGGGTTCGACGGCGGAAACCTGACGTGCATGGACTTCAAGACGGGCGAGGTGCGGTGGTTCGATCGCAGCGTCGGCAAGGGCTCGGTCACGTACGCGGATGGGCACCTGTACGCGCGAGGTGAGCGAGGCGGGGTTGCCCTCATTGAGGCCACGCCGGAAAAGTACGTGGTGAAAGGTCAGTTCGGCCAGCCGGACCGGAGTGGGGCAGCAGCGTGGGCGCATCCGGTTATCTCCGGCGGGCGGCTGTACCTGCGGGACCAGGATGTCCTGCTGTGTTACGACATCAAGGGGGAGAGCACTGCGGCCTGTGCGGCGCAGGAACTGCCGGCGGCTGCCGAGTGGGCCGAGTTCCGGGGTCCCGGGCGCACGGCGATCTCGGCTGAGAAGGGACTCCTCAAGCAGTGGCCCGCTGACGGACCGAAGCTGCTCTGGAAAGTGGAAGGTCTCGGGGGTGGGTACAGCACTCCGTCCTTCTCCGGGGGCCGCATCTTTGGGATGGGGTACGTGGACGAGAACGAGGTGGTTTGGGCGCGTGAACTTGCCACCGGCAAGCTCTTGTGGCAGACGCCTCCGCTGGCGCCCGCCAACCGGCAGATCGGCTATTCCGATGGCTCTCGGTGTACGCCCACGGTAGATGGGCAGTATCTCTATGCCCTGAGTGTCGGTGGCGACTTTGTGTGCCTGGAAGCGGCAACGGGCCGGCAGGTCTGGCGCAAGCATCTCGTGCGCGACTTCGGAGGCGCGGTGCCGAACTGGGGCTATTGCGAATCACCGCTGGTGGATGGGGAGCACGTGATCGTGACGCCCGGCGGGGGTGCAGCCACCCTTGTGGCGCTCAACAAGCAGACGGGCGCCGAAGTGTGGCGCTCTGCGATCCCCGGCGGGAACGCTGCCGCCTATGCCTCTGCAATTGTGGCGGACATTGACGGGGTGCGCCAGTACATCCAGTACCTGACCGGCGGTCCGGTCGGTGTGGCAGCGACGAACGGCGGACTCCTGTGGCGGCATGCTCGGCCCGCGAACGGCATTGTCATCACCACACCGGTGTACCGGGATCACCACCTCTTCGTGACGACCGCCTATGACAAGGGCGGAGCGCTACTCAAGATCACCGGCCAGGGAGGTCAGTTCGGCGTCGAAGAGGTCTACTTCAACCAGCAGATGCAGAACCATCACGGGGGCGTCCTTCTGCTGGGCGACCACCTCTACTATTCCGAGGGGCACCGCGGACCGGTCTCGTTTGTGTGCCGCGAGTTGAAGACCGGCAAGCTGGTATGGTCCACGGAGGAAAAGCTGAAGGGTTCGGTGTTCTTCGCGGACGGACGCATGGTCGTGCGGTCCGAGCGCGGAGCGGTAGTGCTGGTCGAGCCCACGCCGACCGGGTTCGTCGAAAAGGGCCGCTTTGAGCAGCCGGACCGCACGGGCAAGAATGCCTGGGCACACCCGGTTGTTGTCGGCGGTCGCCTCTACCTGCGCGACCAGGATGCGCTCCTGTGCTACGACGTGAAGGAGCAATGACCTTGCAGGCGCAAGTTTCTGGTATTCTGACCTGATGCCGAAGGCTGTCTGTGGGTCCCAGCCCGGTACCCAAACAATCTGGAGAACTGACATGAAGAGAACGATAGGAATTCTCGCGCTGGCGCTGGCAGTGGTCGGCGGAGCAGCGGGGGTGGCAGTGCGTGCCGCCGACAAAGGCAAGGCGCCAATGGTCGTGGGCACGTGGACGGGTGGCTGGGGTGTATACACACCGCCGCCGCTGGCCGGACCCAATCCCGAGAAGCCGAGCCCCTACACCCAGGCTCAGAAGCAGATGGACTGCAAGGTCGAACTGCTGGAGTCCGGCAAGTGGCAGGCGACCTTCGAGGGAGAATGCGGCCGGCCCTACAAGTACACCGTCAAGATGATCGGCCGGCAGTCAGGCGACTCGGTGCTGTTCAACGGCACGGCAGACCTTGGCGACAAGGACGGCGGCGTCTATGACTGGATCGGCCGCGCGACCGAGAAGGAATTCGTCGGCTTCTTCTCCAGCGGCAAGTACACCGGCACCTTCCGCCTGGACCGGCCGAAGCCGGCGGTGGCGGCCGCGCAGTAGATCAGGATCGAGCTCGGGATCGCTGCGCGCGAATTCGGAACGCATCAGCGTGCCGAAGCCTCCTTCACCCTGCGGGTGAGGGAGGCTTCGCTGCTTCCAGCTTGCGGAATCGCACCCATGCCGGTTTTGCCTGGAAGCCGAGACGCTCGTTGATGGCGAGCATTCCTTCGTTGCTGGTTGCGTTGTGGGTGCGGACCGCAGCGAAGCCGGCGTCTTTGGCGAATTGGAGCGACGCGGCCTTCAACGCGAGGGCGATGCCCCGCCGGCGGTACTCACGCAGTACCCCCGTGACGCCTGTCGAAAGATGTCCCTGAAGGTCGTCGCGCCAGAGCACGGTTTGTCCCACGCAGCGCTCGCCGTCCCAAGCCAGCAGGTACCCGTCCGGGAGGTAGCCGGGGGATGCGGTGAACCGGGTGACCCAGATGTCGAACGGATCCCTCACGAAGGGGTTGCCGCGGGAATGTCTGCCTTCACCGCTTGATCGAGATCGTAGAGGCGACAGGGCCAATGCCGGTCGCGAGCGCACAAGCCGCCTCATGGTCCCGCTCTTCGAAGTCGCGAGTGATCGGATTCATGGGATGTCCTCGGTGAACTGGGTGGCGCCGGCCCGGCGCCGGCGCCACTCCATCGCGTCACTCGGCGCCGTCCGCGCGGATCACCTTGACCATGAACAGCCAGGCCGGGACCGGTTGGAAGCCGAGTTGGTCATTGATTCCGATCATCCCGGCGTTGTTGCGCTCGTTCCAGGTGCGGATTTCCGGGTAGCCGTGATCTACCCCGTAGCGTACTACGCGAAGCTTGAGCGCCAGCGCAATTCCACGCCGCCGGTGGCTGCGGAGCACGCCCGTCAGGCCGGTGTCCAGGTAGGCCGCCGCCTGGCAGCGATCTACGTAGCTGAGCCCGACGTACTGATCGCCGTCCACTGCTACCAGGTAGGCGTCCGGCAGCCGGTTGATGCTGCTGTGGAACCGCTGGCGCCAGAGGTCGAACGGGATTTCGGTCGCGGGATCGGGTTCAGGCACATCCCGTTGGACCTCCGTGATCAACCGGTGCAGTTTGTGCTCCCAATCGGGATCCGACTGGATCTCGGTCAGTGTGCGGATCTCCAGACCCTGACCGACGACTCGCTCCTCCGCTTCGGTGAAACGGTCGAAGTCGAAGTCTTTCAGGTACAGGCGCGACTCCCGCTCACGCTGCTCTTCGCGAAAGCCACGGCGCTCCAGAAAGCCGAGTGACCGCGCGTAGTCCTCGCGGGTCTCCATGCGCAGCGCGACCGGCCGATGGGGTTCGATGGCCGCCACCACGTGCTCGTACATCCGCGAGCCGTGCCGCTGACCCTGACGGTCGGGATGCACGGTCACGCTCACGTAGAACTTGTGCGGATGGTAATTGTGCGAGCTCTGCGAGTAGCCGCAGTAGCCGATGGGTGTGCCGCCGTCTTCGAGGACCCAGCGCGCCCAGAGGCATTTCGGATCGCGATTCAGGTCGCCCAAACGCCATTCTTCGGCGGTGCCGGGGTACTCGGGCCAGACCGTGTTCTCGATGGCCACGAGGGGTTCGTAGTCGTCCGGGGTGAAGGGACGGATTGGGACCGTCATAGTCGTGTTACTCCCGCGCGGGGAGGAGCACGCCGGCAGCCGTCTTGCCTGAGGCAGGAGAGGCGGCGAGCGCGCTCCGCGCCCGCGACCTCTTACTCAGTTTTGACTGGTGCTGGAGAGCCGTCCTCTCAGCGAGGGACGGCTTCCGGGGGTCGAGTGCAGCGTACCGGAGACGCATTACGGCTCAGGAAGCCGATGGACGATCCCTGAACGCGCCGTATCCGGACGAATTGCACTGACATGACCCTCTGGGTGACCCACTGCTCGTGGATGCTCGCAAGTTTAGCAGACGGAAGCCGGGGGGTGCAAGCTTGGGATTCATGACTTCGCAGCGTATCGGCCGGCGCTCACGCCCCCCGCGGCGTGCCGGTCATTCGCGTTCCTGAAGCACTGCGAGCAATTGGTCCGGGTGGTCAGTCTGGATCCCGTCCACCCCCATTTCGAGCGCACGCCGGAACCCGGCGGGTTGGTCGTTCTCTCCCAGGGCGTCCACATAGACCTTCACGCCCGCTGCGTGGGCCTCTCGCACGAGGGTCGGGGTCCACTCCCGCTGGTTGCCGTCGAGCACTTCAGCGGGCAGGATCGTCAGGAACCGGGAGATCCCGCCGGGGACACGATATTCACGAGGGAGCGACGGCATTACTGGAATGTGCGGCGCCCGGCGTTTCCATTCCAGCAGCGTCTCCACGCCCGCGTACACCACGACCTGCGCCGGCATCCGGGCGCGGCTCAATGCGGCCAGCACTTCCGGCACCGCCGCCTCTTTGTGGTCGAGATAGACGTGGATCTTCCCCCGGCACTCGCGCAGGGCCTCCGCGAGGGTGGGAACCGTCTCGCCCGGCCGGCCGAACTTCCGGCCCGCATCAAGCGCCCGGAGTTCCGCGAGAGTCAGGTCCTTGACCGCCCCGACGCCGTCGGTCGTGCGATTCGTGGTGGCATCATGCATCAGCACCAGGTGTCCGTCGCGGGAGGTACGCACGTCAAGCTCCACGTAGTCCGCGCCGAGACGGATCGCGTTACGGATCGCCGCGAGGGTGTTCTCCGGCGCCAGCGCAGCGCCGCCGCGGTGTGCGATGACCGCAACCCGGTGGCGAAGGGGCGGCAGCGGAGCCGCCTGCATACTCGGATCAGCCGCTCCCGATCCAAGACCTCCCGCCAACACCACTGCGGTGGTCACCGCCAGCACCGCCCGTCCGCCCGTCATCCCACGCTCCTTCCCGTACTCGAACTCCCGTATTCCCGCGCTATCCTCACCGAATGGTGCGACCGTGCCTGAAGACCCCTGCAAGCTTCGCCACAATGGTTTCCGGCGTTGTCTCTATTCAAAGAAGGGGTGTGCCTCGTGGCAACCTGGAAAAACCGAACATCCGCCGCCGGCCTGGCTCTGGCCGGGCTTGTGGCGGCAGTCAGTGCAACCGCTCCCGCCGGGCCGCGCCCGGTGCATCGCGGTCGAGCCGCCATGTCGCCTGGGCGGCTGCCGCTCTATTTTGAAACCAACCAGGGGCAAACGGATGCCCAAGTGGCTTTTCTCGCACGAGGCGCCGGCTCGCTCGTGTTTCTGAAGGGCGATGAAGCCGTCCTAAAATTCTCTCGGCCGGGTCCCGGCTCGGATCCGTGGGGTCGTAAACTCGCCGCCCATCCCGCAGGGGCGACGCGCCGGAGCGAGATCATCCGCATGCGGTTCGTCGGCGCCGGCGCGGGCCGCGAAGCCCGGGCGCTGGAGCCGCTGCCTGGACGCGTGAACTACCTGCTGGGGAATCGCCCGGACCGCTGGGTGACCGGTGTGCCGACCTTTGGACGGGTGCAGTTCGACAGCATATATCCGGGTGTGGACGTGACCTACTACGGGAAGGAACGGGCACTCGAGTACGATCTGATCGTGGCGCCCGGCACCGATCCCGCCGTAGTGCAGTTGGAGTTTTCCGGTGCAGAGAAACCGCGGATCGAGGCGGATGGGTCTCTCGCGCTGGCCACCGCAACGGCCGAGGTTCGGCTGGAGAAACCCCTGCTGTACCAGCGCTCCGATGGCGTCGTAGAGCCGGTGCGCGGTGCGTACCGGCTCCTGGCCGACGGCCGCGTTGGGTTCGCAATCGGCTCGTACGATCGGAGTCGTTCTCTGGTGATCGACCCGATCGTCTCGTACTCCGGGACCCTGGGCGGGGCCGGACTGGACTCGGGCACCGGTGCGGCACTCGATGCCGCAGGGAATGCATATGTCACCGGCTACACAGAGTCAACGACTTTTCCGGTCGCTGCGGCGCTGAGGGCGACGCCCGGCGGATCCGGCGATGCATTCGTCGCGAAGCTCTCTCCCGACGGAGCGCGTCTGGTCTACGCTACCTATCTGGGCGGCGGCGCACAGGATGCCGGAGCGGATGTGGAAGTGGACGCCACCGGCGCGGCGTACATTGCGGGGGCCACCGCCTCCGCGGACTTCCCGCGGGTGACTCCGGCACAGCCCGCGTTTGGGGGTGACGTAGATGCCTTTGCGGCCAAGTTGAATCCTGCAGGGAACGCACTCGCGTACTCCACTACCATTGGGGGATCGGCTAGAGACGGCGCCAACGGCATTGCCGTGAACGCCGGGGGCGGCGCGGTCATAGCCGGCTTTACCGGCTCAGCGAACTTCCCGGCAACGGGGGGTGCGCTGCAGACGGTGTTCGCCGGGGACTTTGATGCGTTCGTTACCCGGCTGAACGCGGCCGGGAACGGCGCCGTTTTCAGCACGCTGCTGGGTGGCTCCGACGGGGACATTGCTCGGGCGATCGCGCTCGCCCCCGACGGGACTGCCTGTGTGGTGGGGGGCACGGATTCGAGCGACTTTCCCGTTACCGCGAATGCGGTGCTCCCGATCTTTCGCGGCGGGCGCTTCGGCGACGGGTTCGTCTCCGGCGTGCGGGCGGACGGCGCGGTGCTGGCGTTTTCTACGTTCTGCGGTGGAAGCGGCAGCGACGCTGCGTCCGGAGTGGCTGTGGATGCGACGGGCAACATCTACGTCGGCGGCACCACCGAATCGGACGACATGCTGATCGCAGATCCCGCCATCACGCCGTTCCAGACCGCCCGGGTGGACAGTTCTACCGATTGCTTCCTCATCAAGTATCTCCCCGACTTGTCGAACATCGTGTTTGACACGCTTCTGGGGGGAAGTGGTCGGGAAGCCCTGAAAGCCATCGGTGTAGATGATGACCTCGACCCGGAAACCAAAGTCTACGTCTTCGGCGAAACAGATTCGCCTGACTTCCCGACGCTGGATCCGTTGCAGGTGCGAAGGGCAGGCGGGGCGGACTTCTTCCTCACCAAGCTGCATCCGAGCACGGTACTGGTCAACCCCAAGTTGCTGCTTGACTATTCGACGTACCTCGGTGGAGTCTCCACGGAGCGCGCCGGCGGCATGGCGGTGCGTCCCACCGGCGACCTCGTGGTCGTCGGCGACTCGGTTTCCAATGACTTTCCGCAACATCGGCTGCTTCCGGGGGCGCTGCGACGGCGGGGAGGACGCGGGGTCGAAGTTGCGGTGGTCCGGGTTCTGGACGGGGAGCCGATCCCTGGGGGCGAGTTGATGATGCGCCCGGTGCTCGACATGGGCAAGGTTGGGGTGGGCCGCACCCAGGTCGTCAACTTCCTGATCAAAAACAATAGCCGCACAGCCAATCTCGCCATCCGAATCATCCCTCCAAGAGCCCCGTTCGGGGTGACCGGGGGGCTGCTGAGTGTGCTGCTGGCGCCCGGACAGACCTTCGCACTTCCGGTGAGTGCGACGCCAGGACAGGGAGGACGGATTGAGCCGCCGGGCCAACTGGTGATCGAGAGCAGCGATCCGAATCGTCCGCGGGTAACCGTCCCAATCATCGTCCGGGGACGCACGACCGGGAGCTGAGTGGGACAGCCGGGCTGACACCGGCACGCGAGGGGAGTCGGCACGGGATTGGATGATGTCCTGATCGTGGGGGGCGGCGCGGCCGGCATGCTGGCTGCGTGGCGCGCCGCTTCCCTGGGAGCCCGCACGCGGCTTCTGGAGAAGAACGCTCGGCTGGGTGTGAAGATCCACATCTCCGGCGGCGGGAAGTGCAACATCACGCACGCCGGTGATATGGAGTCCGTTCGTCAGGCCTTCCGCCGCGAGGAGGCTCGGTTCCTGCACCCCTCATTCCGCCGGTTCACCAATCAGGACATCCTGGCGCTGCTGGCGGAACGAGGGGTGGGCGTCCATACGCGGTCGGATGGTCGGGTCTTCCCGGACAGCGGACGCGCCGACGACGTCATTGAAGCGCTCCTGTCGCGCCTGCGGCAGTCCGGCGTCCAGGTGGACCGGAATGTGTCCGTGGTAGAGGTGATGGTACGGGAGGGTCGGGCGGCCGGCGTGCGGGCGGCCGGCCAGGACGGGGAGCGCATTCTCTCCGCCCGGGCGGTGGTGCTGGCAGTCGGAGGCAGCAGCTATCCAAAGACCGGCGCTACGGGTGACGGGTTCCGTTGGGCCCGCGCACTGGGGCACACCATTGTTCCCCTGCGTGCGGCCCTTGCGCCGATCTACCTGGCGCACCCGACTCCGGAATGGAGCGGTGTCAGTCTGCGGGATTGCCTCGTTCGGGCTCGATGTGGCGGGCGGGATGTCGGTCGCTGGCGCGGCGACCTGCTGTTCACGCACCACGGAATTTCCGGGCCCGCTGCACTCGGAGTGAGCCGCGAGGCAGCAGCCGCTTCGGAAACCGGTGCGGTGTCGCTGGATGTAGACGTGCTGCCGGATCTCGGTCATGAGGAAATTGCGGCGGTCCTCGTGCAGGAACACGCTCGCGGGGGAAGCAGAGTCCTGCGCACTCTGCTGCAACGCTGGCTGCCGGACCGCCTCGTCCCGGCTGTGGCCGCCGCAGCCGGGGCAGACCCGGGTGCGCCGATTCACCAGGTGGCACGAAAGATACGGAATCGACTCTGCGAAACGCTGAAGCGCTGGGACCTTGGCGCCGTACGGACGATCCCGATGGAGCGAGGTGAGGTGACTGCCGGCGGGGTCAGCCTGGACGAAGTGGACCCACAAACCATGGCCAGCCGCCGCGTGCCAGGATTGTACCTCTGCGGGGAGATTCTCGACATCGCCGGTCCCGTGGGCGGCTACAATCTCCAGGCGGCATTCTCCACCGGCTGGGTCGCGGGCGAGGGGGCGGCCCGCGACGCTCTTGCCGGTTGCGCCGCGCCTACCGCGCCACCAGGAATTCCCGGGCAAATACCGGAGGGATGACCGGCGGACGCGCCCCCTTTCCGGCCGGCACTTCGAACGGGCGCACGAGATTGTTACCTGCCAGATCTTCGAGGTCGCCTGCCGCGACCAGCCGATGGACGCCCGGATCCCACGGACGGTTCGGCACAAATGACCAGCCTCTTCCATCCGGCGCGACTGCGCCCCGTCCTGCGAGCGGCTCGCCGCGCCCGGGAATTCCGCCTCCGGCTTCGCGACGGCGGGGGACGATGGACAGCAGCCGATCGCACAGAGCGTAATCCAGCGGCTCCGGGAAACGGACCCGGAATGGGGCGCGCGTGCCTGCCTTCGGCGGCGTCAGAGTCCAGGCGTCCACGCGCGGCGAGGCGCTGTCGAAGTCAACGGTGCGGAAACCATGGCGCCACGGTCTCGCCAGGGGACGGCCCTGCTGATCCGGCAGGCCGGCGCGGATTTCAAGAGTGTAGTGCCGGCGTTTTCGCAGGACCGGCCCCAGCGCCTCACTCAACCCCAGCGCGTGTTTCGTGCGACCGGGATTGATGAGGACTGTGACCCTCCGGTGATCCTGGGACCAGAGCTCGACTTCGTGGAATGCCTGGTCAATGGGCGTTCCGGCGCCGTCGAGCAGGCGCGTGAAGCGGAACAGTTGACCCTGCGCCATCGGAGTGGAGAAGTGGACGTAGAACTTGAGCAGATTTGCCGGCAACTCCACCTGTGACGGGTGCACGGCGATGACGCGTGCGTCTGATCGGGACGTATCTGCGGGCACTCGATGCAGAAGCACCACGCGCGGCAGGTCCGCCGCGACGCGTGATCCCTCGAAGACGGCCTCGTAGGCTACTCCCCGGGTCAGGGGGGCCTGCGGCGCCAGCACTGCGCTGCTCCTGCGCCACTCCAGGCGGGCGAACATCGGCACTCGCACAGCGCCCTGCGCCATGCGAAAGTAGAAGAGCGACTCTACCTGCTCCGGACTCGGCCGCTTGCCTAGCTGACGACGCAATGCCCCGGCCGCGGGCCCATCCAGCACTACCTCAATCCGTCCCGGTCCGGCGGGTGAGGCGCGCACGTGCAATCGTGGCGACAGGCCGAGACCGCCGGCGTACCGCCGGCCCCCGATGGCGGTCGGAGCGGCCTGGACTTGAGGCCGCGGCGGCGCCGTCTGCGCGGCGGCGCCCGATGCCACGAGCAGCAGGGCGCCTACAACCCGGCAGCGGAGCGGGCATCCGGCGGGACCAACGACAGACATGCCCGGCGCACCCGCACTCACCCTCGACCTCCACGCGAACCGGCCGGCGCGGTTCGTATGCCTGCTCCGGCTTTGGGACCGGCGTCCCGGCGGCATTGCGTACGGCATCCGTCGTTCCTCCCCGAACAGCGCCCTCTCGACCCGGAAGTGCAGTGAAGTACGCGGTCCTCCGCTGCCCACAAACCGGGGTGAATGGACGAGGCTCCGGGAAAAGTGTAGCCCTTCCGGTAGCGCCCGTCAACGGAAGTAGCCGGCGCCACCGCCCGCAGCGGCACGGCCGGCGCCCCTGGGAAAGCCGGAGTCCCGCCGGGCCCCGCGGCGTGCGTCGCCGCGAGGAGGCTGTCGCCCTGTCGCCCCTCCCGTACGCTCGCCCGCCGGACACTGTGGTATACTCATTCGGCTCCGGAATCGAGATCCTTACCCATCATGACGCTGCGCATCTACAACACTCTCTCGCGGGAAAAGGAGCCGTTCGAGCCGCTCCACCCGGGTCGCGTCAACATGTACGTCTGCGGTCCTACTGTGTACGATTATCCTCACATTGGACACGCCAAGACGTATGTATCGTTCGACGTGGTGGTCCGCTACCTGAGGTATCTCGGCCTCGACGTTCTCTATGTCCAGAACATCACCGATGTCGGACATCTGACGGACGACGCGGACTCAGGGGAAGACAAGATCGGGAAGCGTGCCGCGGAGCGGCGCGTGCAGCCGATGCAGTTGGTGGAAACATACACCCGGGAGTTCTTTCAGGCCACCGATGCGCTGAACTGCCTCCGACCGGATATCTCCCCACGTGCGACCGGGCACATCCCGGAGATGATTGACCTCATCCAACGGCTGGTGGACGAGGGCCACGCTTACGTTTCGGAAGGGAATGTCTACTTTGACGTGGAGTCCTTCCGGGACTACGGCAAGCTCTCTCGCCGGCGCCTGGAAGAGCAGGAGGCAAGTGGGCGCGTGGAAGCCGGCGCCGGAAAGCGCAATGCGTCCGACTTCGCACTCTGGAAAGCCGCTGCGGGTACCGGCCATATGATGCGCTGGAATAGTCCCTGGGGCGGCGGCTTCCCGGGCTGGCACATCGAATGCTCCGCGATGGCGATGAAGTATCTGGGAGAGACGCTGGACCTGCACGGCGCCGGTGTGGACAACGTGTTCCCGCATAATGAAGACGAAATTGCCCAGTCGGAATGTGCCACGCATGCCCCGTTCGTCCGCTATTGGATGCACAACGGGACAGTGCTCGTGGGCGGCGAGAAGATGTCCAAGAGCAAAGGAAACTTCAAGACCGTTGCCGAGGAGATCGGCCGCTTTGGGGCGCAGGTGCTTCGTTTCTGGGTGGTGAGCAGTCACTACCGCAGCCCGATTGATTACACTGACGAGAGTGTGCGCGACGCCGGCAGGGCGTTGGAACGCCTGCAGATCGCGGTGCAAAATGCGGATCGCTACCTGGGGCTGCCTGTGGGTGATGAGACGGACGCCTCCCGATCTGCGGCAGAGGAATTGACCCTTCAAACGGAAAGCCTCCGGCGGTTGTTTCTGGAAGGCATGGACGACGATTTCAACACGCCGGTCGCGGTGTCTGCGCTGTTCGGCCTGGCTTCGGAAACGAACCGGGTCGCGGCTACGGCGGCCCACCGTTCCCCGGTCGGCGCTCGGGCAGTCACGGGGGCGCGAGAGCAACTGAGTGAGTTGTTAGGGGTGCTTGGCCTTGATGTGTCCCCGGCCTCCGACGCAGCCGAAGATGACATTGCCGGGCCGGTTCTCGACTTGCTGCTGCAAGCCCGAGCCGCGCTGCGGCAGCACCGGGATTGGCCCGCCTCGGATGCAATCCGTGACGGCCTCAAGGGACTGAACGTGATTGTGGAGGATCGCCCGGGGGGCGCAACCTGGCGGCGCGGTTCGGGGATCTGATCCCACTGCATAGGCGGTATGGGCGGAGTGAACGTGAGGATGGCGGTGCGAGTTTCCCCAACGTTGGGTTGGAGCGCAGCCGGAATTGTCGGCTGTTTCACGGCGGCTGGTGTAGCGTTGACCCTGGCGGTCCAGGCACAGGCGGCCCCCCCGACCGTAATTCGGGAACGGGTGACACTGGCGGGGATGCCGGTTGCAGGCAAGACTCCGGAAGAAGCTAAGAAGTTCACCTCGGAGTTGGCGGCCCGGCTCCTGCGAATTCCACTCCGCGTGCGCTACCAGGAGCGGACCGAGACAACCACTCCGGCTCAGTTGGGCGCACGTTACGACGTGGAGGGTTCCGTCTCAGCGCTCGCGGATGCTTCGCAGGACCTGGGCGGCTGGATGGATCGCGTCAAGGCAGTCTTCGTGGGGCCGCCGGCGGTGGATGTGCCGTTGACCCTGAAGCTGAAGCCGGATGACATCCGGAGGGCGCTTGCCAGCTTCTCCGTGAAGATCGGCGCCGAACCTCGAAATCCACGGTACACCAAGGTGGGGGGAAAGTTCAAGATTACGGCGCCCCGGCCTGGAAAGGAGCTGGACCCCGAGGACCTGCTCCGGCAGGTGAGAGAGGTCGTCGAAGATGCCACCCGTCTCGCACAGGTCGCTGCCTCGCTTGGTGAAACATCCGACCGTGGAACCTGGGTCAAGGCGCAAAAATCGCTGGAGTTGAAGGCGGTGCTGCGCACGGCGCACCCGCGCATCGCATTGAAGGACCTGAAGGAGATCACGGCGGGCCTCGCGTCGTTCAGTACGCATCTGGCGGGCAGCAGCAACCGCGTGCACAACATCAGGCTGGCCGCGCGGGCCATTGACGGCGCCGTACTCCTGCCGGGGGATGTATTCTCCTACAACGAGATTGTCGGGCCGCGAGTCCCAAGCGCCGGCTACCGGGAAGCCCCGGTGATCATCGAGGGCCAGCTTCAATCCGGTACCGGCGGCGGGATCTGCCAGGTCTCCTCGACGCTGTACAATGCGGCGCTCCTCGCGGATATGGAAATCGTCAAGCGTAGTCATCACGCCTTTCCGGTCCACTACGTGCCGGCCGGCCGGGATGCCACGGTCGTGGATGGCGTTATTGACTTCCAATTCCGCAACCGATTCAAACACCCGATCGCTGTAGACGCGAAAGTTCGCGATGGCCGGGTGTGGTTCCACATCTACGGCCATCCGGATGATCGGTGCCAGGTAGAGTTGGCGCGGAGCGGCGTCTACCACAATCGCAGCGGGGGTGTCAGCGTATCGCTCCGGCGTATCGTCAAACGCGAAGGCGGAGTGCTGCGCCGAGAACTGGTCAGTTCCGACAGCTATCGTCCGCCTGGAGGGTCGGGCGGACGCGCGTCCAACCGACGCTCCGGGTCAGGCAGCGGGGTGCGCCTGGCGTCAAGCCGGCGGCGTTCGCCGACCCGCACGTTCAGACGCCGTCGTTCCGGCGGCGCCGCGCCGGCCGCCGCACCGGCGGCTCCCGCGATTCCTGCCGGCGGTACCGGGGGCGATAGCCCCGGGACGGATGGCGGCTAGCGCGCCGCCGACACACTCTGACCTACGCGCTGCGCTCGGCGGCGCCGGAGAGACGTTTCCATGGATGTCCTGGTGATCGGCGGCTCGGGCTATATGAGCAGCGCCGTCGTGACTGAACTGCTTGACGCCGGCCACCGGGTGACGGTGTATACTCGCGGAAAGCGCCCGCTCCCCGACGGAGTCTCGGTGCTCTCCGGCGATCGCAAAGACTACGCCGCCTTTGCGGCGCAGTTTGAGGGCCGGCCGTTCGATGCGGTGATTGACTGCATCTGCTACACCCCGGAGGACGCACGCGCCGACCTGCAGGCGTTCGGCGGGAGGATCGGGCATCTCATCCTGATCAGCACCGACTTTGTGTATGGTCCCCACCGCCGGCTGCCGATGGACGAGGACACGCCGACGCAGGCGTTGAGCACGTACGGTCGAAACAAGGCCACCTGCGAAGGGATCTTCTTTCAGGCATGGGCTGAAGAACAGTTTCCGGCTACTTCCCTGCGGCCCCCGCACATCATGGGCGCGGGCGGCCAGCTCGGAGGAGGCACCCTGCAAGGACGTGATCCGATGCTGCTCGATCGGCTGGCGCAGCGCAAGCTGATTCCGCTTCTTGATGGGGGACAGTTGTTGATTCAGCCGATCTATCACCGCGATATCGGGCGCGCGTGTGTGGCGGCGCTCGGCAAGCCGGCGACGTTCGGACGCGCGTACAACTGCGCGGGACCGGATTGCGTGACCACGCGCGAGTACTATGACATGGTAGCGGCCGTGCTGGGGATTGAGGACCCGGTCTACCATTTCCTGCCTTCGGCTGCCTACGTCCGCGCGTTTCCCGAGCGGGCCCCGTTTGCTTACCACCGCATGTACTCCCTCGCGCGGATGGAGGCCGATACCGGCTATCGCCCGCACACTCCGCTGCGGCACGCAATTTGCGAGATGGTGGACTGGCTCCAGGCGAATGGGGCGGATCGTCCCTGCGCGGAGACCGAACAGGAGGCGGCACTCGCGGCGCTCATGTGGGCGCTGGACGAGCAGCTTGAGGCATTGCTGAAGTAGGCCCTGTGTCGTTCGGGTTTTTCTCCAGTCTCCCCGAGGGCTGGCAGGTTACTCTTGCCTCCTCCGCGGTGGCGTTTGCGGTCCCGCTGCTCCTGGCGGCGATCGGGGAGTGCATCGTCGAGCGCGCCGGGGTGCTGAACATCGGTGTCGAGGGGATGATGCTGGCCGGGGCCCTGGCGGCTGTGCTGGGCTCCTACGCCACGCATTCCCCGTGGTTGGGGCTGCTGGCGGCCATTGGAGTGACTCTTCTCATGGGAGCTGCGTTTGCGGCTCTGACGGTGTATCGCAACACGGACCAGGTCGTTACCGGCACGGCGCTCAATCTCTTCGCTCTCGGGCTGACCGGCGCCGTCTATTTTGCCGTCACCCAGCGTCTGACCGCTGCCGGCACGCCGCGACTGGTCGGCGCCAAACTGCCGGATTGGCCTATTCCCGGCCTCGCGTCGCTCCCGGCGCTCGGAGCCACGTTGTTCTCCGGCAACGTGCTGGTGTACCTGGCTTTCCTGGCGGTACCCGTCAGCGCGTTCTTTCTGGGCCGAACGCGGCCGGGCCTGCAGCTTCGGGCAGTGGGGGAGTACCCACAGGCGGCAGAGGCCACCGGGACGAGGGTCCGGCGCACACGCACTACGGCGGTCCTGTTCGGGGCCGCTCTCGCGGGCCTCGCCGGGGCGTTTCTTTCCATCGGGCATGTCGTGACCTTCGCGGAGAACATGACGGCCGGCAAGGGATTCATCGCCCTGGCGCTCGTGATCTATGGGAGATGGAACCCCTGGGGTGTGCTGGCGGGCACGGGCGTATTCAGCCTGGCGTGGGGGTTGGCCGCAGTGCTGGGCTCCGAGGGGCGGGGGAAACCGGAGGAGGTCTTCCTGTTGGCTCTCCCGTATCTGGCGACCGTGGTTGCCCTGGTGCTTCGTCCTGGTCGGACCACCTCGCCGGCCGCGCTCGGACAGGTGTACCTGTCCGGGTAATCACTTCGTATAACGCCAAAGTAGAGGCGACCATTGATTCAGCTTACCCGGAAGGCACGCTTTTCCGCCGCGCACCGATACTATCGGCGGGAGTGGACAGCGGAGGAAAACCAGCGGCGCTTTGGCTTGTGCTCGCTGCCGCACGGACATGGGCATGACTATGTGCTGGAAGCCACCCTGGCCGGTGAAGTGGATCCCGCAACAGGGATGGTCGTGAACATCTCGGACCTGAAGGCGATCCTCGAACAGACCGTCCTGGCGCGTCTGGATGGGGAGTATCTCACTCCGGAGCACGAGGTGCTCGCCGGATTGATGCCGACGGCTGAGGTGCTGGTCACGTGGATCGGGAAGACGATCAGCACGGCGCTTGCGGCGCGCGGTCTTCCGGCCCGGCTCTCGGGAGTACGTCTCTGGGAGAGCAGCCGTTTGCGGGCTGAATGCACGGCGCGAGGAGAGAGATGGATGGTGACCCTGACCCGCACGTACGAGTTCGCCGCTGCTCACCGGCTGCATAGTCCCGTACTGTCGGATGATGAGAACCGGCGGATTTTCGCGAAATGCAACAACCCGCACGGCCACGGGCACAACTATGTGCTGGAGGTCACGGTCGGCGGAGAGCCGGATCCCCGCACCGGGATGCTGCTGGATCTGGGTTTGCTGGATCAGGTCGTCACCGCCGAGGTCGTGGACCGGTATGACCACCGCCACCTGAACCTGGACACTCCTGAGTTTCGGGACCTCAATCCCACTTCCGAGAACCTGGTGCGGGTCATCTGGGACCGGTTAGAACCTGCCCTCCCACCCGGGTCATTGCACCGGATATCGGTGCGCGAGACCGACCGCAATGTGTTTGCCTATGAACGGACAACAGGATGACAGATCGACTGGCCGAACTCTACAGGCAGTTGCTGATCGAGATCGGTGAAGATCCGGATCGAGAAGGGCTCGCGAAGACCCCGGAACGAGCCGCACGCGCGCTGCGCGACTTCACCCGCGGCTACCAGCAGGACGTGCCCACGGTGCTGAACCAGGCGATTTTCTCGGAGCAATTCGAGGACATGGTGGTTGTTCGCAACATCGAACTGTACAGCCTCTGCGAGCACCATCTGGTTCCCTTCTTCGGCTCGGCACACGTCGGCTATCTGCCCAACGGGCGGATCGTCGGCCTGAGCAAGATTGCCCGATTGGTGGAGATGTTCTCCCGGCGGCTGCAAGTGCAGGAGCGATTGACACACGAAATTGCCCATGCACTCCAGGGGGCGATTGAGCCGCGGGGTGTGGCGGTCGTGATCGAAGCCAAGCACCTCTGCATGATGTCGCGCGGGGTCGAGAAGCAGCACTCAAGCATGATCACCAGTTGCGTTCTGGGCGAATTTCGGGAGAACCGGGCAACCCGCGAGGAGTTCTTCAATCTCGTGCGCAGGTAGGACACGGGAAGGGACCAGGCGAGATCTGAAGGGACGGTGGGTCGCCGGCTATCCGCCGGGTGCTGCCGGGCTCTCACCCGTGTCCGCATAGAGCCTGTGCTTCTGAATATACGTTTCGACACTGTCAGGCAAGAGATAGCGAATCGAGGCCTGGCTCCGGACACGCTCTCGGATTTGAGTGCTGGAGATATCCACGCCGGGTGTAGCGATGGTGTCAATGCATTGCAGGTATCGAGCAGGCAGCACCGTCCCGAGGCGTCCCAGGTCGTGACCGGGTCGGGTGGCGGCGATGAAACGGCAGAGATGAATGACATCGGCATGCCGGTGCCAGGTCAGGATTTCCAGGATTGCGTCGGCGCCGGTGAGGAAGAAGAGTTCCGCGCTCGGGTGCCGTTCGCGCAAGGCCGTTACCGTGTCGAATGTGAAACTTGGCCCGCTCCGCTCCAATTCGATGCGCGAGACCTCGAATTGTGGGTGCGCGGCGGTTGCCAGAAGCACCATGGCGTGACGGTGTTCCTGCGGGGTGCGCACCCGCCCGGGCTTGTGGGGTGGGTCACCGGCTGGAATCCAGAGCACGCGATCGAGGTTGAACTCGACTCGCGCGGTCTCGGCAATAATCAGGTGCCCGTAGTGCACCGGATCGAACGTCCCTCCCATCAGTCCGAGGCGCACAGCAAACCTAGTCCCGCACCTGCCCGTCGCCCTGCACGATCCACTTCCAGGTGGTAAGTGCGCGCAGGCTGATCGGTCCCCGGCGGTGTAGTTTCTGGGTGCTGATCCCCAGTTCGGCGCCCAACCCCAGTTCATAACCGTCCGTGAACCGTGTGGATGCGTTCACGTACACGGCTGCCGAATCAACCCGTTCGCAAAAGCGGCGGGCCGCAAAGTAGTCTTGTGTGACGATCGCCTCACTCAGATGCGTGCCGTAGCGGCTGATGTGGGTGATTGCCTCGTCTATCGCGGCGACCACTCGCACGGCGAGAATCAGGTCCAGATACTCAGTGTACCAGTCCTCTTCGGTGGCGGGACGGATGGAAGGACAGAGCTCCCGGCAGCGCTCGCATCCGCGCAATTCAACCCCCGCTGCCTGCATGCGGGCGGCGAAGGGGGGAAGAAACTCGCCGGCGATCGGTTCGTCCACCAGGAGCGTTTCCATCGAATTCACGGCGCCGGGACGCTGCACCTTGGCGTTGAACGCGATGTCCGCCGCCATTTCGAGGCGGGCAGTCCGCTCCACAAACACGTGGCAGTTCCCTGTCCCGGTTTCAATGGTCGGCAGCGTGGAGCTGCCGCAGACGTGGCGGATCAGCGCGGGACTGCCCCGGGGGATCAAAACGTCTACATACTCCTTGAGATGGAGCAGATGCTCGGTGGCGCGCGGGTGGGTGCTCTCGATCAGCTCAATCGCCCCATCCGGGATCCCGTGCGGCCGGATGGCGCGGCGGACCACCTCCAATAGAGCGCGGTTCGACTCCTGCACGTCGGCGCCGCCCCGCAGTACGATCGCATTTCCGGCCTTCAGACAGAGGCTGATGGCATCTATGGTGACGTCGGGCCGGCTCTCGTAGATGACCCCCACCACACCGAGAGGGACGCGGACCTCCCGGATCAGCAGCCCGTTCGGTCGCCGGGAACCGCGCAGCACCTCGCCCACCGGGTCCGCGAACGCTGCGACCTCCCGAACTCCATCGGCAATCGCTGCCAGGCGCGGGCGGGTGAGGATGACCCGATCCAGGAGCGGATCCGGCATCCGGGCGCGTTCCGCCGCCTCGACGTCGCGTTCATTGGCGGCCAGAATGAAGTCCGCTTCGTCCAGCACGCCCTGGGCGATGTCGTTCAATAGCGCGTTCTTCACGCGGGTGGACAGGGCGGCCACCACGGGCGCCGCCAGCCGGGCCCTCCGCGCCGCGATCTCGACCAACTCCTCGGGAGTCGCGGCACTGGGCTCGTCGCGCATGCTCACAGGTATCCTCCGGGCCGAATGCCGAATGCACCGATCAGTTCCCAACCGTTCCGCCCCGGCGCCACCTCGGCGTGCAGGATGTCCGCCGGCCGCAACAGTGCAGCGGCTGCGGCCGGCATCTGAACCGGGCCGAGCGTTCCCTGGCCGAGCGCCTCCAGCGCGTCCGAATGCAGAGTGACGGACGCCTGCGCAGTGGCCACGATAGTGAAATGATCCTCCTCCGCGCGGTTGTAGTCAACCTCACCAGGTCGGGCGACCCGTTCCACACCGGAAGACAGCGTGCCGAGGGGAGCGCCCTCTTCCTCCTCGCCCACATCTACCGACATGCCGAGATCCTCGGGGTGCGTGTGGTCTTTCAACAGCGCCAGTGCGCGAAACACGCGCGGAAGGTCCTCTCGCAGGCGGTCTGCCGCGGCGAGAAACAGGGCAGTGCCCCGTTCCCCCCGTTCGACCAGCCAGCGCGACAGCGCACTTGCCGTGTCCAGCAAGAACAGCGCGGGACCCTCATCCGGCTCTTCCTGGGAGGGGTAATAGTCCAGGAGAAACTCGAACAGGTTCCAGTCCTCGAGTTCGCTGGTTTCCTCCAGGCCGACGTGCTCCAAAAGGTACTCCTTGAGTGCAGCGAGGGCCGTGACGACCAGTTCGCGGTCCATCCCCGACAGCCGCCGTCGCTGCAGGAGTTCGAATTCGTCCAGGCTGGCTTCGAGTTTCATGGATGTCGCTCAGTACCGCAGTCCGACGCCCAGCAGCATCATCGCGTAGAACGTCAACTCCCCTTCAAGCGCGAGGCAGATGTTCTCTGCCTTGCGGAAGCCATGCTGCTCCCCTTCGAACAGGAAGTACAGTACCGGGATTCCCCGCGCGCGGAGGGCATCCACCATCCGCTCGGTCTGGTTCGGGAGTACGATCGCGTCTTCATCTCCCTGGAAGAACGCCATCGGTGCCGAAATCCCCTCAGGGTGGTGCAGCGCGGAGCGAGCGTGGTAGAGGTCCTGTCGCTCGGGGTACGGACCGACCAGCCCGTCCAGGTACCGGGACTCGAACTTGTGGGTGTCGAGCGCCAGGCCTTCCAGATCGCTGACGCCGTAGTGGCTGGCCCCGGCGCTGAATACGGTGCGGAACGCCAACGCGCAGAGAGTGGTGTACCCTCCCGCGCTCCCCCCGGTGATCGCCATCCGCTTCTCGTCGGCGAGGCCCTCGCGTGCCAGATAGAGGGCTGCGTTGACGCAATCGTCCACATCCACGATGCCCCATGAGTCCTTGAGGCGCTCGCGATACGCACGTCCGTAGCCGGTGCTGCCGCCGTAGTTCACATCCACCACCGCAAACCCGCGGCTCGTCCAGAACTGGATCCCGAGCGCCAGCGAACTCCCGGCGGCGGACGTGGGGCCACCGTGGCACTTCACGAGGAGGGGAGGGTGTTCTCCTGTCGGCGCCCGAAATCGCGGGTTGGCCGGGGGATAGTAGATGGCGTGCGCGGTAAGTCCGCCCTCAGTCGGAAACTCGATGCCTCGAGGCACGGAGAGGAACGGCCGGTGTGCGTCTTGCACAGCCGCCGACTGCCGCACCACCTCCAGCGTGCCCGACTCCAGATCCAGTTCCACCACCGAAGTGGGCGTCCCCGCAGCGCCTCCGAGGAACGCCGCCCGGGCCCCGCACGCACACACGCTGCTGATGCTCGTATAGGGCAGGTCCAGGGGCTCAAGGCGGCCCGTGGCTACGTGCAGCACGGCGAGGCGCCAGCCACCCGGCAGCCCGTACGCGCACAGGATGCGCTCGGCATCCAGAAACGCGTAGGTGGTGAGTCCGAACACCCACTGCGGCAGCCCGAGTTCCGCCTCGATCGGGGTGAGTGCGACTTCTTCGGCTCCGACGTGGCGGTACAGGTTCCACCACCCGCTGCGATCGGAGACGTAGTGCAGTACTCCTGCGGGCGACCACTCCGGCTGAAAGAGCGACTCTTCGGCGCCCCCGGCGACGCGCTCCGCCGGTCCGAGTGAGCCGTCCGGGAGTACTCCGGCGACCCACAATTCCGTGCCGTCCCACGGCATGAGCGGGTGATTCCAGGCCAGCCAGCACAACTGCGTGCCGTCCGGGCTGAGGCGTGGGTTCGAATAGAAATCCGCTCCCCGCACCAGCACCACCGGTTCGCTGCATCCGTCGAGACCTACCGCAGCGATGGTGTTTTCCGCCTCCCTGCCGGCTACGGTGTGGTCCTCACGCACGCAGATCAGGCGCTGCCGCCCCGCATCGAGGACCGGATCCGCATAGCGCCATGCCCCGGCGGGCGTGAGCGGCGCCGGGTCAGCGCCGGCCTCGGTCCGATACAGGCGACGATCCAGATCGTGCGAGAAATACACCGCGCCTGACGCTGCCCGGTAGGAGCCGCCGCCGTACTCGTGAACGCGCGTGCGGGCATTGAACGCTTCCGGGATGGCATCCACCGGCACACCTCCCGGCGATCGCTGCACCACAACGTAGCGCCCCTGCTCCTGGGGCCGTCCCTCCAGCCAGCACAGGCGCTCCCCGTCATACTGAACGTCACTCAGGCGCAGCGCTGACGCGAGGACCACGTCTGCCGAAATGGGCGAGCTCCACGCCCCATAGGAAGCTTCAATCGGTTCTGCCACGTGGATTCCCCCAGAGATTTCGTGCATCGGACGCGCAGGTGACTCTTCGCCGGGGAGCAAGGAATCGCCTCCTGGGGGCGGCCTCTGGCAGGGTCCCGGCGGCACTGCAGGGCACCGGCTCCGTCTTCAGCGAGGGTTCCCGCTCCGTCTTCAGCGGGGGTTCCCGCAACGTCCGGCTCCTGGCCGGACCTTCCGAGATAGTTCGTTCTACGAGTTCTCCGCTGAACCCCCAGATCCAGCGCCCCTCCTCGCGAGTCCCGACGAAGCACCCCCAGATCGAGCACCCCCCTTGATGATCTCGCCGGAGGCCCGCCCCGGGTTGAAGCCACGGGGCTATGTCCCGGAAAACCGGTTGAACGCCGGTTCGGGGCGCATCGCCGGCGGAAGCCGCGCGAGGCCCGAAGGCGCGCGCGGTGGTACTCGGAGGCCCGCTGCGGCCGCCGACCCGACATCGCCGCCGGACGCAAGAAGGAGTTCGCCAAACGACCGCCGATCTCCGTCCGGGCGCCGCGGCACCTCGTTCCCCGACTACAGAGGCCCCCCGTGGCGGAAAACTTGACTTGGAAAGTGCACCCTGACGCCGCCTTCAGGCTCCGCGTGCCTCTCGGTGGTGCGGCGCCGGCAACCGGTTTTCAACCGGTTTTCCTCGGAAGGGCGGCCCGCGACCGAGCGGCCGGGGACGCCCTGCAAGTCGGCGAAACCCACGCCGCGAAACCGCGTCCCAGGATGCAGGTCGGCTGCGCCCTCGGGCCGGCGGCCGGCGGTGTGCCTGCCGGCGCACCGGGAGACCGGTGACGGCCGTTGCGCCCGGCCGGTGGGGGTGCCCGGCGCCGGAATGCCACCCGATCACCCCGGGGAGCCGGCGGCGGGCCGGTTCCGCACAGAGACCCACGGCGCCGCCGTGCAGCGGTCCCCCGGGACCCGGAGGCAGTGTCACTATGCGCGACAGCTTTTTCACGACCGGCGGCACCCTGCGCGGGGACGCCCCCTCTTACGTGGAGCGCCGCGCCGACCGCGAGCTGTTCGACGCCCTCCAGGCCGGCGAGTATTGCTATGTGCTGACCTCGCGCTAGATGGGCAAGTCCTCCCTCATGGTGCGCACCGCCGGCAAGCTGCGCGCCGCCGGCGCCCGCGCCGCCGTGCTCGACCTCACTTCCCTGGGCCAGAACCTCTCCGCCGAGCAGTGGTACGAGGGCCTGCTCAACCAGCTCGGGCAGCAGCTCCATCTGGAAGACGCGCTGGATGATTATTGGCTGGCCGAGGCGCGCTTCGGGCCCCTGCGCCGCTTCACCGGGGCGCTGCGCCAGGTGGTGCTGCCGGTGCTCGCGCCCGGGCAGCGGCTGGTCATCTTAGTGGATGAGATTGACGCGGTGCGCTCGCTGTCCTTCGCCACGGACGAGTTCTTCGCCGCCATCCGGGAATGCTACAACCGGCGCACCGAAGCACCGGAGTTTGCGCGGCTCTCCTTCTGCCTGCTGGGGGTGGCGACCCATATGCGTTAACTTATGGCTGGAGCGACGGCAGAGGCGGCACGATTGTGCCGATAGGACGGCTGATGAAGACGATTGTCTCCCCCACCGCCGCACCCGACGATGCGCAGAGCCTTGCCGCCGTGGATGTCGGGGCCGTCG
>SYMT01000209.1 GCA_005805375.1 Actinomycetota bacterium
CCGGTAGCCCAGACAGTCCGCCACACGACGGGTGTGATCGAGAATCTTTTCGAGCCAGGGCGCAAACGCCGCGTAGTCGTCGGCGGCGCGCGCGGCGGCCCAGGCATTCTGGGCCAGGGCGGTGAGGCGGGCGCCCTCCTCGGCGAGGGCGGTAGGGATTTTCGTGGCCTGATCGTAGTCACGCCGGGCAACCCGCAGGTAGGCGCGATCCGCGTCGTTCTCGGCGCCGGTCGCCTCGGCCGCGGACAGGAAACGTCCCGTGGCTTCGTCGGTGAAGAGCTCGTGGGAGAGCTTGGCCAGGGTGGCCTTCTGTTCCGCACGGGCTCCCACGCCCCCCGGCGGCATGTAGGTTTGCTGATCCCAGTCCAGAATCGCGGCAGCCTTCTGGAGGTTGTTGACGTCTTTCAGGCGCTCCTGCAGAGCGGCCAGTGCTGCACTCATCTAGTAGTCTTCCACCGAGTAGTAGGGAAATGAGAGGCCGGATACATTCACCTGGCCCTCTTTGATAGGAATCGTTTCTTCCCGCACTTCCGCATAGGCATTCGGCGTGAGCAGAATGTCGCCCATCTTGCCGACATCTTCCCCCAGCTTTGAGGCCAGATTCACCTCGTCGCCAAAGAAGTCCTGGTCGCCGACGTTCAGGATGTGTCCGAAACCGATGCCGCAGGAAACGTAGAGGCGGCGATCAACGGGAAGAATGCAGTTCGCCGCCCGCAGCCGCGCCTCGATCTCCCGCGCCGCCGTGATGGCATCCATCACCGACGGGAAGGTACAGAAGAGGTTATCCGCCTCGGCCTTGACGATCCGCCCGCGGTGGCCCTGGACACAGGGGGAGACCAGCAACCGGGTCTGATGGATCATCAGCAGGAAGGACACGATGCCGTAGCGCTGCGTGGTCCGGGAGAAACCGCTCATGTCCAGGATCATCACGGCGCATTCCTGGCCGAAGGTTTTCATGATCTCGATGGTGATTTCCTGGCGGTGCTCGGGGTGCTCGATGATCCGGTCCAGGTAGACAGCCAGCGCCGCATGACCGTGGGTCACCATCGGAGCCGCCTCCGCCTCCGGGGCATCGGCGACTTCTCCCCGAAGCTGACTTTCCAGACGCAGGCGTTCGGCGGCGTTCACAGCATGGATCTCCGGGGACAGGCGAGGGCCCGCGTGCCGCGCACTCCACGGGGGAGGAAAGAGTGGAGAGGAGTGAGGAAAGAGTAAGGGGAAACCGATTCCCACTCTTTTCCGACTCCCTGTCCCCACTCTTTTCTAAAGCGGTATACTGTCATCGTCGTCCGATAGCCGGCTGCGTCCGAACCGCGGGGAGGTCTCTGGTCCAGTATGCAGGTGCGGGTGGAGTTGTTCGGCCGGTTGGCCAGCCAGAGCGGCGCGCGCGAACTGACCCTGGAGATGCCGGTCGGAGCGACCCTGCGCGATGTGGCTGCTGCACTGGCGGAGCGATTTCCGGTACTCACCTGGGTCCCCTCCATCTGCCGGCCGGTGCGAAACCTCGAGTATGTCTCCTGGGACACCCCGGTCACCGCGGATGACGAGGTGAGCTTCATCCCCCCCGTCAGCGGTGGCGTATGAAATTGTGTATGCAAGGCGCCGTCTTCGTCCAGATCACGAGCGATCCACTGGATCCGGCTCCGCTGATGCGCCTGGTCGAGGGGCCCGACATGGGCGCTGTGGTCACCTTCAGCGGCAATGTGCGGAACCAGAACCGGGGGCGCGAGGTGCAGTATCTTGAATACGACGCCTACCGCCCGATGGCCGAGCGCGAAATGCGAGCCATCGGCGAGGAGACCGCCACGCGCTGGCCCTGTCGCATTGCGCTGCAGCACCGGGTGGGGCGCCTGGAACTCGGAGAAGCAAGCGTGTTGGTGGTGGCTGCCTGCGCACACCGGGCGGAGGCATTTGAGGCCTGCCGGTTTGCGATCGATACGCTCAAAGAGCGCGTACCGATCTGGAAGCGCGAAGTCTGGCAGGACGGTGAGGTCTGGATTGAGGGCGCCGCCGACGCTCCCGTCTCCGCCGGTACGGACGCGTCGCGGTGACCGGAACTCCGGACCGCGGAACCGCGGAGTCCGGCCCGGCAGTGCGCCCCCGTCTCCCCCGCACCGTCGTAAGACTCGGTCTGGTGAGCCTGCTGAACGACTTCAGCAGCGAGATGATCTACCCGCTCCTCCCACTGTTTTTCACCACGGTGCTCGGGGCGCGCAGTGACCAGTTCGGCGCCATGGAGGGTCTGGTGGACAGCCTCTCCAGCTTGCTGAAGATCGGATCCGGACGGGTTGCGGACCGGCTCCCCCGCCGCAAACCGCTGCTGCTCCTCGGCTATGGGCTCGCGGCGCTGACCCGCCCGCTGATCGCCCTCGCCGCCGCGCCGTGGCATGTGCTCGCCCTGCGCGTCGTAGACCGCACCGGAAAGGGCATCCGGGGTGCGCCCCGCGACGCAATGATCGCCGACAGCGTGGAGCCGCAGCAGCGGGGCCGGGCCTTCGGCTTTCACCGTTCAATGGATCACCTGGGGGCGATCGTCGGGCCGGTGGTCGCACTGGTGCTCATCCAGGTGCTGTGGGGCACGGCCCCGCTGCGGCCGGGGGACTACCGCCTGCTGTTCACCGTCGCCGCCGTGCCAGCGCTTGCCTCGCTGTTCGTGCTGGCGTTCGGCATTCGGGAGACACCGCGCCTCCTCACACGGCCGCCGGAGGGGAGAGAAACCCCACGCGCACCGGAACAACAACTCGGACGCTCGTTCTGGTGGCTGCTTGCCGTACTCACGCTGTTTGCGCTGGGCAATTCCAGCGACGGATTTCTGCTGCTGCGGGCCCGGGCCGCCGGGCTGAGCGAGCGAGACCTGTTTCTGATCTGGCCTCTCCTGCACGTGGTGCGCTCCGGTCTGGCGGCGCCGGCCGGCGCACTCTCCGACCGCGTGCCGCGCCGCGCGTTGATTGTCGCCGGCTGGCTCGTCTATGCCGGCGTCTACCTCGGCTTCGGGCTGGCCACCCACGCGTGGCACATCTGGGTGCTGTTCGGCGTCTACGGCCTCTACAGCGGACTGGTCGAAGGCTCCGAACGGGCCCTGGTCGCCGACCTTGTTCCGGCTTCCGCGCGCGGCACCGCGTACGGCTGGTACAACGGGGCGGCAGGCCTGGCGGCGTTCCCCGCCAGCGCCCTGTTCGGCCTGCTCTGGGAACATGTGGCGCCGGCAGCCGCGTTCGGCTTCGGGGCGGGTCTCGCGTTGCTTGCCTCCCTCTTGCTCTTGCTGCTGCCGCTGCACCCGGCCCCGGGGCAACCGCCGCCCCGTCCGATCGGCGCGCAGACGACCTGAGCAGGCTCACGTAACTGCCGGTGATCCCGCTCCCTGCTCCCCACTGCCTTCCACCTACCCAAGTGCATCCTCTATTCCTGGACCCCGCTGCCCCCTCGCCCGGTCGTTTCCGCGCGGTGCTGTTCGACGTAGACGGCACGCTCATTGACACCGCCGACCTGATCGCCGACGCGCTCGAGGAAACCTGCCGCCGCCACCTGGGACAAACCCACTCGCGCGAGCACTACTACTCGCTGATCGGGAAGCCGGCACTGGTGCAGATGGAGCTGCTGGGCGGTCCGGAACGCGCCCGCGCGATGCTCGAGACGGCGGTGGCACTGTATGAGGACGGCGCGCACCGCGAGCGCCTCTTCCCAGAGGCACTGGACACGCTGGCCCAGCTTCGTGAGGTGGGGATTCGCGTGGGCCTGGTCACCAGCAAACTCCGCCGCGAACTCAACCCCACATTGGAGCGGATCCCGCTCCAGCGGTACGCCCAGGTCATCGTCACTTCCGACATGACCACCCGCCCCAAGCCCTACCCGGATCCCGTCTACCTGGCGCTCCAGACGCTGGAACTCCCCGCCGAACACGTGGTGTTCATCGGCGATAGCCCCTACGACCTGCAATCCGGCCGGGCAGCCGGCGTCCGCACCGCCGCCGCTACCTGGGGACCGCACCCGCGCCCCACCCTGGAGGCGGAATCACCGGACCTGATGGCGAACAGCTTTCGTGATCTGCTGCGCTATTGCGGGCTCCGTTCCTGAACGCGTGCAACGGGTCGGCATGGCCAACCGCAGCCGGCCGCAGCGTGCTCCGGCGCCATCGGAAGTCCCGAAACGCATCGCGGCGCCGCGCCCGAGTCCGGACCACACCTGACCGGCATGCACCTCACCCATACCCTGCTTCGTCCTGCCCCTGCCACACACACTCTGAGGGACCTCATCCGATGTCTGCGCTGCGCCCTGCTCCCGCCCTCGTCGCCGAAGTCACCCGCGGTCCTGCAGCGGAAAGCCGGCACACCGGCCATGCCGTTGTCGTGGACGATGCGGGCCACATCCTGTGGAGCACCGGCGATCCGAACCACCCCACCTTCCCGCGGTCGGCGCTGAAGCCACTCCAGGCGCTGGCCGGTATGGCTCGGGGCACCGATCGGCAATTTGGCTTCACGGCGCGAGAAATCGCCGTGACCTGCGCCTCCCACGCCGCCGAGCCCCGCCACCGTGAGGCCGTGGCCTCCATCCTGGCCAGGATCGGTGCGACGGAGGACGATCTGTATTGCGGACCGCATCCCGTGCCGCACGAGCCCAGCCGCGACCTCCTGATTCGCGAGGGTCGCTCGCCCACGCGGATCTACAGCAACTGCAGCGGGAAACACTCCGGGATGCTGGCGCTCGCCCGTGTGCTGGGGGCGCCGCTGACCGGCTACTGGGAGGGGGACCATCCGGTACAGCGTGAGATTCAGCGGGTACTCGCCGCAGCATGTGACACAGACCCGGCGGCGCTGACGTGGGGTATTGACGGCTGCGGGGTGCCCACCTACCTGCTGTCGCTCCGCGAACTCGCCCTCGGATTCGCACGGTTGGGAAAACCGGACCGGTTGCAGGCGTCCGACCGGGACGCCGCCGTCCGGATCACCACCGCGATGAACGCCGAACCGGAGATGGTGCGGGGCGAAGGCGGGTTCGACAGCGTCCTGATGCGCGCCCTGCCGGGCGTGACCGCATCAAAGGGAGGCGCCGAGGGATGCCACGCCATTTCCCTGCTCGGCCGGGGCATCGGGCTCGCCATCAAGGTGGAGGATGGGAGCGCCCGCGCCCTGGCGCCCGTCGCACTCGCGCTTCTGCGCCGCTTTGACGCCCTCCCGGCCGTTCTCCCGCCGGGGCTCGAGGCGCTCACCTCTCCCCGGGTGCTGAACACACGCGGCGCCATCGTCGGCGAAGTGCGAGTGGTGGGATGCTGAGGGCGATTCCGGTCGCCCGGCGCTGCCTCCTGTTCGCACTGGACATGATCCTGCGCAAGCAGGACGAAGAACGCGCCAGAGCAACGTGTGCCGAACTGTCGGCAGAACTCACTCGGGTGCCGCCCGAACATGCAGATCGCCTGGAGGCCCTGCTGCGACGCTGCCTGCTCATACCAGACAACACACACGACGGGTATACCACATTCGGCAAACAATCATCCATCCGGAGGAGGTGGGAGCGCGCCGTCCACGCCAACGAACTGCTGGACGACGTGGGAGAGATCACCCGAGCACTCCTCTCACTCGACTGGGTACCGTTTCCCCGGTTAGAAATCGCCTTCGTGTGTCCTGCCGGGGAGCACGACCCGCGGGTGCTCGCTCTGCTGGATGGGGTCTGTGAGCAAATCTACGCGGTAAGGGCGCTAGGAACGAGTACCTCTCTGTGCGATGCAGACCTCATCGTCGTTGATCCGATCGGCCCGAAGCTCTGGCCCGGGCTGGGCGCGTTCTTTCAACGAAGCGAGGCCTTCCTCGCAGGGACGCCGCCACCGCGCACTCCTCTGATCCTCCTCATCCGGTCGTGGCTGGACATACCGATCCCCCTCGAAACGCCGCGCGCTCCGAGCCGGATCACGCCGATCCTCTGGCCAGAACAAACAACACTCCTATCCGCACACTGCATCCAAGAGCGTGTGCTTACGCTCCCCGGCAACGCACGCACCGCTACCACGCCTCCTTCACTCTTCCCCGCTCGGTCAGCCCCGGCCGCCTGAGGGCCTGAGTGTCGCGACGAGGTGCTTCCAGACTGGCTGGGAGTTGGCCGCGTTTGAGTATCGGTAGGCACAGGACATCCGCGAGGCGTCAGGTGTCACCCATTTTCGAGCGCGCCGCGAAGCTTCCGGTACGCCTCGTTGACCGCGCGGAGCCGCGCACTGGCGTGTGCCTGTGCGGCGACGTCGTGTGCGAACCGATCGGGGTGGGTTTCGCGCACGCGCTCTCGCCAGCAACGAGTTACCGTCTCCAGGTCGGAGCCGATCGGGGCTCCCACGAGACGGTACTCCGCTGCGAGTGGCTGCACCTGCGGCGGGGGAGGGGGAGGGGGCGGAGGAGGCGCTGCACGGCCCTGAGAAGAACTGAAGCGACTCCCAGTGGGGGAGTCCGGGGCGCGCAGGTAGTCTTCCAACTCGTCTCGCGCCGGGTCGCGGCGACCGGAGGAGGCGTCTTCGACCCAATCCAGGGCGTCGTTCACCCCCCTCTGAGCGAGGTGCAGAAGGCGACGGCCCAGATTCATACCGCTTCCCCCAGGTTCAGCGTCTCGTTCAGACTGGCATCCAGCGCCGCCACCCCCTGGTTGAGCCGGTTTAACTCCTGATACACAGGGTCGTCTTGCGCCGCCGGGGCGGTTTCCGCGCCGGAATGCAGCCGCACGGCCCTGCTCAACAGATTGTCGAAGGTACATTGCACGGCGACAAGTTGACCGTCAATGCGTTCGATGGCTGAGTCGAGACGGACGTAGTTCTCCAATTCCTGTTGCTTCTGGGAAACTGCCTGTTCCAGGAGCAGGCGGGTCGCATCATCGTGCGTCTGGTCGAGGCGCGCCTCCAGTTGACGCACCTGCCGCTGCACTTCGGCCGTCTGCACAGAAGCAAGATAGCCCCGCAACCGCTGACGGCGCTCCGCGAGCGAAAGGCACTGCTCCAGCAGCGACGTAATCTCCACGCGCGACGCCGGAAGCAGCGCCGGTTCACCGGGGGCGATTCCGAGCAGACGCTCGTGTGCGTCGGTGATCGCATTCAGAACCGCAGCCGTCTCTCCATCCAGATCGCTCGACAACGCATCCAGGCGCTCAACCAACACGCGCCACTGAATTGCGAGTAGTTCCTGAGCGCCGGCGCGGGCAAACGTCTCACAGCGAATGCGCGACCAGATCCATGCGCCCTGAGCCGCGAGTGCCCCGGCTCCGCACCACCAGATCGAGGGATGGGCCACGAGCAATACGCCGGTCGTGCCGAGCAGCAGGGAAAATGGCGAGGTGGCGGCGCGCACCGCCAGATGGCGGAGCAGTGCATCGCGGCTGGGAACGGTAGCCATACCTGGTGCCTCTATCCGGAACGGGCCAGGGCGGAAAAACCAGAGAGGGAGAGACCCGCGGCGCCACTCCCTCTTCCACTATCGCTTGCTGCCGCTCTGGAAGCTACAGCTCCAGGTTGCGCCCCCCACCGCCGCCGACCTGTTGCTGCTGCACCTCATCTTTGAGCTTATCGAATGCGTCTTCCTGCGCCGCGACCGGGGGGAGCATTCCCATGTCCTGCTTCAACGCGGCCAACGCGACGTCGGCCTGTTCGTTCACCACCGCGTTTTCCAGTTTCTGGATCTGGCCGCCGAGTTCGCCCGCCTGCAACTCCACCCGGGCGTTCGCCTGGGCCTGCAACTGTTCGATCCGGCCCTGGGCCCGCTGAAATGCCTCGTCGTGAGAAGTCAGCGAAATACCGTTCAGGGCCTTGTTCAACTGCTCCTGGATCTTGGCCTGTTTCCAGCCCGCTACCAGCGCCAAGCGCTGCGCCGTGCGCTGGCGAAGCTGCGCTTCCATCTGCTTGATGCTGCCCTTGACCGCTTCGGAAGCCGCCTCGGCCTGCTGAAGTTGGACGCGCAGCCCTTCGATATTCTTGTCGTAGGTCCCCTTCTCGATGAGAAGGTTGCGGGCGAGATTCTCCTCACCCATCTTCAAGGCGGCCCGCGCCTTGGCTTCCAGCGCCGCCGACTGGTTGAGCTGTTCCTGAAGCACGTTACGAAGTTGATTACGAGCGGCGATTGCCTGGACGGCACTCTCCTTCGCCTTCTCAACTTCCCGGCGCATCGATTCCTGCGCCTCGGCGAGGATCACCTCCGGGTCTTCGGCCTTCTCCACTCCAATGAGCAGCCACCCCTTGACCAGTCGCCACATTCTGCCGAAGATGCCCATCCTCGCTCCTCCGTGAGGCACACCGCACCCGCCCGGACTCGCCCCGGAGACACTATTCCAGGGATCTGCAGGACGGCTGGGTGGGATTCAAGCCGAAGTATAGCACGCCCCCGGAACACCCGCAAACGCGCGAGGCGAGAGAAACGCCGCGAAGTCGAAAATGAGTCCTGTGATCAGTTGTCCGGTGGTTACCAGGCAGGTACGATAATTCATGCAGGGGCGTGTCGCGTCCGGCGCGGTCCCGTTCTCATTCCCGGGACACGAGGCCACCGAACTTGGAGATCTCAAACTGGACCCTGGCAGCCCTCGCCGGAGTCGTCGTCGTAAACACCATCTTCATCGCCGGCATCGCCGTGGCGCTCTTGCTCCTGCACCGGCGATTACGGGACGCACTCGCACAGGCAGGACCGCTGCTGGAACGTTCGGCCACAACACTGGCCCGTCTGGAGGAAACGACGGCGCGCCTGGAGGAGCAACTGCACCCGATCCTGGAACGAAGCGCAGGGCTCGTGGATCAGGTGGCCGACCGGGTGGATCGAGTCTCAGCCCGCGCAGAAGAAGCCGTTGGAGAGCCGCTCGTCGGAGCGGCCAGCCTGGTGGCAGGAATCCACCGGGGTCTACAGGTATACGCGGGACAAACCATCGCAAAAGAGAGGGAACGAAATGGCGGACAGTCGTGACTTTATGCTCGGGATCGTGATCGGCAGCGTGATCGGAGCAGCCGCCGCGTTGGTGCTGGCGCCGGCCGCCGGCAGCGAAACGCGGCGTGTGCTGCGGTCGCGCGCGGATGAGGCTCGCGCACGCAGCGCGGAAATGGCCAACCAGGCACGGGGTCGGGCTTCCGAGGTGGGACGGCAGGTGCAGGACCGCGTCCAGGATGTGACCGGGGAAGCCCGTCACCGGATCACAGATCTGCGGGAAGCCTCACACGCTCCCGTGGATTGGGCGGAGCAGCAGCGGGAAGCAGTGCGCCGTGCCTGGGAAGCCGGCCGCCAGGCCTACGCGGAGAAGGCGGAAGCGATGCGCGGCGAGGAGCCGGCGGGCGCACCGGGTCAGGAGGCGGACACCCCGGCCGCAGATCCGGGGATCTCGGCGGACAGTTCCGCACCCGCCGCCTCCGAAGCGGCCTGACGTTGAATCAAACCGCACCGGCGGTCGGCTCTTGAGAAAGCGCGGCGGTGCGACAATAATGGGGCTATCCGGAAGGGGCCGACGCACAATAGACGGCGGCTCCGCACCCAATCAGGGGGGAAAGGTCAGAAGAAGAGGGCGGCAATGTGGATTGTGGTCGGCTGCTACACGCTCATTTTTCTGGCCGTGGTGGGGTGCGTCGCGTCTGCCGCCCGAACCCACCGGAGTGCAGCACGGGCTGCGCTGCCGGATGAGGTCGCCGGCAGCAGCCTGATCGCAGAGGAGTGGGACCTGGTGCGCCGCCAGCGCTGCGGCCCGAGCCGTTGCCCGCGGGCCACCGGGCTCCCTCTCGGACCGCGGAAGGATGCGGACTGTGTCGCCTGTGCGAGCAGTCACCTGGATCGGCGGTGGCAGTCCCTCCGGGGCGGCGGCGGGGCAGGGGGGCGGGCGGAGCGACCACCCGGCGACGCGGCATTTCCGATTCTGGACGCGCCCGAGATCGCGACGGTAGCCCCGCCGATTACGGGCTTCCCGACTCACGCACCTGCTCCCGGGGGAAGAGTGCGCATTCCCGCAACTTTGCTGGGCGCGGGAGCCCTTGTGGCCTTGGGAACGGTACTCCTGGTACTCCTGGAAGTTCCCTGGCTGCCCGGACTGGCCGCAGGATCCCTCCTAACGGGAGGGGGGTTCCTTCTCGGGGGGCTCGGGCGCCGCAGCTAAATCGGGTCGGCACGACCCGGAATCGTTCGCCTGCGGTAACATGGCGCTGAGGCGCGCATCCGGCGCGCGGAGGTACGAAACCCGGTGGCCAGCTTTGGCGGCTTTCACTCCGAAGACTTCGAAGTCTTTTCAGTCCCCGACTTCGCGGAACGAATGGCGGAAATCCGCGCCCGCATCCGACCCCGCCTGGTGGAACTCGGCGAAGACCTCGCGGCGGGGGTGGAGGCGGAAGTCGGCCTGTCCACATTTCCGCACGCCGCGCAGCACATGCGACGCCGGGTGAATCCGCCGGCCGAAACCTGGGTGGCCTTCGGTCGCGATCGGAAGGGCTACAAGCGCTGGACCCACTTCCGTTTCGCCATCCGGGCGTCGGGAGTGCGGGTCACCGTCTTTGTCGAGGACGACGCCGACGATAAGCCGGCGTTCGCGGCGTGCCTGGCCGCGCAGGCGGCGCCGTTGCTGGCGGCCGTCGGGGGCCCCGAAGGCCTCCACTGCGACGGATTGGCGGAGGGCGCAGTGCTCTCCGCCGCCTCGCTTGCCGACCTGGGCGTTCGCCTGGCC
>SYMT01000210.1 GCA_005805375.1 Actinomycetota bacterium
CAGCCGATGCTCGACCACACGAAAGAAGCGGGAGCCTTACTCCAGAACCCGGCGCTCGTCAGGATCCAGACATCCAGCTTCGGCGAGACGGCGGAGCGCGGTCAGTGTATCGCGGACCTGCAGTGAGGGGCGATCGCCCCCGAAGAGGAGCTGCAGCAGTTGTGCCGCAAATTCCACGTCCCGGATGGTGCCGCGCCCTTCTTTGACGTGGGCATCCATCTCCCCGGCTGCGTCCAGCTTCCGCTCGACCGCCTCCCGCATCTGGCGCACATCTTCCAGCAAGCTGGCGCCCTGGAGGCGCCGGTAGACGAAGGGCTGTACCAGCGCCAGAAATCGCTGTCCCAATTCCGGGCAACCGGCGATGGGACGGACCTTGATCAACGCCTGGCGCTCCCAGGTTTCCGCCCAGCGGTCGTAGTAGGCGCGGAATCCGGCCAGTGACCGCACCAGCGCTCCGAGGCGGCCCTCGGGTCGGAGACGCAGGTCCACGCGGAAGCAGTGCCCTTCGCTGGAGGTTTCGCCCAGGATCGCCACCAGTGTTTCCGCCAGACGAGTTGCATAGCGCCGGTGACCCTCGTCCTGTGGGGACGGACTGTCCATGACGAACATCAGGTCAATGTCGCTGCTGTAGTTCAGTTCCCGCGCGCCCAGCTTGCCGAGAGCAAGCACGGTGAACCGGACTGCGGCGCCCGCCGTCGGGAAACGAGCAGCCAGTTCGTCCTCCGCCAGCTTCAGCGCCGCGGCCACCAGGGCGTCCGCCAGGTCGGAGATCTCCTGCACCGTTTCCTCCAGCGGCGCACCGCGAGCGAGGTCGCGCCACGCGATGCGGAGACACTCGCGTCGCTTGATCCGCCGGAGCGCGGCCCGGCGCGCCTCCGGCCGCCGCAGCGGCGCCACCGCCGCCTGAATGGCCGCATCGAAATCTGCGCGGCAACGCGGCGTGGGTGCTTCCAGCAGGCGCCCATAGAGCCACGGGTCCCGTACCAGCACGTCTCCGGCATAGCTGCTGCCGCCGAAGAGCGCCAGGAGATCCTCCAGCACGCGCGGGTTTTCGCGCAGCAGCCCGAGCGCGGCGGCAGGCGTGGGCAGGCTGTCGCTCCAGCGCTCGAGATGGATCAGCGCTCGCTCCGGATCGGCGGCATCCCGCAGCAGGGAAACGAGAATCTCCAGGAAGCGGGCGCCGGTGGCCGGGCTGCCGGCTCGCCGCGCCAGCCGGCGAAGAGCGTCCCACGCCCCCACCGGGTTCGCCGGTAGACAGCGGGCCAGTTGTGCCTGCGCATCGGGTGAGAGAAGCGTGAGTGGGTCGGGAGGAGTTTCCGCTGGGGATGACATCATTGTCTTGTTATTGTAGGGTCACGCACGACGCCTCAGGATTCCTGAAAACTGCACGAAACAACGACGAGCGCTCCGCGTAATGTTTGAGACGCACCATAGTAATTCCATAACGATAACCTTTCCTGACGTTCGGGCACTGACAAGCGCCCACCAACCAAGGAAGGAATGCACCAGGAATTATGGAAGCACGCTGGTTGATCCCGGCACTGGCCGTACTTTCGCTTGCCGGAAGCGCCGCCCGTGCGGACGAGCCAGTCCCGGCGGAGTCACCGCAGGACGCTCCCGTGGCCGCGGCTCCGCTGCTCCCCACGGCAGGAACAGAAAACCCGCAGCCGCCGGCTGCGGAGATGGCCACGGCCCTGCCGGCCGCACCGGTAGCTTCGCAACCGACCGCACCGCTCCTGGGGCCCCCTGCAGCAACGCCGCGTGGGATATTCGGACGATCCGCGGGTGTGTTTCGCCTGGCGCAGACCCAACCTGCCGCGGGCCAGCCCGCCACGCCGGCTCCCGTTGCCGAAGAGAAGCCTAAGCCCAAAGCGTGGACCTTCGGCGGCAGCGCAGATTTTTACTTCTCCACCAACTTCAACAACCCCTTCACCGGCCTGAACGCAACGGCGGTCTATGACATTGAAGACGAGAAGGGGCCGCATCTGGGTCTGGCCGAGGTCTGGGTCCAGAAGTCGCGCGAACCTGTCGGTTTTCGCCTGGATCTGAACTGGGGACCCACAGGGCGCCTGACCAACTTCCTGGAGCGCACCATCTCGCGCAACGACATCTGGGATCACGTTCAGCAGGCGTACGTGAGCGTCAATCTGAACAAAAAGGGCAACACGTACTTTGATTTCGGTCGCTGGGTAACCCCGGTCGGCGCCGAGGTCATCGAGCCGGGCGGCAACTGGCTCTACAGCCGTCCGATGTATTTCGGACTGGGGGGACCCTACACCCATCTGGGTGGGCGCATCTACCACTACGTCAACGACACCGATTACTGGATGTTCCACATCAACCGTGGCTGGGACGCGGTGAGCAATCCGGGGCACGGGTTCAACTATGGACTCAGCTACAGCAAGGTGCTCAGCCCGAAGTGGACCTTCACCGGCAACTACATCGGCGGGCCGGATTTCGACTCAAACGGGCAACGTAGCGCCCGAAACATCATTGATCTGGTCGGCGCCTACACGATGAACGACAAGTGGTCATTCCTGATCAACGCGGATTTCACGAACCAGGCCCACGACGGATCCTGGTATGGGCTTTCCACGCAGGCGAAGTACATGTTCCATCCGAAGCAGTACGTGGCGGCCCGCCTTGAGGTGATGAAGGACACGGACGGCTTCCGCTTCGGAGCCGCCGGGCCGACCACCGCGTTCGGCCTGACACTGGGTTACACGTACATCGTCAGCAAGAACCTCCAGACGCGAGTCGAATTTCGGCACGACTTTTCGGACCGCAATCTGTACGCGGACGAACGCGTCGGTCAGTTCACGGGGAGCCAGAGCCGGTTCATCTTCGCCGGGTTGCTGAGCTTCTAACCCACCGGAAGCATTGTGACGGGGAATGGATGGGAGAGGATGCGTCCGCATCCTTCCTCCATCCTTCCCCGTCTTTAGATAATCGTGACGCCTCTCGCGCTCCCCTTACATCCTGCCGGCGTCAGCGAGTCCCGGCGCCGAGCAATTCGGGGCCCTTCACGGCGATGAACACCACCGAGACCGCCACGATGCATGCCGTACAGATCCAGAGCATCACGTCAGTGAGACGGGTGGGGGCAATGCGGCGGTCGGTGCCGTAATAGCGGAGCCAGATGGTTCCCATCGCCAGAATGGGGATCAGCATCCCGCTCGCCAGTGACCCGATGGTCAGTACCGTGTGGGGCTTCACGTGGGCAGCGAACACGACCGAATGGATCAGCGGGACCGCAACGGTGAATATCCGGATCCACTTCAGGCGCGCCTGAAAGTCCGCAAAGTCTACCAGCTTGAGTACCCCCAGTACATCCGCGTACAGCCGCGTGGTGCCCGCGGTGCCGGAGAAGATCGTGGAGTACAGCACGAAAAACCCGCCCACCAGAAACAGACCCGCAGACCACGGCCCCAGCGATTCGGTGTACAGGTTCTGGAGCATTGCGATCATCTGATTGTCTGCCGGGCGTAGTCCCTTCGAATGCAGCACGCCGGCCCCCAACCAGTAAAAGGCAATGGTCGTACTGGTGAAGATGACCGTAGCAAGCCACACATCAAACTGCATGACCCGCACCCAGCCGCGGGCGCGCCGGGTCCACGCTTCCGTCTGGTCAGGCTCTCCCGCGTACCGCGCGTAGCCCTTTTCGACACACCAGTAGGTGTAGCTCATCAACTCCCCGCCACTCACGCCCGTCCCGGCGAACGCCGCGACTACGCTGGCGATGACAGCCGGCGCCACGAGCGGCGCGAGCTGAACACGCAGACCCAGCAGCGCGTCCTGCCACGAGACGGCGTTCTGAGTGAACTGCAGCGCCACCGCCCCCAGCACCGTGATGATGCTGAAGCTGATGACCATGAATGTGGACATCTTCTCCAGGAGCGAGTACTTCCCACCCAGGAGAATGGCCACCGTGACGCCCGCCAGAATGAGGCCCCACGTTACCTGATTCAAGACCGGGAACGCCGTAGACAGCACCTGACCGGTGCTCCCGAGGATCGCGCTCCCGGTGATCAGACCGGGAATCTGCCACACAATCCAGAGCCAGACGAACCACCCGACCCGCCATCGCGGGCCCGGGAGCCGGTTGAACGCCTCCAGGCAGGTATCTCCCGAGCTGATCGTATAGCGCCCGAGTTCGGCCTGGACGATCGTCTTTACTACACAACTGAAGAGGATGAACCAGAGTCCCGCAAACCCCACCTGCGCCCCGAGCGATGTAGTCAGGATGAGCTCACCGGAACCGACGATGCTCCCGATCAGGATGAAACTGGGCCCGAGGAAGCGCAGAGTGGCTTTGAAGCCCACGGGAGGCTCGCGGATGGCCTCCGCTGGACGCGCGTACGGGTTCATAGGTTGCGGCTGGATATCGGACACTCAGGATCTCCTGCTCAGGACGGGGAAGTGTGAGAAGCGCTCCCCCCAACATTCGGCGTAAGCTCCCCCCTTGCCTGCGTCGGCGCCGGGCGCGTTAGCCGAACTACCTCGCTCGGCGGATCGTGATCGTACGGTCCGCTCGACGGGTAGAATGAACCGGCGGGTGCAATCGGCGCCCGCCGGGCGAGTGAAGGAGAAGGAAGCGATGCGCGTGGTGTATACCGGCAAGGCGGCACACCTGTCGGAACGGGAGCGGGACTACGCGGAGAAGCGGTTGCTACGGTTGGCGCGCCACTTCAACTCCGCTCGGGAGGCCCACGTGACGCACCGGGTTGAGCGCGGGCGTCACCAGGTCGAAGTTCAATTGGATCTTGATGGGTCGCTGCTGCGCGCCGAGGAACGCACGACCGATTTCCACGCGTGCGTAGACGCCGTCGTAGAGAAACTCGAGGTGCAACTGCGACGTCTTAAGGATAGGCTGCGGGACCGCAAGGGTCGCCCCGATGCCCCGACGGTTGCCCTACTCCTCGCCGACGCTCCCGAAGAGGAAGCGCACACCGACGAGATGCCCGCCATCGTCGTCAAACGGAAGCAGTTTGCGATAAAACCCATGTCTGCTGATGAGGCCGCGCTCCAGATGGAGTTGCTGCACCACGATTTCCATGTTTTCCTCGACGCGGAGAGCGGCATGGTGAATGTCCTGTATCGGCGCCGGGACGACAACTACGGACTGCTCGAGGTCGAGGCCTGAACACGTCGCCCCGATCCGGTGCGACACGGAAAGGGACCAGATGCGTGTGGGGGTACTGACCGGGGGCGGAGACTGTCCGGGCCTGAATCCGGCCATTCGGGGCCTCGTGATGCGGGGCCTCGATCACGGATTTGAGTTTGTAGGACTGGAACTGGGCTGGAAGGGCCTCGTCGAGGAGTTAGTCACCCCGCTGGACCTGCATCGAGTAGATGAGATCATCCGTCAGGGAGGAACCATTCTCGGTTCTTCCCGCACCAACCCGTTTAAGGCAGGCGACAACGAAGCGGTTCCCGCCTGCCTCCGTACCTGGCGGCGGCTCGAACTGGACGCCCTCGTTGCGTTGGGGGGAGAGGACACCCTCGGGGTGGCGCACAAGTTTCACCAGCGCCATGGGCTGTCGGTGGTTGGGGTCCCCAAGACGATGGACAACGACCTCAATGCCACGGACTACACATTCGGTTTTGACACCGCGGCCGCAGTGGCGATGGAAGCTGCGGACCGGCTGGTGGACACCGCGAAGAGCCATCGGCGTGTCGTTGTGCTGGAGGTGATGGGGCGCCACGCGGGGTGGGTTGCCCTCTACGCCGGCATTGCCGCAGGTGCGGACTGGATCTGTCTCCCGGAAGTCCCGTTCGACTTCGACGAGATGGTCACCGTGCTGCGCCGGAAGTTCGACCGTGGGCGACAGTGGGCGCTGGTGGTTGCCTCTGAAGGCGCCGAAATCCACGCGACCGATACCGGGGACGTCAAGGTGGACAACTTCGGCCACGCCGTTTTGGCGGAACGAAAGGTCGGCGAGTTCCTTGAGCAAGAGATCAAGAAGGCCCTGAACATCGAAGCGCGCCACGTCGTGCTCGGCCACGTGCAGCGCGGCGGCCCGCCGAGCCTGTTCGATCGTGTGCTCGGTACGCGCGTCGGCATCAAAGCCGCCGATCTGGTGCGGGATGCGCAATTCGGCAAGATGGCCGCGCTGCGCGGCACCGAGGTGGTAGCAGTGGACCTGGCGGAGGCGCTCGGTGAACTGAAGACGGTCCCGCCCGAACTCTGGCGTGAACTGGTCGCCGTCATCAACAAGTAGCCCTGTCCATGCCGACCCTACTCTGCCTCGGAGAGGCGCTCATTGACTTTGTGGCCGACGTCTCCGGTGTCAGCCTCGCGGACTGCCCGGGGTTTCGCAAGGCTCCCGGCGGCGCTCCGGCGAACGTCGCGGTTGGGGCGGCGCGGCTGGGTACGACCGCTGCGTTCCTCGGCAAGGTCGGCGCCGACCCGTTCGGACAGTTCCTCGCCCGGACGTTCGCAGACGCGGGCGTAGATACTCGCTTCCTGCAGTTCGATCCGGACACCCGTACGGGCCTGGCCTTCGTCTCGCTGCAAGCCAACGGCGAACGGGACTTCATGTTCTACCGTAATCCGAGCGCGGACATGCTCTACCGGCCCGATGAGGTGCCGGACGAAGCGTTTATGGGCTGCCGGGCCTATCACTTCGGTTCGATCACGCTGATTCAGGAGCCGAGCCACAGCGCCACTTTGCACGCTCTGCGACGCGCCCGCGCGCAGGGAGCAATCGTCAGCTACGATCCAAATCTTCGCCCGCCGCTCTGGCCGAACCTGGACACGGCTCGTGCCCGGATTCTGGAGGCGCTCCCCCTGACCGATTTTGTGAAGGTGAGCCGGGAGGAAGCCGAGTTCCTCTACGGTCCCGGAACCGAACCGGAATGGGAGGCCCGTCTCCTGGCAGCGGGCCCGCAGCTTGTCGCGATTACCGACGGCGAGAACGGTTGCACCCTCGCCGCGGACGGCTTTCGGACAACACTCCCGGCGTTTGCAGTCCCGGTCGTGGACACTACCGGCGCCGGCGACGGCTTCGTCGCTGGAGTGCTGGTGTCGCTGCTGGAGCGCGGAGGTTTTGCGGGCCTGGACTCCGCGGAACTTCACCGCATCGCCCGGTTCGCCTCAGCCGTCGGCGCTCTCGCATGTACGGCAAGAGGAGCGATCCCGGCTCTCCCATCCAGGGCGCAGGTCGAGGAGTTTCTGTCCAGCGCATAGGCGCACCGGGCGCCGGCCGCAGTCTACGGTTCGTCGCGTTCGAGGTGGGCCCATTCCGGACGCGGGCGACCCGCACCCGCATCCCACTTCCACCGTTCGACGTAGGGCGGGCGGGCAGTGAACCCGAAGATCGTGCGCCCCTCCGGTCCGGCTCGTTCGAGGACTTCGGGAGACACCATGCGCGACAGGTCCGCTTCCGCCCGCACCCAACTCCGCCGCCAGGGGGTGATGAGTGCAACCCGCGGTTCCGTCCCGCGGTGTTCCGACTGGCCGTGCCAGGTGGCGATGTTGAACACCGCCACGGATCCACGCGGCGCCTCCACGATCGTCTCGCCGGGAGGGGGCGCGTCGCGGGGGATCTCGCGCGTCGGAAGCCGGTGGCTGCCGGGCGCCAGGCGAGTAGCCCCGTTGTCGGCGCGGAAGTCGGTGAGGCACCAGATCACGTTCAGCCCAAATACATGGCTCACACACCGCAGCCCCCGGTCGGCCGGTGCGGAATCGCGAAACGGTCCGGTCAGCGATCCATCGAAGTGCAGTCCCTGGGCGGGGGCGCCGGGGAGCACGATTCGACCCATCGCGCCGGAGAGCACTGCGTCGTCCCCGAGGAAGTGCCGGATCAGCCGCAGCAGTTCGGGCGCCTGGTAGATCCGCTCGAAGATGCGCGCCTTGTTCATCAGGTTGTAAGCCCATGCGCCGTGCGCCGTGTGTGTGGATCCGGGCAAGCCGCGTTCTTCGTCAACCACACGAGCAAGTTCGCGGCACGCCTCGTCGCACTCCTCCGGCGTGAGCACATTCGGGAGGATCGTGTTTCCGAGCAACTCGATGCGGAGGACGTGCTCCTCAAACGTCATGGATGTCCTCTCTACTGGAACATGCCTGTCGGCGCACCGTCGCCGGCAGGCACTTCGCCGGGCAGGTTGTGCCGGTACTCGTCCACGCCGCGCGCCAGGTACGCCCGAAAGGTCGGCCAGACCGCCCGATCACACTTCACCTCGGTAGCGGAGAACCGGCACGTAAAGCCGACGCGCCGCCGCGATGACAGATTCGGCCCCGACCCATGCACGATGGCATCGTGATGCAGCGAAACCTCACCCGCGCACAGTTCGAGATCCACTGCGGTCTCCGGGTCGAATTCGCCCGCATCAATTTCCTGGCGCAGGACTGCCTTGCCGTCTTCCCGCGTGTGGTGCCGGAGCAGACCCACGCGGTGAGTACCCGGGACGACGCGCATGCACGCGTTTTCCCGGGTGCAATCCGTCCATGCCATGAACACCGTCACCGAGTGCTGGGGCTGGAGTGGCCAGTAGTGAGAGTCCTGGTGCCAGGGCACCTCGGTTCCGTCCACCGGTTCTTTGCTGAAGAACTGCGAGCCCCAGAGGAAGAAATTCGGTCCCAGCAGGGGTTCCACACAATCCAGGATGCGGGGGTCCAGACAGAGATCGTGCAGCGTCCGGTTCTGCTTGTGCCACCAATTCACCCGGCTGATGGACAAATCGGCGGGCAGCATCGCCAGCAACCGTTCGTAATGGGTCTGAAAGCCCGCTACCTCGTCCGGCGAAAACATCGGGATTGCGCTGACGTAACCCCGTTCCTGAAACACCCGTACGCCGTTCTCGTCCAACATCCCTGAGCCATCCCTACACACTGCGGTCTCGACCGTACGTTATCACGAAATCTCGCCGGCCGAGCGGTACCCGGCAGGGACAGGCGAGGACGCAAGCCTCATCGCCGGCGCGCCGCCCACCAGTGCCGGACACGCGGTCTGCGGCTCCCTGAACCCCCACAGACCCGTTCCCACCGCCCGTGCCCCGGCACATACCATGCATCCCAGAATGGGGCACGCCGGCTGGTTCCCGGCGCCGCCCGGCCTCCCCCAGGGTTCGTGGGGTGAACGCGAAGGCAGGACGCCCCCTGCCCCGCGCTCACCCTTCCTCCTCGCGTGGCCCTGCCGCCCGCCCCCGCGAATCAGCTCTCCTGATGCTCGTACCGATCACGAAGCGAGGCGACGACACCCGGATCCGCCAGCGTGGTGGTGTCACCCAGCGTCCTGCCTTCCGCCACGTCGCGGAGCAGACGGCGCATGATCTTGCCGCTCCGGGTCTTCGGCAACTCTGCGGTGAAGAGGATTGCGTCCGGCCGGGCAATGGCGCCGATCTTGTGGACCACGTGCGCCTTGAGCTGCTCAGCCAGCGCGGGAGTAGGATCCACCCCCGCTTTGACTGTGACGAATGCGGCCGGAACTTCACCCTTCAGATCATGCTTCTTGCCGATCACCGCGGCTTCGGCGACGGCCGGGTGGTCCACCAGGGCGCTCTCGACTTCCATCGTACTCAGCCGGTGTCCGGAGACGTTCATAACGTCATCCACGCGCCCCAGGATCCAGATGTAGCCGTCCTCATCGCGCTTGGCTCCGTCGCCGGTGAAGTAGATGCCAGGATACCGGCTCCAGTAGACCTCCCGGAATCGCTCCGGATCCCCCCAGAGCGTGCGCAGCATTCCGGGCCAGGGACGGCGCAGGACGAGATACCCTCCCCCACCCAACGGGACGCTGTTCCCCTCTGCGTCCACCACATCGGCAGCGATACCCGGAAGCGGCCGAGTGGCGGAACCGGGTTTGGTCGCCACGATCCCCGGCAAGGGACTGATGAGCATGTGGCCGGTTTCCGTTTGCCACCATGTATCCACGATCGGACAACGCTCGTGGCCGATGGTCTGGTGATACCACATCC
>SYMT01000211.1 GCA_005805375.1 Actinomycetota bacterium
GCACGCGCGGCAGGTGTTTGTGGTGCGGCGGCGCGTCTGGCGTCCCCGGAAGCAGGACTGGCGGGAGGAAGTGGCGTTCGGGATTACCAGCCTCGACGGGAACAGGCGGGACCGACGGAGCTCCTGCGGCTCAACCGGGGGCACTGGCAGATCGAGAACCGGAGTCACTGGGTGCGGGATGTGCCGCTCCAAGAAGACGCGGGCGTGGTGCGGACGGGGAAGAGCGCGCACACCCTGGCGTTGTGTCGGACCGTGGTCCTCAGCCGGCTCCGCCTGGAAGGGGTCACGCATATCGCCCGGGAACTCCGCCGTCTGGCCGCGAATCCGCTTGAGTCGCTGCGCTTGCTCGGGATCCCAGACAATTGAATCGCCCTGTGTTGCACCCCCTGACGCAGGGCACCACTCTGTCGCTCCCGCGCAGGCGCATGGATCGCGCGTACGATGTGCTCCACGAGGACCTGGAAGGCGCGGGATGCTCGGTGCAGAGGGGCGCACGCGTCCCCGTCCCGGGGTTGGGTGAGTGTAGCCTTCGATTGCTTCTTGACTCGGACGGAGTGATTCTTCTCCACCACCCGCAGGTTCCGAAGGCTCCCCTCGAACCCGGTCTCCAGGAATTCGCCGCTCGATGCTCGCCCATCTGGGTAGACGAACTCCAGATCCGGCGCAGCCTCCCCACGACACCTGCGGGCATCCGTGCGAAAGCGAGATCCAGGGCCTTTTGACGCTCCTCGGCGCTTGACGGCACCCCCCCGGGTTGACGTAGAATGCCCGTAAGCATGCTACTCTTCCCACACCTGCGGTAATGCCCCGGCGCACCAGACCCGAGGTCAAGCTCGATTACGATGCGGCATGGAAGTGGCTGATCACAACCTTCCTCCGGCTACTCATGGAGTTGCTGTACCCGGATGTTGCCGCAGACATTGCCTGGGAGCGTGGGTTCACGTTCCTGGAAGAGGAGATGAACCAGGTTTCCAGAGGCCTGCGCCCCCGCAAGGGCGCGGTGGACAAACTTGTACAGTTCTGGCTCCGAGACGGCGCCGCGGTGGTGGTACTTGTCCACATCGAGTTCCAGGCACAGAAGCAAGAACTCTTCCCTCTGAGGATGCGCGTCTATCAGTCTCGAATTTTTGACAAGCACCGTGTTGAAGTGTACAGCCTTGGCATCCTGGGGGATGACGACCCGAACTGGCGGCCGACGGAGCACGGATGGGAACGCTGGGGGATGGGCACCCTCGTACGCTTTCGGGTGGCCAAGTTGCTCGATCTGGAACGAGACCTGCGGGAGTCGGCAGGCAAAGGCGATCTGCTGGCGACAATGTTCTGCTTCCATCTGGACACGTTCGGGAGGGGCAGCAGGGCGGCGGACTGGCTGACGTGGAAGCTGCAAGTCACCCGCGGGCTGTATGACCGGGGCTTTGCTCGCGACCAGATTGATGACCTGATGGTCTTTCTCGACTGGCTGGTGGTACTACCTCCGCCCGAGGCCCAGCAGTACGAGGCAGAGGTGCACGAGATGTCGAAAGGGAAACTGGAAGAACTCTACTCCCCGTGGGAGCGCAAGGTGGTGGCACGCCTGGGTCCCCAACTTCGTGAGGAACTCACTCCGCTGGTGCGAGACGAGGTCACCCAGCAGGTCACCCAGCAGGTCACCCAGCAGGTCACCCAGCAGGTCACTACCGAAGTCACGCAGGAAGTTACCCGGCAAGTGCTGGCGCAGACGTTGCTAATGCTGTTGCGGCAGAAGTTTCCTCATTTTCCGCAGGCGCTGGAAGCGCGTGTGGAGGCAGTGCAGGCGCCGGAGGCACTGAACGCGTTACTGCTGACAGCGATGCGGGTGGGGAGCACTGCGGATTTCGAGAAAGAACTCACGGATCCGGCTGCCGGATAGCCGACCTGGCTCGTGGTGTGTGTCGCCCCGCCTTCTCCTTCCATTGGCCCTCGCGGGCTCGTAGAAACGGCAACCATGGAACTGCTCCCTAACACCCGTGGCAATTACCACTTCCTGACCGGTATCGAACCCTATTCCAGCGGTGTGCGCGCCGATCCGGGGTACGAAATCTGCTTCATCACGCTACATAGTCCCGTGCCGTGGCAGGCCGGATTTGCGCGGGTGGACGCCTATCTTCAAGCCGCCGGGCGCGAACGGTCGGCACTATGCGCCATCGCACTCCGTTCTCCCACACCGTTCACCCGGCAGGGGTTCATTGACTTCAACCAGGGCTACTGCGCGGTGCTGGATGAGTGGGGATTGCTGGTCGAAGGAAAGAACCCGATTGCCCGGACCAACGTGGCGCCCATGTGGAACCCGCCGGCATAGCCGTCGCTGTACGCCTTTGCGCTCACGATGCCGGCCGAGGAGGATACCCCCGACACATTCGTCGTGGCGGGAGCAGGGGAGCTGGGGCCCGGGTCGTTGCTGGAGGCGCCGGTGATACGGGCTGATGAAACCTCACCGGAAGCACTTCAGGAAAAGGCCCAGCATGTCATGCGCATCATGGAGCGTCGTCTGCACGGCCTCGGTGTAGACTGGAGTGGAGTGACGGCTACCGAGGTGTATACGCGGCAGCCGATGGACGCTGTGTTTGGTCCCTGCTTGCTCGACCGGATGGGGGGGGCGACGCACCACGGCCTTCGCTGGCACCATTCCCGTCCGCCGATTGACGTGCTCGAGTTCGAAATGGACTGCCGCGGAGTCCGCACCGAGTTTGTACTCTGATCGGCCGCCGGCCCGGCCGCAAGAGGCAGGAACTCCCGGGCCGGGACCGGAACGTTTCTGGGAGTTCGACACTACGCCGAGGAGAAGTGAATGGATACGCTGCTGCCCTGGAGCCACAAGCTCATTGATCTCTCCAGTCGCCTGGGCCCCGGCCTCTCCAGCGGCATCGCGGAACTGGAGTTGCCTCCCCTGCATCTGGTGCACCAGCACTTCCCCCGCCCGCAGATCGCGGACCTCGACGCGGCGATTCACGCCGAGTTTCAGCGACCGGAGATCCAGGCGCAGGTGCGGCCCGGCGAGCGCATCTGTCTACTGGGGGGGAGTCGGGGTATCGCCCATATTGCGACCATTGTCCGCGCTGTGGTGCGCGAGTTGAAAGCGCTCCAGGCGGAGCCGTTCCTCATCCCGGCCATGGGAAGCCACGGCGGCGCGACCCCCGAGGGTCAGTTGGAAGTCCTTGCGAACTACAACATCACGCCGGAGACGATGGGTGCACCGATTGTCTCTTCTCTGGATGTAGTGGAGATCGGCCAGGTGATGGATGGCGTGCCGGTCTATGCCTCCAGGGATGCGCTGGATGCGGACGGGATCATCCCGATTGGGCGCGTGAAACCGCACACCGGGTTCCGCGGCCCCATCGAGAGCGGGCTGATGAAGATGCTCACCATCGGCCTGGGCAAGCAGAAGGGGGCGGACACCCTGCACGCGCGGGGAATGGACCAGTTCACCGAACTGATCCCCGCGGCGGCTCGGGCAGTGCTGGCGACCGGGCGGGTGCGCTTCGGCCTCGCGGTAGTGGAAAACGGCTATGACGAGCCGGCACGTATCGAGGCCGTGCCGGCAGCGGGGCTGGAAGAACGGGAGCAGGAATTGCTCACCGAGGCACGCTCGCTGATGCCGAGCCTGCCTTTCGACCTGATCCACGTACTCGTGATTCAGCAGATCGGAAAGAACATCAGCGGCAGCGGTCTCGACCCGAACGTGGCAGGGCGGTTCGTGCGCAGCAACGGTCCCGCGTACACCGACCACCCGACGGTGCAGCACATCGCCGTGCTCGACCTGACCCCGGAAACGCATGGGAACGCCTCCGGCATCGGGCTGGCGGATCTGATGTCCCTGCGGGTGCTTCAGAAGATTGACCTCCCCTCGACCTATGTCAACTGCATGACCGCCTCACATCTGGCGGGAGCCATGCTGCCGGTCGTGATGGAGAACGATCTCGCCTGCCTCCGCGCTGCTGTGAAGACGGCGGTACGCTGGACGCCGGACACGCTGAAACTGGTTCTGATCCGCAACACCCTGGATGTGGGCGAAATCTGGATCAGCCCCGGCCTGCTCGAAGAAGCGCGTGCACACTCGCACCTGGAAATCAGTCCCACCGCCGCGCCGATGGTCTTCGACGCCGACGGGAATCTGGTATCGCCACTCGCGTGCAGTGACAAGTAGCAAAGACTGCGCTTTCTGCCGCCCTGGTTTCGCGGACACCGTCCTGTGGGAGAGCGAGCACTACCGCATCGTGCCGGACGGCTTCCCGCGTTGCGCCGGGCATGTGCTGCTGGTGACGAAGGAGCACATGCCCAGCCACATGCACGCGCCCGCAAAGTGGCTGCCGGAATTCGAGGAGGCCCAGCACCAGTTGCGGCGCTTCCTGCACATCCACTTCGGCCGGGCTGCGTTCTATGAGAACGGAGCCCGGCGCCAGGAAGTCCCTCACGCCCATCTCCACGGTCTGCCCTTCGACCCGGTGATCCCGGATGAGTGGATCCAGGGCGAGGCCCTCGAGCCCGTCGAATCCTGGGCGGGCGTTCGGCAAGAGCGAAAGCGCCGCGGCTTCTACTTTTACCTGGAAACCGATCGCGGTCGGTTCCTCGTGAGAAGCTACCAGTACATCATGCGCGGAGTCCGCGACCAACTGGTCGGGCAGACGGAGGCGCGGCTGGACCCGGAGACCAGCAAGATGCTGCGGGGCGGTCCCGAGATCGTTGCACGCACCCGGGAACTGTGGGAGAACTGGAGCGCGGAGAAGTCAGACCGACGATAGAGGACGAATGAGCACGATTTCAATTGAGACCCTGGAACGCCTGAAGACCTACGACAGCCCCACGATCGCCAACGCGATTGAGAAGTTCGCGGTACGACCGGACACCGCAGGCTACACCGGCCCCGAAATCCGCTGTCTATTCCCCGAGCAGGGTGTGCTGCTCGGCTACGCGGTTACGGCAGTGATGGGTCCGCGCGAGGTCGGGGAGACGAGCTGGCGGGATGGCTGGCTGTCGTTTACCCAGGCGATGGAGACCAGCCCGAAGCCGGCAGTCTGTGTGATTGAGGATCACCCGCTCTGGCCGATGCAGGCCGCGTTGGTCGGCGAGGTGATGGCAACAGTGATGCAGAGCCTGGGCGCGCTCGGGTGCATCACCAACGGCGCCGTGCGGGACATTGACCAGGTGCACGCGCTCGGGTTCCAGTATCATGCCGCGGGTGTCATCGTCTCTCACGGCCAGATCAAGTTCCACGCGGTGAGCGGGCCGGTTCGCCTGGGTCGTGTGGAGGTACGACCGGGTGATCTTCTCCATGCGGACGTGAACGGAGTGGTGGTCATCCCGCTCGAAATCGCCGACCGGATCCCGGACGCTGCGGATACGATTCTCAGCCGTGAGGCGGAGATCATGGACGCGGTCCGGGCCCCCGGCTTCAAGGCAGCGGATTTGCGGTGTTTCTACTAGAGTTGAGAGGCGGTCCGGGCCTCCGGCGCACACGCCGATACGGACACGCACCCGTTTCAGTTCTTGTCTGGGGTGCAGGCGGGTGCAACTCCACGGCGCCGGCACGGGAGGTGCGGGATGGGCAAGGGAAACCGAGAAAACGCGGAAACCCGGGAGCGGCGCCGGGAGTGGGGGCATTCGGCTCCCGAAGGGGAAGCCGAGGGGCTCTCATCCGTGCCCCCGGCCCCCGAACAGGAGCCGCGCTACGACCGCGAGACACTCGTCCGCGTGACCCGCCTGGCGCAGCAATTGCAGCGCTGCCGCCAGGACACGCTCTCCGCGCGCGAGATCACTGAGATCGGCGCCGAGGTCGGGCTTGACCCAAGCTTCATGCAGGAGGCGATCGCACGGATGGAGCCGCCGCGAAAGCAGCGCTCGTCGTCGCCGGTAGTCCTGCCCCGGACCGATCCCGGCCTTCTCAGCGCCGTCTCAAAAGCATGGTGGTCGGCGGGGTGGACCATCCCGTTCCTTCTGATTCGCTCCACGGGCCCCGAGATGTTCTTCCTCGGCTGGGGAATCTATATCGGCCTTGGGGTCTTCCTCTCTGCGCGCCTGGGAGCGCTGAAGGGGGCACAGAAGCCCCCGGTCAGCCCGGTTGTGCCCGAGCGCCTCCCCCGAGCCCAGCTTCTGGAGACGCTCTTTTCCCTCCAGCGCCAATTGGAACAGACACGGGTTCGGCGGACGTTTCTCAGCATTGATGTCGTGGGATCCACGGAGATGAAGGTGACCGGCGACGCTCTGGCGGTGGAATACTCGTTTGGGCAGTACCGGGTCTGGATCGAGGATCGGATTCGGACGTGCGGCGGGCTGGTGCAAAGTGCCGGCGCGGACGGAGTGATGGCGGCGTTCGCGGACGAGCACACCGCGCTGCGATCTGCGCGGCGGATCCAGAGCGAGTTGCCAGCGTTCAACCTCCAGTACAACCGTCTCGGCACTCCCTTTCGGGTCCGGTGTGGCGTAGCATCAGGCGAAGTGCCCTGGGACTGGACTTTGGCCAAAATCAGGGGGCGTAACACGCCGCCATGCGCAGCCCCTGGAGCAGGTTCCGGGGAATTAGGCAGGAATCGGTCGCCACAGACGACCCTGCATAATTCAGCCCCTCCCAGAGGTGGAGGCGGACC
>SYMT01000212.1 GCA_005805375.1 Actinomycetota bacterium
CCGCCCGTATCGGGACCGCCCGCCGATGTGGAGTCCGGCAACTCCGTTTGCCGCCTTCCGGCGCCCGCCCGCCCGTATCGGGACCGCCCGCCGATGTGGAGTCCGGCAACTCCGTTTGCCGCCTTCCGGCGCCCGCCCGCCCGTATCGGGACCGCCCGCCGATGTGGAGTCCGGCAACTCCGTTTGCCGATGCGAAGGGCGCCGTGCGTGCGCACTTTTCTGAATCGAGTTGTCTGCGGGAGTGCCTCCGTAGTCGGGGCGCGGGAATACAGGTGCGCGGTGCGGCCTGACCCCCACCGCATTTCGCTGAGTGTCGCTCGCCGCCTCAATGGCTATCGGGTTGCCGCCAGCGTCATGATCCGGTACTCCGCGGGCCCCGGAATCCCGGCGCCGCCGATCTCCAGCCAGTACATCCCTGGAGTCTTCGGGATGGCTCCGGATATCAGGGAGGGCCCCGGCGGCAGGTGGAAGACGAGATCCAGCATCCGCCCGTCGCGGATCCGGTGAGGGGTGCGGCGCACAGGCTTGGGTCATACCTCCGGCCCTCTGGAGCGACTGGAATGCCGCCGCCCAGCCACACGCGAGGGCAACGTCTGACAGGACACAGTTCGCTATCCGACCCCTCGTTTCCCCCGCCTCGGTGATAGCGACGCGCGCCGCCCTGTGGAGTGCGGCAACTCCGATTGCCGGTACGGGCCTGGTGCCCCCAGCGGGGCGTTTTCCGACTGGATGCGCCGCCCGCAGGCTCGAGCATCGGCACATCAAGCCCGATCATCATTGCTCTCACGGGAAGGTGGAGCGGCTCGACCGGTCGCTCCCCGAGTGGGCCGGCAGCATCTTCGTCGTTTGCGAGCGTCAGGGCGCCCGGGTTCAGATCACCGAAGCGGTGAACCATCGCTGTGCAGAGGAGCACCGTGCGCCGCAGGGCGCCCATCGCGCCGGGGAGCACGACGTCTGGATCGGCAATCGGAGTTGCCGGACTCCATAGGGCTGGTTCTGCTGCCGTTCAGTGAATGGGTTGCGCTGGGTGGGTCCACTTACTTACGTGCGTGGCTCGGGTACGTTGTGCTGGTCTGGACCGGCAATCGGAGTTGCCGGACTCCACAGGGCTGGTGCTGCTGCCGTGCAGGGAATGGGAACGAGTGATCCCGATTGCAAGATTCTCTGGCATCTACGTTCCAAACTTGATTGCGTTCGCTGCGGGTCCGGAATGGGTGCGCCGCGCCGGTGTCTCCACACGGTGCTACAATGGGCATGACAACCCATTCGATCCCGTCTGGCCCCTCGCCCACCGGCTTTTCCTCACGATGACACGTCCACAGTTCCTGCTGCTCCTACTCGTCGCTGCTGCACTTCTCGCGCTACCCTCCGCGGGTCGGGACCGCCGTCCGAACGTGCTGGTTTTCATCACGGACGATCAGGGCTACGGCGATCTCGGACTGCACGGCAATGAGAAAATCCGCACGCCGCATCTGGATCAACTCGGGCGCGAGAGCGTGCAGTTTACCCAGTTCTGTGTGAATCCCGTGTGCGCTCCCACCCGCGCCAGCCTGATGACGGGACGATACTCCTACCGCACCCGAGTGGTGGATACGTTCCTGGGCCGCGCGCTGATGGACCCCGCGGAAGTCACCCTCGCCGAAGTGTTTCGTGATGCGGGCTACCGCACGGGTATCTTCGGCAAGTGGCACCTGGGCGACAACTACCCGCTGCGGGCGTTAGATCAGGGGTTTCAGGAAGCGCTCGTTTGCACCGGCGGCGGTCTGACCCAGCCCTCCGATCCCCCCGGCAATCACTATCAGGACCCGGTGCTGTTGGAGAACGGACGGGCGCAGTCGTTCGAGGGCTATTGCACGGAGTTGTTCACGGACGCGGCGCTGCGTTTCATTTCGCGGAACCGGCGCCGTCCGTTCTTCGCTTATGTCCCCTACAATGCCCCCCACACACCGCTGGAAGTGGACGACACCCGGGTGGCCCCGTACCGTGCCGCGGGCCTGGATGAAGTCACCGCGAAGGTCTACGCGATGGTGACGCAGGTAGACGAAAACGTGGGGCGGGTACTCGGGCGGGTGCGCGAACTGGGACTGGAGCGCGACACGATCGTGGTATTCCTCACCGACAACGGGCCGCAGCAGCGACGCTACGTGGCGGGGTTTCGCGGACTCAAGGGGGCCGTGTACGAGGGCGGCATCCATGTGCCCTGCTTCGTGAGATGGACCGGGACGCTGTCGCCTGCAAAAGTGGACCGGATGGCGGCGCATCTCGACCTGTTCCCCACGTTGCTCGATGCGTGCCGCGTGCCCCCGCCGGTCGGGGTGAAGCTGGATGGTCGCAGCCTGCTGCCGTTGCTTAGGGGCGGGAACCCGACCTGGCCGGATCGCACGCTTTTCTTTCAGTGGCACCGGGGGGACCGGCCGGAACCGTTCCGTTCCGCCGCAGCGCGGACGGCGCGCTGGAAACTCGTCAACGGCCAGGAACTCTACGACCTGGCGGCCGATCCGGGCGAGGCGCGCGATGTGGCAGCGACGCACCCCGAGGTCGTCGCACGCCTGCGCGGGGAGTACCGGGCCTGGTATCGCGAAGTCAGCGCAGAACGGGGGTACGACCCGCCGCGCATCCACCTCGGCTCGCGCCGCGAGAATCCGGTGACCCTCACGCGGCAAGACTGGCGCGGGCCGCGCGCCGGATGGGCTGCCGACTCGCTGGGCCACTGGGAAGTGGAGGTGGAACGCGCCGCACGGTACCGAATCACGTTTCGCTTCGGGGTCGCGAACGTGCAACGGGAGGCGGTCGTGCGTCTGGGAGGCATCGAGGAGCGTCGCGACGTGCCTGCCGGCGCTGAGCGGTACACCCTGCGAAATGTGATCCTTCCGCGCGGGCCCGCCCGACTGGAAGCCTGGCTGGCGACGGGAACCGCTACGGCCGGCGTGGAGTACGTGGAGGTCGGGCGCAATGAGTGAGACCGGCGCACGGTGGCCGCCTCGGCTGCCCGGGCGCCCGAGGCCTCGTCCGCAGGCGGGGCTGCTCGTGCTGCTCATCTGCGCGGCGCTGGCCTGGTGGGCGCCGGCCGCGGCCCGCGAGGAGTCGGCCCCTCGCCGGCCGAACGTGATCCTGTTTCTCGCGGACGATCTGGGCTGGGGCGACCTGGGCTGCTACGGCCACCCGAAATTCCGCACCCCGAATCTGGATCGGATGGCGCGAGAGGGCGCCCGCTTCACCCAGTTCTACGCCGCGTGTCCCTACTGCGCGCCCTCGCGGGCCGCCCTGCTCACTGGACGGTATCCGTTCCGGTACGGCTTTACCGGCAACCCGCTGCCGATTGCGGACCCGGCCGGGCGTCCGGAACTGGACGCGCTCGGGCTCCCACAGAGCGAACGCACGCTGGGTGACCTCTTCCGCTCAGCAGGGTACCGTACTGCGTGCATCGGGAAGTGGCATCTGGGCCACCGCCCTCCATTTCGGCCCCTGCAGCGCGGATTCGACCAGTATCTGGGCATCCTGTACAGCAACGACATGCATCGGGTGGAGCTGATAGACGGAGATCGGGTAATCGAGTATCCGGTGGTCCAGGCGACACTCACCCGGCGCTACACCGATCGGGCCCTGTCGTTCATTGAGCGCCACCGGGAGAGCCCGTTCTTCCTCTACTTCCCCCATGCCATGCCGCACAAGCCGCTGGCAGCCTCAGAGGAGTTCTACAAGAAATCCGGCGACGGATTGTATGGCGATGTGATCTCTGAGTTGGACGCAAACGTCGGGCGGGTGCTGGATCGCGTGCGATCGCTGGGCCTGGACGACAACACCCTCATCTGCTTCACCAGCGACAACGGACCCTGGTATGGGGGCAGTTCCGGCGGCCTGCGGGGGATGAAGGGCGTGGCGTGGGAGGGCGGCGTGCGCGAGCCGCTGCTGATGCGCTGGCCCGGCAAGATCCCGGCGGGCCAGGTCATTGCCGATCCGGGCTCGCTGCCCGACCTGTTCGCGACCGCACTGGGGGCGGCAGGCATCGAGGCGCCGGCAGGACGAATCATGGATGGCGTGGATCTGCTCCCCCGGCTCCGGGCCGGGAGCCGGATCCCGGAACGGCCCATTTTCATCACCAACGCGCAGGGACTGGCCGCGGTTCGCCTGGGCAGGTGGAAACTACTGCTGACGCCGCCGAGCGGACCGGCGCAGAACCGCGTCTGGCAGCCGGACGAACCGTATCGCGACCCCCGTGCGCCGGACGGGGTGCGCCTTCTCGCGCCGTACGAACAGGCGCATCCGAGCACCTATCCGGGGCTCCGCGGACCGGATCCGGGTTTGCCGCCGGCGCTGTACGACCTGGAAAGCGATCCGACCGAGCAGCGGAATGTCGCGGCGGACCACCCCGAGATTGTCGCGCGTCTGCGCCGGCTCGCCGAACGGGCACGGCGCCAGAGGGATCTTGAATGAGCATGCGGTTGAGCGAGTCCGGGCGACGGGTCCCTCGTCCCTTCAGTCCGGCCGGGAGAAGGAGGGGAGCGTCACCGGCCGTGCCCGCTCTCCTTGCCGCGATCACTTGTTCCACGACGCTCGCGGCCCGAGCACAGTTTTCGGATCAGGCTCCCGGGCGTGCTCCCCGTGCAGCCGCGCCGGGTGCCTGGAAAGCGCCCCCGGATGCCGTCAGTCCTGACCGGCTGGATCGGATCAGCCGCCGCTATCTGGGCGTGCCTTACCGATTGGATTGTCTGGGGGAAGGCACGGGGCCCGATCCAGACCCGATCGCGCGCCCGGACTGCGTGGACTGCCAGACCTACGTCGAGCAGGTGATGGCGGAGGCGCTCTCCACATCGCTGTCCGAGTTTGCGGTCCGGATTCGCAGGCTGCGGTACCGGAACGGCATCGTTCGGCTGGAGAATCGCTACCACTACTGCGACCCGGACTGGCTGCAGAGCCCCTGGCCGGTGCGCGATATCACGGGCCGGCTGCACGCGCCGCTGCGGGTGGACCGGCGGCGCATTGACTTGCCCCACTTTCTAGCCAGCCGCGGAACGGACGCCGCGCTCTCCCCTATTCGGGCTCAAGATGTGCAGACCGGCTACCTGCCGCGTGCGTCCGCGATGCGCGAGGCGAATCGTCTGCCGCATGGCGCCATCGCCCTGTTCGTGCTGGATCGGCCGGACATCGTTGCGGGACACCTCGGGTTTCTGTTCCGGAAAGAGGGCGTTGTGATACTCCGGCACGCGAGTCAGACCCGAAAGAAGGTGGTGGAGGAACCGCTGCGCACGTACCTGATGCGAGCGCCGAAGCGCTTCATCGGTATGAAGATCCTGCAGCCCGATATTGCCGGGCTGCAAAGAAAAGAGATGCCCCTACCATAGGCGCCGGACCACAGCCATTGGAGGCGCAGGGCGGATGTCCCGCCCCGGGCCGAGGGTTCCGGCCTACGTTTCGATTTCCAACCAGCCGCGACTCTTCGCGTCGAGCTGGTCGAGGGGAGGGATTTCGTACTTCCCCTCGTGGATGTCCGTGAGGATTGTGCGCCCGCCGGGAAGGGTACGGATGTGAGACCGATCTCGGACGTGAATCACGCGTGGCCCCATGTCGGTGACCAGGTGCCAGGTGATCACCCCATGGCGGGCATCCACTTTCTCGATGGCCGTCACCTGCGGCTGCAGGTACCCCAGCTCCAATTCGGCAGTGACTGCCTTCTGGCTCTCAGGGTCCAGTTCATTGAGATCCCGGATTAAGCCGATCTCTTCCCCTTCTTCGTCCTGTAGGGAAAGGAAGCGATCGGCTTGCGTGAGCGGCAGGCTCCGCACAATCGTCACGGGACCGTGCCGCTCCTCAATCCCGATTTCGAGCTGGAGCCGGTTGTCCCGATCCAGGCGCAAGCGGATCTTGCGCGAATCGAAGATTCGGAGGTCCCCCTTCTGCGTGCCGTGGTGCATGTTCAGCCTCCGACCCCCACGACTTCCGCGAGCTCCTTCTGGATGTCTACCAGGCGCCGGAACACGCCGCTTTCCATCGCCAGCAACTCCTGGTGCGTCCCCTGTTCCGCCAGCCGCCCCTTCTCCAGCACCAGCAACTTGTTGGCGTTTTGCAGGGTGCTCAGCCGGTGGGCGATGGCGAAGGTCGTGCGGCCCTGAACGAGGCGGCCGATCGCCTCCTGGATCTGCTTCTCGGTCTCAACGTCCACCGACGAGGTCGCTTCGTCCAGGATGAGGATGCGCGGGTTCTTCAAGATGGCACGGGCGATGGAGATCCGCTGGCGTTCACCCCCGGAGAGCCGCGCGCCGCGTTCACCCACCATCGAGTCGTAGCCGTCCGGGAAACGCAAGATGAAGTCATGTGCGTTTGCCGCCTTGGCGGCCCGCATGATGTCTTCCATCGGTGCATCCGGACACCCGTAGGCAATGTTATCGGCGATGGTGCCGTGGAACAGAAAGGGCTCCTGCAGCACGATGCCGATCTGTCGGCGCAGCGACCGGAGTGAGATGTCCCGCACATCGTGCCCGTCCACTCGGACCGTCCCACTGGTCGCATCGTAGAACCGGCAGATGAGATTGATCGTCGTGCTTTTCCCGGCGCCGGACGGCCCTACCAGACCGATCATCTGGCCGGGCTCGGCGGTGAACGTGATGTCCTTCAGCACCGGGCGGCGCTCGTCGTAACTGAAGGTCACGTGGTCAAACTCGACCTTTCCGGCAATGGAGTCCAATTCCACCGCGTCGGAGTCGTCCGTCATATCCGGGTTGGTGTCAAGCACCTCGAACACGCGCTGGCCGGCGGTGGCGGCCTGCTGAAGCTGCTGACTCATGTTCGTGAGCTCCTGCAGCGGCGAGTAGAACTGCGCTACGAGGGTCATGAACATGACCAGCACGCCGATGGTCACCCCGGTGCTGCGGATGCCGGCATCTTGCAGGAGGGCAAGGTAGCCGCCGTAGCCCCAGATAGCCAGTGTTGAGAGCGCCATGATGAGCTGCGTGTCCCGGCTGAAACCCGCGAACGTGCGGGCCGCGTCCACACGCGCATCCATGTACTCCATACTCTGCTTCTCGAAGCGATCGAACTCGCGATCTTCCTGGACGAACGCCTTCACGACCCGCACACCGGGAAGCACATTGGAGAGCAGGGCGAACATGCGCGACCGGCGGCGCCAGGCCCAGTGCCAGATCTTGTGCGTCCGGTGCATGAAGAACGAGCTCATGATGCAGACGATGGGCGCCGGAATCAGCGCGAGAAACGCCAGCAAAGCGTTGCTCTGGAACATCATGACGGCGATCACGATGAGGGTGACCACGTTCACCACCGTGCGCTGGAGCGTGTCCGTCATGAACCCTTGGAGGGTGGCCGTGTCCCCCGTGACACGGTCCATAATCCAGCCGGTTTCCTTTTGGTCGTAGTAGTTCACGCCCAACTTCTGCAAGTGGGTGTAGATGTCCAGGCGGAGGTCGTTGGTTACCTTCTCGCCCAGCCAGGTCATGATGTACTGCTGCCAGCCGCTCACCACCGCCTGCACGATGCGCACAACCGCGAGGATCCCCATGACCCAGATGAGCTTGTCGGTATGCACCTGGAGCACCTGGAATCCGGTCGCCTTGACTTTCAAGACGTCATCCACGAGGGAGCGCTGCAGTTCGGCGGGATAGATGGCGCAAAAACGGAGGATCGCGGTGAGCAAAAACGTCTGGAAGATGGGCCGCGCGTACATCCGCGAGCGCTGAATCAGCCGCGCGAGGAGCTGCCGTTTGTCCACACAGTCCGGGCAGAGCTGCATCCAGCGCGGCATCGGCTTGGCGCACTTGGGGCACGGAATGGTCCGCTGCCTCAGCTTGCGCTCATAGGCCTCGCCGTGGTAACGGTCTTCCCGTTCCTGGCGATCCTCCTCCGGGAGGAGGGCCTTGAGCCGCTCCGTGGCGCTCTCAATCGCCGCCTGGCACGCCTCGGTATAGCGGATCAGGGGGATGGCGCCTTCGGCGGTACAGGCCTGAAGCAGGCTACTCCCCAAACCATCTCGCTGCTCCAGCCGGATGGTGTTCTCCAATGCCAGGCTGGCCTTCTGAACAAGCCCCTGCCCGTTCGGGGAGAACACACAGATCCGTCGGTTCGTCGCGACGAGATAGGAAGTGCCGAATGCCCCCGGAAGGACCATGTCGGTCTCGGCGGCGACCTGAAGCGTCTCACCGCTTTCCAGGTGCTCACGGATCTGCGTCTGCACGGACTCCGAGAGCTGAATTGCTTGCAATTCGGCGGGCGCCCCATTGCGGGCGGCCTTCCCTCGGCTCTCCTCGACTGCCATTCGTACGTCCTCGGCGGACAGCGGGACCGCGGCGCACGCAGGGCGCACGCTACGGCCGGTGCAGAATGCCTGCCCCGGATGCTGCCGGCTCGCTGTTGGGCTCGGCCGGACGCCGAACCGTCATTGTGATGGCGCGTCCGAAGAAACGCCGCACAGCATACAATGCACTCTGAGCGCCCGAATTCCCTCTCCGAGTTTCCGGGAGGTGCCGGTCGCCCCGACCCCAAAGGGGCACTCCTGAAGCGGATGCCGGGCGAATTTCCCCCGGTACTCTCTTTTTACCCGGTCCGGAACAGATGCGCTGCACCAGCTTCACTGAGTGTTTCGGCTCGGTCCGGCAATGTCAGCAGGCGAGTTTCCCCGCAAGTCCTACTCGATGTCGGTAAAGTCGCGGCGGGAGCGATGCAAGATCGGCAGGTCCACCTCCCCTTCGAGGAAGCGTCCCACGAACCAGCCGAGTGCGCCGAGCGCGCCGATAAATACGGCTTCTTTAAAGCCGTAGCGAAGGGCAACCCATCCGAAGAAGATCGCCAGGAGGGCACACACGTGCTTCAGTCGAAGTTCGATCATCGGACACGCTTTCTTGCGAGGTCTTTGGAGGCGACCCGGGTATGGACGTCCACACGAGTCTCCTGCCGGGGTTGGCCGATGTGGTTCTCGATGGCAGTGACCAGTCGAGTACGGAGTTCCTCCTCCAGTCGAAGGACGTTGGCGTCCGGCTTGACGAGGAGGGCATAGTGAAAACTCACGCGCTTTCGTTTCACCCGCGCCTCGACGTTGGCGACTCGCTCCAACCCGGGAATATCGTCGGCAACATGAACGGCCAGGCGACGCAGGCCGACCAGCGACACACTCGTAGAGCCGAGATCCCGTTGTTGGATGACCAGCGTCCCATCGCGATCGGAGTTGCCGAATGCGCCGCGCGCCGCAACCAGGCCCAGGGCTCCCGACACGGCCACTCCCCCGTAGATGAGCAGTGACTGCTCGGTCGCCAACCGGTTGAGTTGCTCAGCCCAGGTGCGCAAGATGCCGAGCCCGGCGATCTGGCTGGACGGGTACAACCCCAGTGCAGCACAAAGCACGAATGTGGCCGCCCCCAGGCACACCAGGGTGAGCAGCAGCGCGAGGAGACGAGTTGGGCCTTGCATTTGCGGGCCTTCCAGATCGTACTGGGACACCCGCACGGATGCACGGGCGTCCCAACACAATCAGTCGGAACTCACTCCACGCGGCGCGGAGCAGCCTCGGGGATCGGCTCGTCGCTTGCGAAGTAGAGATCCAGCACCTCGACGTTGACTTCCTTGACCCGCAGGCCGGTCATCCCCTCGACGCGATCGATCACGTTCTTTCGCACGGCGGTCGCCAGGTCCGGGATGCTGACGCCGTAGTCGGCGCTGATCCGGACATCCACGGCGGCTTCACGCGAGCCGACTTCGACGCTCACTCCGGTGTCGCGGTTCTCCTGGCGCGTGACCCGTGCGAGCCCCGCCGTGAGCGACTGACCCAATCCCATGGAGACGAGCTGACGCACGCCCTCCACTTCCCGCGCCGCCAGGGCCGCAATCTTCGCAACCACGCCGTTGGCGATGGTGGTGCGCCCGCGGTCGGACTGCAGCGTGGTGCTATCAGGCACGGCGGGCAGGTTGCCCCCTTCCGTCATAGACATTCCGCGTTTTCTCCTCTCACTCATGGTGGTAGCTCTACACTCGATTCTTGCGTTCCGGGAACTTCGTTCGGGGTCTGGCCCAGGGGACCCATTCCAGGCCCTCACGTGACGATCCGGCCCGGTCGGGCTCTTCCGCAACGCTACTCATGATATATGTTGGGAGAATCTGTTCCCAGGTCCTGCGTCGCGCGGCTGTTTCCGGCGCCAGGAATCGGACTCAGGGCAAAATCGGGGGGTTTCTGCCCGCACGGCAGGTCTCTACCCACTCGGCAGGGACGGCAACTGCGAGAGGATAGAGCATCGCCGGAGGACTTGTCGCGGCGCTGACGTGGATCGGATCGCTCACGTGGTGATAGAGCGCCTGGACTTTGAGGCGACTGCGTCTGCCCGCGTGCCACACCATGCGCGTGGCGCCGTCCGCCCCGACCTCAATCTCACCGGTGTAGGGACGGCGCGAGTCTATGAACGAGGGCGAACCGAACCCGATGGCGCGGCCCGCCTGCGCGCCATCTATGACGTGGGCCCAACCTTCGGCACGCGCCTGCCGAGGACCGGACGCGGCGTACTCCTGCACGGGACTTCCAGCGGTTGCCGGCGGCGCCAGCAGGTTCCAGGCGCCGCCGCGAGCGATGCGCAGGATGGCGCGGCCGCCGTCGCGCAACTGCCCGTAAATCCAGCTGCCGGCGCCGAAATCATACAGGACCGGGCGGCGTTCCATGACGTACGGGACTACCAGCCCGATTTGCCCGTCTGCCCCGCCCGGGTTCGAAAGTTCCAGGGTCGCATCGAACCACGACTTCGAGTTGGGCTGGGTCACCGTCAGCCGAAACGGGACGTCCCGGCCGCCGACGGTCCCGGTCAATTCCACCGCTGCGTGGATCGGTCCGGCACTGATCACGCGGCCCTGGCGGATTTCGAGCGCCTCCTCGGGCGCACCGGCGTTCCCTTTCCAGAACCACCGGGCCGGTCCCGCCAGGAACTCCCGCGCGCCGTAGCGGATGGATGTCAGGAAGTTCGGTCCCGCGCGCGGCACGCGATACACGTCGCGCAGCACGAAGCTGTCCGCGTTCTCGCGTACCACGCCTGCGCCCGGATCCGGGCGAGCGACATCCGGACCGAAGCGCAGGACGAGATTCTGGACCTCGAACGGGCCCGGGCTGGTGTTGAACGCAAGCCAGAGCCACTGTAACGACCCGTCCGGCCACCGAGAGCGCACGTCCACCTGCACGCCCCGCAGCGGGTGACCTTCTTGCTCAATGATCACCTGCTGCGCTTCCCGCACGGCTCCGCTCGGAATCGGTACGGAAACTGTGACCGGGTACCCGAAGCGACGCAGCCCGAGCGTCTCCCGTACCTGAATGGCGACCCGATCGTGCGGGGCCGGCTGTCCCATTGCGTGTTCTCCAGAGACCACAAGCAGACACGCCAGAAAGCCCACAGCGGCCCGCAGCGGCCCCCCCGAGCGCGTTCCTCGCGCGTTTCGTTGACCCGTGTGTTTCAGCATGCGCGGCTTCCTGACTCCCAGTCTATTCAATGCACTCACCTCGACCGATCTTCCTCCCTGGAATCGGATCGCGGCGCAACTCCGCACCGGCCGCCGGCGTCTAATCGCCAAAGGGGGGAACGGTTGTGGCAATGTGGAATCCGGCGCACGCGGTGCGAGTGGGTGCGGGTGAGACAACGCTGGAGAGCGATCCGGACGCGCGCCTCCTCGAACAGTGCCGAAACGGCGACACTGAGGCGTTCGAGGCGCTGTTCCGCAAGTACCAAACCTATGTGTACAACGTGAGCGTCGGGATGCTTTGTAACAACGAAGACGCCGCTGATGTGACTCAGGAGACATTTCTGCGCATTCACCGCAACCTCCATCGGTTCCGCGGCGAGTCGTCGTTCAGCACCTGGCTGTACCGTGTTGCGGTGAACCTCTGCATCACCGAACTCCGCCGCCGCCAGCGCAGCCGTTTCCAGTTCCTGGAAGAGCTTCAGCACGACGACGATACCCCCATGCACGAGGAGCCGGTACTTTCCCCGGCCGAAGCGATGGAGCAGGAAGCGGACCGGCAGGTGGTGCGCGATGTGCTGAACACATTGCCCCCCGACTATCGCGCCATCATGGTGCTGCGTCACTTCCAGCAGATGGCCTATGAGGAAATCGCAGATGTGCTGGGGTTAACCCTGAGCCAGGTAAAAACCCGCCTCTTTCGGGCGCGGAAGCTGTTCAAGGATCGGTTCCTTGCGCAGGCGGAGACCAGCCGTGCGCTGCAATCGAGCTGAGCAACTGCTGGTGCGGCAGCCTGAGCAGCCGCTGTCATCTCAGGAGCGAACAGCCCTCGCCGCGCATCTCCTGGAGTGCGCTTCCTGCCGTGCGACTGAGGAAGGTCTGTCCCGTGCGCTGACCGCTCTGCATCGGAGCTTCGACTTCTCCCCTCCACCCAACGACCTCTGGAGCGGCTTCGTTTCCAGTCTGGCGGCGGAGGTTTCGTGCGCGGAGTTTCGAGATGAGCAGAGGACGCTGCGGGATGGCGCCTGCCTCCCGGCGAGAGCCCGCTCCCTGGAAGCGCACCGGACGGCGTGCGCGGAGTGTGATGCGGCAGCCCAAGCGGAAGCACGCGCGCTGCGTGCGCTGGAGCAATTTGGGGCGACGGTGCCGGCGCGTGATCTCTGGCCGGCATTCTCCGCACGGCTCGCGGCCACGTCCCGCCACCCGGTCCTCTCGCCGCGCTTCCCCTGGCTTGCTCCGCCGCGAGTGGGCTGGACCCGGCCCGCATGGGTGCTGGCTGCACCGCTCGCGATGGTGTGCGTGCTCGCCGCCGTGTGGCTCGGTCCGGGTCGGCAGCGAGCTACCGACCCCGGCATATGGGTAGCCGCCGTCAGGCAGCCTCCAGTGCGCCAGCCCGACGCGGCGATCTCCGGAGCAAATGTGCCCATCCGACGACTGCCGGGAGGGCGCCGGGTCGCGGCGCCGGCACTGCCTGTGCCGGCGCTTGCCGGGCAAACCGGACGACGTGTGGCGGCTTCCCTGGCATCGCGTCCCGATGTGGCCTCACTTCGAGCGTCCCGGCTCCCGAACCGCTCTGGGGCTCGTCGTTTGGCGGTGGCCGCCCGTGTCCCCCTGCCGGCCGGGTCCGCTTTCCGTGCCGGAGATCGAAACCTCGGGCAGGGCGTCGGGGGTGACGCCGCGACCCCGGTCCGGGTAGTATCAGCAGCGCACGTCTGGTCGGACGGCACGGCGCAGTTGGACGTAGCCCTGTACGTTCCCGCGACGGAGGCCACCGATGGGCCTGGCCCTGCCCGCGCCCCTACGGTCACCACCTCGGCCGGCGAAGTCATGCCGGAGGCGGTGGAGGCGATCCGCCTTCTCGCTGGTGTCGCCGACGCTGCCTCCTCTCCCTTTCAACCATCTTCCGATGCAAAGTAGAGCCCGCCGGTCCGCGAGCAAGTACTTCCTGGTCATGGCCCTGGTGCTTGTTGTCTCCTGGGCCGTACCGGCGCCGGCCGTCGCGCCGTTCCAGGTACAGTCGGCGGAGAAGAGTCACCTGCTCTATCCGCCCGGCGCAGAGGTGTGGGCGGATGCGACCGGGACTCTGCCGGCGACTGCCGGTCCGGGAACTCCCGTCAGTTTGCTCCACGTGCGGGCCCTCGTGTTTCGTCCGGTGGGCGATAGTCTCACCTGGAGCGATCACACGGCACTCTACACCCATCGCGGCCTGCTTGCCCCCGGGCAGAAGCCTTCGTTCAGCGCCGTGAAGGTCGCGACCGGAGAGGAGAAAACCGCGGATCCCGATGCGAACACCGAGGAGACAAACGTTTATGTGCCTCGCAGCGGGGGGCAGTTCCTGGTGCTGGGGTTTTTCCGCAACCAGCGCACGCAGCACCAGTTGGCCTACGCGGTGCTGCTCCAGGGGAGTTTGACGATCACGCAGGCGGTGGAGCAGGGAAAGGCGCTGGCAACCTCGCTGGCGCGGCAGGTAAAGCTGGCTCGCCTGGGGCCGCCGCATCCGCCCGGCGCCGTCGCGTCCGCGCCCTCGCGCGCTGTGACGGGTCCGGCGCTTCAGGTAATGCTGCAGAGCATCGAGCGGAGCGTACTCGTCTCGGAAAAAGTGAAGATGATCGCCCGCATCGTGATTCCGCAGTCCACTCGGATTGAGCTCTGGACGTTCCGTACGGCGGCGCCGATGCCGGATACGGAATTCGTGCAGTTCTACGCGGATCAGGCGCGCAAGCTTGGCTGGGGAGAGCCGATTTCGCGGGATGAAACACAGCCCGGTCGGCCGGCATTGCTCTTCCAGCGACCCGATGGCGGTGTGGCCATGATCCGTGCAGAGCCCACACCCATCGCTGGGGGGACGCCGGGAGTCCGCCCCTCCACCTATCTCTTTGTGCTGATGATGGAGGGGAAGATCAACGTGAGCAGCCTGCGGACCAGGTAGGTCCCCGGGCGGCTACTCCCCGAGGATTTCGGCGACCTCGACCCGCTCCCGGCGCTGTGCGGAAAGATTGCCTGCCAGCGAGACCGCCAGCGTGCGCACTGCGTCGGCATAGGGCGACCGGATGGCGGAGCCGTCGCCGCTCTCGACCGCGTCAATGAAGGTCTGATCTTCCACCACCGTGGCGTTCACCTGGGTGCGCACCTCGGTGGTTTCGTGGCGCCGGAGGAACTTCACGGTGCCGTGCCGCTGTTCGATGACCAGATCGCGAGTCAGGATGTTTAGCCCGACGGTGTAGCCCTGATTGAGCAGGCATCCGTTTGCAATGTGGCCGATCACCCCGCTCTCGAATTCCACGACCATCGTCCCTACGTCCGGGACATCCAGGTTCTCCACGTCCTGCAGGGTGCGCAGGGCGTAGGTCGCGTACACCGAGCGAATCTCGCCGCAGTAGTATCGCGCCAGGTCCACGATGTGCGTGGTCTGCTCCACCATCTGTCCGCCGGAGCCGTCCATCCGCCGCCACCACGGCACGCCCGGTAGCCCGCCGATCCAATACCCCATCACCATCCCGACGGTGTGAGACGCCAGTTCCTGCTTCACCTGCGCAGTCACGTCATAGGAGCGCCAGTGGTAGCCGACCGACGCGAAGATCCCCGCAGTCTCGACGGCCGCCTGAATCTCCTGCGCCTTGGCGATATTGATCGCCACAGGCTTCTCGATGAACAGGTGAATGCCCTGCTGCGCAGCGAGGATCTCTGCGTCGGAATGCGCCATCGGCGGCACACAGACGTAGACCGCCTGGAGTTCCTCCCGCGCAAACATCTCCCTGTAGTCGGTGTAGGCGTTGGCTCCGAAGCGGGCCGCGGCACGCTGCGCTCGGCCTTCGTCCAGGTCCGAAAATGCTACGATTTGCGCGTTCGCCACCTTCTCCAGAGAATTCATGTGGGCGCCGGCGATACCGCCTGCTCCCACAAAACCGACTCGTACCGGCATAGTGTGCTTGTCCTCTCCTGCCGCAGCGGTGCGGCTCAATCGGGTTCCAGATGGGGTTCCAGCTCGCGCCGGCGCTTGCGAATCTGCCGCGCCAGTTGTTTCTGCGCGGCAAGTGAAAACTCGCGGCGTTCGATCGCACGCCGGAGCGCGCGATCAGTGGCGGACACCGCGTCGGAGGCCGCCTTTTTCTGTTCTCCGGTCAGCGATCGCTGGGTGGAGGCAAACTCGCCGGTAGTAATCAACAGGCGCGTGATCTGCCGCGTCAGCGTGCGGGCTACGGCTGCCTGCCGGATCGCCTCAATCAGGGTCAACGCTGTGTCCGGGAGTTGCTCACGGCGATCTTGCAGCCGCCCGCCGTGATCCGGACCATCCTTTCGGCGAGGCGATTCGCCTTGCTTCGGACCGGCGTCCGAGGCAGCTTCCTGGTCCGGCTCCTGCGGCGCGGCATCAGCCGCGTCTGAATCGGCGATCTGGTCCGCGGCCTCACGCGCCGGGTCGGCTGTGCCGGAATTCGGAGTTTCGCTGTGGTGCATGGGGGGTTCGGTTTCCTCGGTGCGGTCCAGCACCGGTGGCGGAGCGTCGGCGCTGAATCTGGGGTCGGACTCCGCAACTGCGCCCGCCAGCGCTTCTTCCAGCAAACCCACTTCGGCTGCCATGCGCGCTTCTACGTCGGCCTGGTGCTGCAGTTCGGAGACGGCGGCCTGAACCAGGTCGGCTTCCTGCTGTGTGTGGGGGGTGGCGACGAGTACGGGACTGCCGTCCTCGGCTTCGACTTCGACGAGGAGGCCGCGGACCCGTAACTCCTCGCGGATTCGCTGCGCCTGCCACTGCCCGATACCCTGTACGGCCGCGAGTTCAGCCGCCTTCATCGCCAGCAGGCCTTGCAGGTCCTCGATGCCCACCTCGCGAAGGGCGGCACGACGTTTCGGACCGAGGCCCGGAATGTCGGCAAGGCGGAGATTGCGGTTCGGGTCCATTGCGGGTTACTCCTCTGTGCGCAGCGCGTCCGGGTTCGCGATGCGTTCACGACAACGCCCGGCAAACCCATCGGCGGCAAGCAGACGCCAGCAGTCACGAAAACTCAGGTAACAGGCGTGCCGGAATTGCTGTTCGTCGGCGTGAAGCCGATCCAGCCCCACCGGGATCGGATCAGGCAGTAGCTCCCCGATCTCCACCAGGGCGTCCACGTTCAGTGTGCCCCGGCGCGCAGCTTGCAGCAAATCCAGCCGCACATCGCTGTCGTGCAGGTCGCCTAACAGCTCCTGGAAGCGGCGTACTGCCTCGAGCGGTTCTCTCAAGCTGTCGGCATAGGCGGGGCTGAACAGTTCCATCGTGTAGCGGAACCACTTGGCGGCGATCCGCATCGCATGCAGCTCGGTTGTTGCCTCGGGATGCTCGACGTACGGCTCGAAGCTGTAGAGGTTTGCATAGCGCAGGCCCAGCAGAAGCGGGGCTGCTTCGCGAAATGATGTGCGGCCGCCGGATGGGAGCGGGGAATCTTCGCGGGCCCGCCGATGCACCAGATCCATCCCAACCGCATGCGCTTCGAATTCTTCAGTCAGGTACTGCTCCATCCGGGCGAGATATCGAGTCTTTTCCAGGCGCGCGAGCTCCCGCAGCATCGGACGGCGGGCCCGGCGCCGGTCGCCGCCCCACACCGCGATCAGATAGGCAAGGGCGGGGTGGACCTCGTCTGCGGCGTCACGCCGGCGCAGCGTCGCGTGCTCGATCAGCACGTCCAGATCGCGTACGGCCCCCAGCGCGTCGGTGATGCCTCGTGCCTCCCGTGCCAGATTCCGGAACTCCACCGTCGGAAAGCAGTCGCGAAAGACGCGCATCGCCGCTACCACCCGGCGGGACCCCACCCGCATGTCATGCACCGCCTCGATGTCCGCCCCCGCGCGCACACCGGCGAGGTGGACAAACATCGCTTCTGCGCGACGGGTGATCGAATGGTGCGCCCATACCCACAGCGGGGCATCCGGGCTGCGGGGAACAGCGGTGGTTTGAGGAGATCGAGCAGGTGCCACGTGGGAAGTCTCCGGCGACGAATACCTACCTTCTTACTCTACCGCAATCCATGCTCGACGGGCCGAAATCCTCACTTGACATTAGAACGCTCAATGGTTATAGTGCGTGCGAGCTAAAGTTCCGGCAGTCCGCTGGCTGCACTCGGAGACCTGAAGATGTGGGGGCGCCTCCCAGGATGGGCGGCGGGCCAGGACGTCTGCTGGAATAGTCCAGTTTTGCAAGAGGAGATTTGCTATGGGTCGGACCGTCGGCATTGATCTCGGCACCACCAACTCGGTGGTGGCGGTCCTCGAGGGGGGCGAGCCGGTTGTGATCCCGAACATCGAGGGGAGTCGCACGACTCCGTCGGTTGTCGCGTTCACGAAGACGGACGAGCGGTTGGTGGGTGCGCCGGCCAAACGGCAGGCCGTCATCAACCCCGAGAATACCATCTATTCGATCAAGCGCTTCATGGGTCGGCGCTATGACGAAGTGACGGAAGAGCGCACGCTCGTGCCGTACAAGATCGTTGAAGGTCGCAACGGGATGGCTGTCGTGGAGATCATGGGGAAGCAGTATGCGCCCGAGGAAATCTCCGCCATGATCTTGCAGA
>SYMT01000213.1 GCA_005805375.1 Actinomycetota bacterium
CTGCCGGAAGCGCAGTTGGACCGGTTCCTGTTCAAGATTCTGGTGCCCTCTCCGACCCTCGCCGAGCTCACCGGCATCATGGACCGCACGACCGGCACCCACACTTCCGAAGTGCTTCCGGTGCTGAATCCGCAGGAACTGCTCGAAATGCAGCGTCTGGCGCGGGAGATCCCGGTTGCGGATCTCGTCAAGGAATACGCATTGAAGGTGATGCTCGCCACGCACCCGACAAGTGAGTTTGCCCCGGACACGGTGCGGCGTTTTGTGCGTTACGGCTCGAGCCCCCGCGGTGCGCAGGCGCTCATCCTCACGGCGAAGATCCGAGCGCTCCTGCAAGGACGGTTCAACGTTGCGTTTGAAGACGTGGAGCAGGTTGCCGCGCCCGCGCTTCGCCACCGTGTCCTCCTCAACTTCGAGGGGGAGGCCGAGGGCGTCACCACCGACACGCTGGTTTCTACGATCCTGAGCCATGTCCGGGAGGCTTCCCGTCCCAAAGTCGGGGTCTGATCCCGCGCAGCGCTCCCCCGGCGCCGCTCCCGTCGTCGCGGCCCCGCAGGCGCGACGGGCCGTGGCCACCTGCCTGCTGATTGTGGCGCAGGCGGCGGTCTGGCTGGTTGTGCGGCGCTACCTTGTCGTGGGGAGCGACTGGATGAGGTTTGCGACCCGACCCGACACGCTGGATTGCTTTGGGCTGCTGGTGGGACCCTTCATTCATATCGAGGCAGCCCATCTCGGGATGAATGTGCTCGCGCTCTGGTTGTTCGGCGCCAATCTCGAACGGGCGATTGGATCGCTGCGGTTCCTGGGCTTGTATCTCGGGTCGGCCGCCTTCGCGTCGCTGATGCACTGGGCGACGGCCGTCTGCTTTCATCTCTACTCGGACGCTCCGGCGGCAGGGATGGCGGTGGGGTCGTCCGGAGCGGTGGCGGGAGTGCTCGGCGCCGTGTGGGTCCGTTTTTCACAGGACCGCCTGTCGGTCCCGCTGGCGACGCGCTGGACCTTCCCGGCCACCCCGCTGTTCGCCCTCTGGTTCGTCTACACTCTCTCCCAGGCCGTCCTGACCACCCTGGCAGGAGTGTCGCAGGGGATCGGGCATTGGGCGCACTTCGCGGGCTTCACTTTCGGACTGGGGGTCGCGCAGTTCCTGCGAATGCCGCGGGAGGCGCGGGCCGAGTACCTGGAACGAGCCGCCGCGCGCGCGACGGAGACCAACGACCTCGCCGGAGCAGCCCAGGCCTGGGCCGCCCTGCTGGCGATGAGTCCCGAAGACCTCAAAGTCCGTGCCGCCCTCGTCTCCACCCGGCTGGCGATGGAAGACAGCGCCGGGGCCCGCCGGCTGGCGCGGGAAGGGATCGAGCATCCGGTGCGGGCCGAGCATCGCTGTCCCGCGCTGGAAGCCTATCGTGTGTTTCGCCCGCTGATCCCGGATGTGCGGCTTCCCCCGGGTGTCCGCTACCGGCTGGGGTGCTGGCTGGCGGATGACGGGGAGGGGGAACTTGCGATCCGCACCCTGCTCGAGAGTGTGCGCGAGGACGGAGCCACCGGTGCGTCCGCCAGTGCCCTGTTTCGGGCCGGGGAGGTCGCCGAGACCCGTCTGCAGAACCAAAATCGTGCGCGGATTCTCTGGGAACGTCTTCTGGAACAGTTCCCCGACTCGCCGTGGGCAGCGCAGGCCCAGGAACGCCTCCGCATTCTCCCGTGGCGACCGAAGGCCTGAACGGGGAAGCGGGATGCTGCCGCCCGCGACCTCCCTCTCTCCCGGATCCTGAATCTCATGAGCTCATCAAACCCATGCCGGCTGCGAGTGGCCGGGGCGCAGATGCCTGTCACCCGCGACATCAGCGCGAATGTCGCCGCGCTCGAGCGGGCGATTGCCTTTGCTGCGGCGGAGGAAGCCGATGTGCTTCTGACACCGGAGGGGTCGCTCAGCGGCTACACTCCGCACTTCGAGGTGGATGCGGTGCGGGGGGCACTCGCCCACGTGCTCGGCAAAGCGCGGGAGGCGCACGTCGGGCTGGCGCTCGGCACGTGCTTTGTCGAGCCCGGGGATGGACGATGCTACAACCAGGTGCGGTTCTACGCCGGGTCAGGGGAGTTTCTGGGATTTCATTCCAAGATTCTCACCTGCGGTTCCCTGGAGGACCCCCCGAAGGGCGAGATCAACGACTATGCTGTGTCGCCGCTCCGGACCTTCGACTGGGGAGGCGTGACGGTGGGTGCGCTCATTTGCAATGACCTGTGGGCGAACCCCGGCTGCACGCGGCAGTCCGATCCGCACCTCACCCAGCAGTTGGCGCGACTGGGAGCGCGCGTGGTGTTTCACGCGGTCAACGGCGGTCGCAGCGCCAGCCCCTGGTCCCGGGTGGCGTGGCAGTATCACGAAGCGAACCTGCGGATGCGGGCCCGCGCCGGCAAGCTCTGGATTGTGACGGTGGATAGTTGTGCGCCGGATGACCTGGACTGTTCGTCGCCGTCGGGCGTCTTGAACCCGGAGGGAGAGTGGGCCTTCCAGGCGCCGGTGCGGCATGAAGCGCTCTTCTGCCACGAGGTGCTGCTGGAACCGCGCAGCCTACAGTCTACTTCCACGCAGCCGTGAGGGACACAGCGCCCCGGCAATGAGGAGCGGCCGCGGGGCCCAGGTTGCCGCGCAGCGTTTCAGGCTACTCTACCCCGAAGGGCACCGTGTGGCTGCACACAACCCCACCAGGGGGCATCGCGTACGGGACCTCCCGAAAACTCTGTAACCCGGCCGGCGCCAGATCGTTCTATAAAGCATGGATCGAGATTGCTGCACCCATCCCAACGCACCCGGTTCGGGACGCGGCCCGGGGCGCGGCGCCTCCCGCCGAATCTGGATTGCGTCCACTGCCGTTGCCCTCGCCGTGGTTCTGGTCGGCGTGGGAGCCGGTGTCGCCGCCAACCCGTCCGCCCCCCGCTTCCGCCTCGCAGACGACACCGTACTGACAGTGGAAGCGACGGTTCTCGCGGGGCAGAAGCCGAGATTCTCGCCCGGCTTCTGGCTGCGCCCCTGGCTGCAGCGCGGCACGCGCTGGTCACAGGAACCGATTTGGGGCGGCGGGGACCTCCGCGAGCGCCCGGCCATCCTCCCGCTGGAGGTCTGGCTCACCCGCACGGGCAGGAAAGCTGATACCCACGGCTTTGTGCGCGCCCTCCTCTGCGATGAGGCCGGGGAGATCGTCAGCGAACAATTCGATCCCCACATGGAGCTTTCTTTCCCCGAACTGGTGAGTCCCGGGCCGGCGTGGATGCCGTGCCGGATCCGGGGATACACGGTGGCCAGAGCGTGGGGGTTCCGTTATCTCCCCCGCCGATCGCGTGTGTTGCGTATCCGCATTCTGCCTGTCACAGGTGGCCCCGGAGCCATGCCGCTCGGGGAGATCCGCCTGCCGAACCCCCTGTTCGGGACATTCCCCCGGTGGGAAGCGCAGCTCCTCCCGGCCCGCTGCCAGACCGAGCAGTTCATGGTCACACTCCGAGACGCCCGCCAGATCCAGGACCTCCGCCGGTCAGGTCCCGGAATTGGCTTCCTGAGGTTGGGGTTCGAGGTGGAGAACCGGGGCGGAACGTCCGGAGAGTGGGTGCCGAGAACCATCCGGATCACCGACGCTGTGGGGAACTGTTACACCTACTACGATGGTGGTTGGGCGCCCGTCACACTCCGGCCAGACGGCCGGTACGAAGTGCGCCTGCGCGCCCGCCCCCTGGGAAGTGAGGAACTGCGCCTGGAAGTCCGGTTCATCCACAACAACAAATCGCGCTCCGACGAGGTGCCTGTCGAGTTCGTGGTCCGACCACCCCGCTCGGGTTGACTGCCGCCGCCAGCGCCACTCGTCGGTCGCCTGTCCGAACCGGAACCCGTCGGGCCGGGCGGCCGCTCAGTGTGTCATCTTACGCTTCTCGCAAGTCGAGCCACGCGTGCTCCTCGGGGGTGAGGACCAGGGTGAGGGCGGCGACACAGGAATGGAGTTCCTCGACCGTCCGCGGTCCGATCAGGGGGAACACGGGGAACGGGTGGTGCAGCACCCATGCCAGCGCCACCTGAATCGCGGTATAGCCTTTCTGGCGGCCCAGTTCTTCCGCGCGCCGGAGGCGTTCCCAGTTTTCGTCGCTCGCATACACCCGGAGCAGGAGTTCGTCGCTCAGCGTGTCGCGGGCGTGGAGGCCGGAGAAAAAGCCCCGCGCCTGCGAGGACCAGGCGAAGAGCGGCATCCGGCGCGCTTCGTACCACGCCAGCGCCTCCCGGTCCCGCGCGGGGAGGCAGCCTGCCCAGACCGGCTCCTTCGGGTAGGCGAGACTCAGGTGGGGGCTGCTGAGTGTGAACCCGATCAACCCGTGTGCTCCGGCGTAGGCGTTCGCCGCATCCAGCCGCTCGGGACTCCAGTTGGACCCGCCGAAAGCGCGGATGCGTCCGGCCCGGTGGTGCTCGTTCAAACACTCGACGATGGGGCCGACCGGCACGTCCGGGTCGTCCCGATGCAGCACGTAGAGATCCACATAGTCCGTGCCGAGGCGCGCCAGGCTGTCGCGCAGATCACACGTGATGTCTTCCGGCGTGACCCGCTTCCGATCCGCGTTGTGGTGCGCGCCCTTGGTGAGGATTACGATCTCGTCCCGGCAGCCCCGGTCCCGCAGCCAGCGGCCCAGTGCCCGCTCGCTGTTTCCGCCCGCATAGATGTGGGCGGTGTCCACGACATTTCCGCCCACGTCCCGCCAGGTGTCCAGCAGAGCGTACGTCAGGTCAAGCGTGTCCACGTGGAACACCATGGAGCCCAGGACCAGTTGCGACAACTCCCGGGAGAGTGGGGGGAACGGGACGAGTTTCATTCGTTTGCCGGATCCGGGCGGAGAAACTCCGCGGCCTGTCGGGCAATCTTTGCCAGCTCCTCAACACCGCCGTGCTTCTGGAACTCCTCCACCAGGTGCCGGCCGTCATCCACCTTGCGCATCAGCCAACCGCGATGCCGAAACGCGATGATGCCCAGCGCCACCACGGTCAGGACGACGAATACACTCTCCCCCGCAGACGGGGGCTGCTCCGACACGTGGAGCGGAACCGGTCGCGGGTCGGGCGCCGGCGCGGGATCGCTTGATGGGAACAGTTCGGGGGTCTGGTTGGTCATGGGGTGTCCTGCGAAACAGTCGGTACCGCCGTCGCGCGCTTGCAGTCACGCGGGGAGCGGCGCCCATCCTCAAAGTGAAGCACAGCCGGAATGTTCTCCTCTGTTGTAGCCGCAGGGTGTTCTTTCGGCCACAACCGACGCGGATCGTACACAAGCAGTCGGCATCAGGTGAGGCCCTCGCCGCGTCCGCGCGTGCCTCGCCGGAGGGTCAAAGGCGCGGGCGGCGGCTATGTTCCTGCGATGCGAGGTAGTCGGGCCCGGCGCGCGATGCGGCGCCTCGCTGGCGCCGATCCACCCTCTCCGGCGCCGAGCACCGGGTGCAGGCGAAGTGGGCTACTCCGGATCTTCCCACTGACCATCGGTCTGCAGCAGCGCGATCAGCTCCGCCACGCCCCGCTCGGCGGGCACCATATTCTTCACGACCTCTCGACCGCGGTAGAGGGAAATCAGTCCCTCCCCCTTCCCCACGTAGCCGTAGTCGGCGTCAGCCATCTCGCCCGGACCGTTCACGATGCACCCCATGACGGCGATGTTGAGACCCTTGAGGTGCCCGGTGGCATTGCGCACTTCGTTCAGGACGGTGGGGAGGTCGAACTTGGTGCGTCCGCAGCCGGGACAGGCGATGAACTCGGTCTTGGTGCGTCGGAGGCCGATCCCCTGCAGAATCTCGTAGCACACCGGGATCTCATTCACCGGGTCTTCTGCCAGGGACACCCGGATCGTATCGCCGATCCCCTCGGCCAGCAGCGTGCCGATGCCGAGGGTGGACTTGATGCGCGCATACTGCCCATCCCCCGCCTCCGTGACCCCGAGGTGGAGCGGATAGCACATGCCGCGCTCCTCCATCCGCTTCACCAGCAGGCGGTTGGCCTGGATCATGACTGCGGCGCGGGACGCCTTCAGCGAGATCACGATGTTCTTGAAATCGTGTCGCTCACAGATCTCGATGAACTCAAGCGCCGACTGGACCATCCCCTCCGGCGTGTCGCCGTACATCACCGTGAGGCGATCCGACAGGGAGCCGTGGTTCACTCCGATGCGCAGTGCCAGGTCTCGTTCCCGCAGGACCCGGATCAGCGGGACGAGCTGCTTCTCGATCAGTTCCTGCTGTTCGACAATCTCGTCTTCGCTGTATTCGTAACCCGGCTTCTTCTTACGGAATACATAGAGGCCGGGGTTGATCCGCACCTTGTCCACATATTTCGCCACCTCCAGTGCGATCTGCTGCCCTTCGTGGTGTACATCGGCCACGAGCGGCGCGTCTACCCCGCGGCGCTGCAGCTCCGCGCGGATTTCGCCGATGGCATCCGCATCCCGAAGCGTGGGCGCGGTCACCCGGGTCAGTTCGCACCCGGCTTCGTGCAACTGGATGATCTGCCGCACGCACGCCTCAATGTTCCGGGTGTCTTCGGTAATCATGGACTGCACGAGGACCGGCGCCATCCCGCCGATCGTTTTCGGACCCACGCGGACCGGCCGGGTCCACCGGCGTGGATACTCCATTTCCGGAATCGGACTGCCCAGCGTGACCGGGACAGCGCCGTGTTCGATCGCCCCCGCAGGGACGGGAGCGATCAGGGGGGAGGGGTTGCTCACGGGGAAGACTCCAGATTTCGAGTGTCTGTGGACCGACTACGGTTGTGGCGCTGGGGAATTATACCAGCCTGTCGCCGCAGGCTGCGGCCCTGAACGGATCTCCAGCCTCGCCCTTGTCAAGACGCTGACCGCGGCGGATAATACCGGGTGCAGGCGTGCGCAGGAGCTACCATAGGTCGTCTCAGACGGCAGCCGCAACCGCGGTGGGATCCTACGGCCTGGGGCCTGCCGACGCGCGGGCGGGTGCGCACCCTCCCGCGCGTCCTTCTCCCGCCACCAGCGGGGCGCCGCGGGCCGGAGGTTGAGCGCGTCGGCAGGCCGCAAGTGCCTTCGCGGACTGATGTGCTCAGTTCGCCATTGGTCGTTGCCCACCCGGGTTTTCATACCAGAACACGCCGAGGTTCCGGGTTTCCTCGCACGTGAGCACATCCAGGTCGCCGTCTCCGTCCAGATCGAGGAGCTTCACCAGATCGTGCTTCACGCCGTCCGGCCCGCCGATCACGAGCGGCTCCCAGCGGGGCCCGCCGGGTCCGGGCCGGCTCCGCAATCCCATCACCCCGTGGCGACCGCCGGTGGCTCCCTCGCAGGTGAACACCAGATCCGGACGGTGGTCGCCATCCAGATCCCCTGCCGCGACGGCCTTGGCTCCGCCCGCATTGGGCGGGCAGGGGAGCGTGGAGTGCTCCCACCGCGTCCCGGACCGGTCGCGCCGGCGGCAGACGAGGATCTCCTGGGGCTTGACGGCGGCAAGCACATCCCGCAGCCCATCGCCATCCAGGTCCGCGATCTCCGCAAACATCACCTCCCGTCCGCGCGCCCCCACCGGGTGTTCGGTCCAGGCGCGCGTCGCGGCGGCAGGGCCCGGGTTCTCCATCCAGAAGCAGCCGGATCCCGCCCCTTTTCGGTCGGAGCAGAGGAGATCAGCGTCGCCGTCGCCGTCCATATCCTCTGCGATCAGGGACATCAGCCACCCGAGCGGACGCAGGGGATGCCAGCGCCACTCCGGCAGATCGCGCGGGCGGGCGGGGGACTCCCACCAGCCGAGCGCCGCGCCTTCGTTCTTTCCGCCTGCGACCAGATCCACGCCGCGCCGCCCGTCTATCTGAAGCGGGAGGGTGAACATCCATTGCATCCGCCCCTGCGAGCCGGGGATGGGTGCAGTTTTCCACGCTCCGGGTTCCAGCAGCCGGCCGCGGTCGGTGGGACCCCAGTGGACGAACAAGCTCCGCACCCGTCCCTCGCAGGCGCTGACCACATCCGCGGCTCCATCGCCGTCCAGATCGCTCAGCACCGCGTCCTCGACGGAGCCGACCTCCCCGACAGTGACGGCAGGCCAGGGGTCACGCGCCCGGGCCGGGCCGGGGTTCACGCACAGGCGCACCCGCCCGCCCTCTTCCCACCCGGTGACCACATCCGGCAGCCCGTCGCCGTTGGCATCCGCCAGCCGCACGCCATCCGCACCCCGTGAGGAAGCGTCCACAGTGCGGCGCCTCCATGGGGCGCCTGCTGCGCCTGCCGGCGCCTCCGAAGTGGCCGGACCCGCCAGCGGAACCAGCAACAACGCAGCCAGCGCCAGCGCGGCCTCACGCCCACGCCGCCGCAAGACGCCCCCGACAGATTGGAACATCAGTGTCCTGCCCTCTTCCTGCCGTCCGCGAAGCTGTGTTCGGAAGGCGAAACTTCAGTCTAGTTTCATCTTGACACAGCATGTCGAGAGCGGTGATAATTAGGTTTGATTAACGGGTCATTATCCTGTAAATGTAACGATTTGTAACCCCGACACAGTCTTTCTGAGTGCGCTGGCCGTCGCGGCCGCGGCCATCCTGGTAACCGCCGGGTCGCGCGCCGGTGGACCGACCGCGTACCTTCCACGACCGGGGGGACGAACGTCCCCCCGGTGACCCTCGCTATGTGCAGGTTGCCGAGGTCTGCCCCGCTGCGTCCGGTGCGGGGTGCTGGGGGGCGGCGCCGGACCTGGTCGCAGTGCTGGCCATTCTGCAACTCTGGCGTCTCGGCTGGCCGGCATGGGAGGATCGGCTGCCACGGGCCGCGGCCGAGGGGCGGCTGGAGGAAGTACGGAAGCTCCTGCGTTCGGGTGTGGGGGCTGACACCCACACTCAGGAGAACACTTTCACTGCGCTCCACTCCGCCGCCGGAAGAGGCCACCATAAAGTGGTGATGGAACTCCTGCGAGCTGGGGCAGATGTGTCCCGGAGGAACGGCTTCGGAGCGAACGCTCTCCTCGGAGCTATGACCGGGCTCAGGGCAACAATCGTGGTCCCCGAACGGGACAGGATCGTACGTGTGCTGCTGGAGCGCGCGTCGGATGCGAACTGTCAGGCCACCACTTCTGGAGTCACCCCGCTGACTGGTAACCGTTCACGGGGGTACCATTTTCGGGGCAAAGTGTGTTTCAATGGGTGCGTGAACGAGGAATAACCGGTCAGGTGGGTGCCTGGAGGTGGTGGGGAGCGCCGCCGCCCCCGGCGGCTCCGGCCGGACCCGCTCCGGCCGGAGCCGCGAGGAGGCTGGGCGCGGGGCGGCCCGCGACCGCCGCCTCACAGGCACCCACCAGGTACTCCCACAGCGAGCGTCCCTGCAGGGCCAGCGTCCCTCCCACCGTCAGCATCCGCTCTACGTAGTGCCGGCCCCGTTCCGCCTGGTGTCCGAAGCTGCTTTTGCGCCACTGTACCGCGGCCCGCAAGGCCCGCTCCGCCCGGTTGTTGGTGGGCTCGCCCCCTTCCCCCGCGCCCAGGTCCACAGGTACTCCCAGCGCTGCAGCAGGTCCCGGCACAGGGTCTGGGTGGCCGCCGTCCCCTTTTCTTGCCCCCAACCGAGCGGGATCCGGAACTCCGTTTGGGCCACGGACAGTGCCGCCAGGAACGCTTCCCGCGTCTGGGTCCCTTCCCACAACGTGTGCCACAGCCCCAAAATGTGCGCCGCGCCGTCCAGCAGCCAACTCCCCACCACCCCGTCAATGCCGCCTCGCTCGTACATCGCCTGGAACTCGCGGATCAGGTGCGCCCAGCAGAACGAACGTTGCTCCACCGGCAAGTGTCCGTAGGCACGGTAGCGGTCGGTATGCAGCACCCCGGCCGGCAAGTCCTCCGAGTCTTCCAGCCCCAGTAAGCCCGCCAGTGCCGCCCGATTGCGGCGCCGATCCACCCGATAGAAGGCGAACTGCCGCCCCACGGCGGTCCACAGCCACTGCAACTGGCCCGCTTCCCGCCAACTGGTCTCATCGACGTGCAGGACCGCGGCGGCGGTCACGGCCTGGGCTACTTCCCGGTAGGGAATTTCCAGCGCCTGTGCCGTGTCCCCTTCCAGGGCGCTGAGGGTGCCCAAAGACAAATGGAGCCCACACAGGTCCGCCAGGAGGCGCTGTACCGTGCGGCGGGCGAGGCGCAGGCGCCGGAAAGCAACGCCACGAGCGCCTGGAGGCGCGGTCCCACACAACGGCGGGACACCCCGGGGGGCAGCGCGGCCCAGGTGCGTCGCCGACAGTGGGGGCAGTCGCGGGCGTGGAGCCGATATTCGGTGATCTCCAGCTGGATGGGGGGCAACTCCACGACCTGGTGACGGCGGAAGCGCGGCCGCCGGGGAGCCGCGGGCGCGAAGGTCTCCCCGCAGTGCGTACAGGAGTCGGGGACCACATCCTGGTGGTGAGTGATGGCTTCCGGCGGGGCCCAGGGGCGGGAACGGCCGGGGTGTCCGGGTTGGGCGCCGCGTTTCTTGCCGCTGGGCGGTTTTTGGGGGCGGGAGCGCCAGGGGGATCACTGGCATATGCGCTAACATAGGCCGCAGCAGGCTTCCGCGTCCTCCGACTACGACCTCGCATGCGGCGATTTACCCTCGGTGCCCGACTAAATCGGGTGCTTACCCGGTTGTTTTTGACCTCATTTGGGTGCCGCGGCCCGCCGGATCTCCGCTGCTACGGCCTATGTTAGCGCATATGGGGATCACTGGAGGGGGGTCGGGAGGAGTTGTGGGAGTCCTGACCGAGACGGGCGGAGAGGCTCTCGACCTGGGTGCGCAGGGCGGCGATCTCTGCCTGCAGTGCGCGGACGAGGGCGTGGAGGGCGGGCACGTCCTCCGGCAAGGGGTCGGGGATCGGGGTCGAGGCTTCCTGGCTCACGGATCTATTGAATCACACTCTGCCCAGAAAATGGCCCCCCCCGTGAACGGTTACGCTGACTGAAGCCGCCAGCCGGGGGGATGTCAGGCTATTGCGACTATTACGGGCACGGGGAGCGCGGTGTGATCTGCTGGACCGCAAGGGACGCACTGCCCTGGAGGTGGCGCGGCAGTACCGACACCCGGAGGCGGCCCGGTTCCTGGAGCAAACTTGCGCCGTGCCGCCGGCCCGCTCCCGCGCCCCGTAATGAAGCGATCTTAGCAACTCTGGCGAGCGCCTCCGGGACCAGCAAGTACTGCCACGCCGATGCCCTCGGCTCCACCCGGGGCCTGACGGACCACACCCAGGCGGTGACCGACACACGGGAGCGCGACGCCTGGGGCCTCACCATCAGCAGCACGGGCAGCACAGCCACGCTGTTCGGCTTCGTCGGCGGCCAGGACTACCGCACAGACCCGGACAGCGGCTGCTGCTCCTCCCCCCGGGAGCCCGGCGGCGTGGGAAGCGATGGCGACACCGGCGTACTTCAACGCGGCAAGACACCTGGGAGCTTCGGGGCGCCGGCGGATGGAGATGTGGCGCCACGGAGGAGGCCCACCGTGGGTGGACTGTGGCGCTCAGCAGCGCCGCTGGAATGGGTCGGCTCCCTCGCACTCGGAGCCGGCAGATGCGTCGAACCCACTCGCCAGGTACTTTCCGGATACAGTGAGAGGGAAACCCCCGAACGACCGAGTATTATGCTGGGTATCCTGGTCTACAGGCGTGTGTGCCCACTTCTGGATCTCTCCGATGGCCCGTCGCCCGAACAAGCAAACCTCTCTCCCCACAAAACCCGGGGTGTCCGGCCCACCGGGGAAGTCCGCAGCGGCAGCCGACCCACTCGCCCGTGCCAACGGCCTCAAGTTTTTTCGGCAACACGACTACAACATCGCCATCCGCCTGTGGACGCCGCTGGCCACTGCTGAGGACCCGGCGCTCTTGCGGGCTCTGGCAGAGGCGCACTTTCGCCGGGCCGTGCGTCGTGACCAGACCCCGGCAGCGGCGCTCGCGGACCTGCAGCGGGCCACGGACCTGCAACCCGAGGTCGCCCGCAACTGGTTCCACCTCGGTCGCTTCCACCACTTACTCGGGCATCTGGCCGATGCAGAGGCGGCCTACCTGCTGGCTGCCGAGCTGGGCTACGCACGGCCTGGCCTGCCCACCGTGCTGGCGCTCTGCCGGTTGGAGCAACATCCGGACCAGGAAATACCGGGCCTGGCGGAGTTGGGTCCGTCTGCGCAGGGAGTGTTCCGGTGCGCACAGCAACTGCTGCAGGGGACAACGTTCCAGGAACTGCCGGCCGGTCTGACCCCTCCGTGGAGTGAACTGGCGCCGCTCTTGGTCGTGTTCAGCGGAATGGCGGCCGGGGAACACGAGGCGGCCAGGCAGGCGCTGGCTGCCCTCGCCCGCACTCCCCTGCGGAGCGAGGCGGCGGCCGTGCGGGACCGCTACCAGAAACTGCTGGGCGTGACAGACGCAGAGGGCGGGCCTGGAAGCTCGGCGCGCAGCGGAAAGTCCGCCACAGCCTTGGGGATCATCTGGGAGGACCTCGACTCGGTGACGCGGGGGGCCCACCTCACCCAACTGTACCGGCTTGGGGCCTTCGAGGTAGTGGTCGCGGCTACGGAGCAACTGGAGGTCGCGGGCCGGTCCGATGTGTTGGTCAAGAATCTGGCGATCCGGGCTCGGGTTGCCCAGGCCAGGGCTGCGCGCGAGCAGAACCAGTGGGCGCTGGCCGGCCACCACTATCACCGTGCGGCCGATCTGATGGAGCAGTTGCCCGGAGCCGGTTCTTCCCTCCCCTGGCGCCTGAACGCCGCCGTGGCGGCCGACCGCGCCGGGGATCCGCACATGGCAGCGTGGTTCTGGGAACTGGCATTGAAGGCGCTGCCCCGCACTCCGCGGGTACGGAAGGATCCGAACCCGGAACGGCAGCGGATCCTGGCCCAAAAGGGGTGGGTGCGCCGCCGCATCGTCCACCACTACCAGGCGCTGGGAGATCCGGACAGTGCCCTGAAGCACTATCGCACGGCGCTGAAGGACGAGCCGGACGACGTGGAGTTGCGCTTCGAATTTTCCGAGGCGCTCAGTGCGGCCGAGCGCCCGGAGGAGGCCGAGAAACAATACCTGGAGGTGTTGGCCCGCAACCCCGACCACCTGAAGACGTTGGCTGCCTATACCGGTCTCCTCTTAATCAGTCTAAGAATGCTGGAGGCGGAGCCCCTCCTGCGTCGCTGGGTCGGGCTGGAGCCGAATCACGAATTGGCTCCCCAACTCCTGGCCGGAGTGCTGGCGGAACGGGCGATGGCGGCGGGAGGTTCTGCCAACCCGGAAGTGGCGCGACCGCTTCTGCTGGAGGCCCATGAGCTTACCCCGCTCGAACCGAGGTTCATCGTCATGCTGGCCGAGATGGCAGTCTGGGCCAACGATCCGGAGGGGGCGCGGAACTGGATCGCCAGGCTGCTGGTCCCCGGCGCCGACCACTTTGAGGTGGCCTTCCGGTTCTGGGTGACCCGGGGCCTGGTTGAGGAGGGATGGGCCGTCTTGCAGGAGATGGAGCGGCGCGGACACCTGGATGCCGCCGCCGCTGCCCGGCTGTCCGGGGTTTGTGCGACGTTGGCGAGCCGGCGAGGCGCCACTGCCCTCCCGGCCCCACTGGCCAGGCAGGTCCGGGAGCGGGCCGCGGAACTTGAGGAGCGCACGTTCGCGCTCGCGGTGAACCGGGCCGCCGCTTTGCGATGCCTGATCCTGGGCCTGCACGGGAAACCCGCCCGCAGCTACGATCCGCTGGTGGACGAATACTTCCGCATTGTTCCCGACGACGTCCGTCTGGCATTGACGGTAGCCGTCAAGCTGTTCGCCCGGGGGGACAGCAGCGCCGCCAGGCGCTGGCTACACTACCAGCCGCCCGGGCACAAACCGTTCGCCGATCCTGCTGTGGCCTACAGCCAGGTGCTCCTGGGGGTGGCCTTCGGCCAGCCGACGTTTAAGGAGGCGGCCCGGGAAATGGCGGAGGAGGGCCGGGATGTGGTGGAAGTGCTGCCGCCGCCGCCCGTCGTTGGGGAGTTGCCGGACCTGTTCGGCGGGCTGCCGGACTTCCTCGAGGAGGACGAGAGCGAATGGCCGTGAGTTTGCCGGCCGGGGATGATCCGTTCGCTATCCTGGACGTCCCACTCACTGCGTCCCAGGCGGAGATTCGGCGCGCTTACTTCGTGCGTGTGCGGCAGTTTCCGCCGGAGCGGGCCGCGGATGACTTCAAGCGGGTCCGGGCTGCCTACGAGCAGCTCAATACGCCGCAGGGGCAGGTGGACGCGACAATGCTCCGCTTCGACGATTCCGATCCGGATGTACCGGAACTCCCGCCCGCGACCCCCATTCGCGTGGAGCCGGCCGACGTCCTCCGGGCGCTCCGGGCCTACACGGATCTGGGGCGGACGGATTGGCGAGAGGACTTCCGTGAGGTGAAGCTGTGACTCGGCCACTGCACCGCCGCACCGCCCGGGGGACGCTCTGGATGGCGCGGCGACTGCGCACCCTCCATCCGGTTCCGGTACGCACCCGTCCGCCCGTCCCCGAGCAGGCCGACGAGTCCACGGGGCCTCCCGGCGAACACTCGGTTGGTGCGCTTCAGCAACAACTGGACCTTCTACAGGAAACCCTGAACGCGGTCCGGTCGGAGGCGTGCCGTTCGGAAGCGGTGGCAGAGGGCTTCGGCCGGTTGGAAAAACAGGTCAATCGGGCGGGCCGTGAGCAGTTCAAGGCAAACGCGGCGTTGGATGCGTTGCGCGAGCAGGTGACTGCCGCGGTGGAGCAGGGGCGATCCGCGGATACCTATCGGGAGCGGGAGCTGCAGGTGGCGCGCGAAGGCCGTGCCGCAGCCGGGGTGGCCGCGCGACGGGAGTTGCTGGAGCGTCTCCTGCCGGTGATGGACAGTCTGTCCGAGGCCGTGGCGTCCGGCCGCCGGCGGATTGTGGCCGCCGAGCGGCTGCCGTCCCGGCACTTTCCCTGGCAGGCCGGGCCGGACGCCGTGACCCGGGAGGCGCTGGCCGGGTTTCGGGCCTGGGCCGAGGGGATCGAACTGGTCCAGGAGCGCCTGGCGGAACTGCTGCGTGCCGAAGGGGTGGAGCCGATTCCGACGGCCGGGCGCCCGTTTGACCCGAATCACCATGTCGCCGTCGAGGTGGCGGCAGCGGAACCGGGGCAACAGCCGGGCGTGATTGTCCGCGAACTGCGCCGTGGGTATCGGATCGGGGATAGGGTGCTCCGCTATGCAGAAGTGGCGGTCGTCCGGGCCCGCGGAAACCAGGAATGATAAGCAGCGCCCCCGCGGGCAGCGGGGGTGGGTGAGACGAAAGAGGACTCAGCCCCATGTCGGCTATCATCGGAATTGATCTCGGCACCACGTTCTCGGCGGTGGGGTGTGTTCGGGGAGGCCTACCCGAGATCCTCCCCCACGGCGCGGAGCGGATTATGCCCTCGGTCGTGGGCATCTCCCCCGAGGGCAACCTGGTGGTGGGAACCCCGGCGCTGAACCAGTACGTGCTCTATCCCGAGCACACGGTGCGCTCGATCAAGCGTTTTATGGGGAGCGGCGAAACCGTCACGCTGAACGGGCGAGAGTACTCGCCGCCCGAGATTTCGGCGCTCATCCTGCGAGAACTGAAGCGTTCCGCGGAGGCGGTGCTGGGGGAGGCCGTGGAGCGCGCGGTCATTACCGTCCCCGCGTACTTCTCCGACGCGGCCCGGCAGGCCACCCGCGAGGCGGGGGAACTCGCCGGGTTTCAGGTGGAGCGCATCCTGAACGAACCCACCGCCGCCGCGCTGGCCTATGGACTGGACAAGCTGGATGCGAACGAGATGGTGGCCGTCTACGACCTGGGCGGCGGCACCTTCGA
>SYMT01000026.1 GCA_005805375.1 Actinomycetota bacterium
GTGCCGGCGGGAGTCACGTTCCCTTCGGCAGCACCCGGCGAACGAAGTACCCGAACTCCACGCGGGCCGCGAGATACAACCGTGTGTCCGCACCCGCGATTGGCGTGATCCGACACACGTGAGCGTCCGTCGGCGCCGATCCACGGCTTTGCAAATCGTGACAACGCGGCCACCACACTTCCGAAGGGGGCTACCGGCGGGGCGGAGCGGCACGGGTATCGTGGCCGGGGCGGGTCAGCATGTGATGACGTCGGTCAGGTTCGCGCCGTCCAGTTCGGCCTCGGCCAGGTTCGCGTACCGCAGGTCCGCCTCGTGCAGGTTCGCCTGCCGCAGATCCGCTTCGCACAGGTACGCGTAGGCCAGAATTGCCCTGCTGAGGTTTGCGCCAGCCAGGTTCGACCTGCCCAGATTCGCGCCGGTGAGGTTGGCTCCGGCGAGATTCACCCCGGACATTCTGGCTCTGAAGAGGCTTGCGGTGTTCAGACTTGCCGCGCTCAGATTCGCCTCTGTGAGGTCCCCCAGGTTCAGGTGTACCCCATCCAGATTCGCCCCCCGCAGGTGGGCGCGGGACAGGTCTGCGCCGGTCAGATTGGCGCCGCGCAGGTTCGCACTGAAGAGGTTCGCGCCGCTCAGATTTGCCGCGCGCAGGTCCGTCTCGGAGAGATCTGCCCGGTGGAGGTCCGCGCCGGTCAGATCCGCGCCTGCCAGGTTTGCACCGGTCAGTTGTGCCTCCCGCAGGTCCGATCCGCGCAGCGTGTTCCCCGGCACGCTGCGCAGCGCCTCCTGCGTCACTCGATGCCTGATCTCGATCATGATTCGTTAGCGTGATAGACGATTTCAATAACGTTCACCGTCCGTCGGCTTGCTCCTCCGAGTGGGGCCAGATTACGAGAAGAAACCTCCCTGATCGGCGACGAGAAGTGATGGTCCGGTCCCGCTGTCGCCGGAGGGCGCGTCGGGAGGCGCCGTTCAACTGATCGTGCGGGCGGATCTCTACCCACGGCCTGTCTTACGTCCGCACGCGGCGCCTGCGGGACGGGAAGCGCACCTGGAGTCTCCGTACTCCGTTCCGGCGCTCCCCGCGAGCCGCGAGCCGCGCGACACGCTCCGAAACGGAGTGCGGTGACTCCGGGCGCCCGGGAACGCCGGCATCCTGCCGGCAGCCCGCGGGCGGTGCTGCCACAGCTTGAGCCCCCACACCGCGTACCAGCGTGTATCCCGAGCGCAACTTTCACCCGGCCGGTACGCGCGATTTGTAGACCCGCAGGGACCCGTCCAGGAACCCGACGATGATTTCGCTCACGCCGTCCCCATCCACGTCGGCGACCACCGGGGGACACTGGGACACGGGGGCGTCCACTTCCCAGAGAACCCTGCCGTGACGGGCGTCCACCGGCTTGTAGGCCGCGAGGCTCGCGACGAACTCCGGTAGCCCGTCGCCGTCCACGTCCGCCGTGACCACATCCGAGGTCTGGCGCACCTCGGGGAGCTCCCACTTCATGGTGCCGGTGACGGCATCGTAACAGCGAAACGCACCGTCATCGTGGATGACGCCGATCTCCAGGCGTCCATCCCCGTCCACGTCTGCGACGCCGGCGTGCCGGCGCGCCAGTGCGGACGGGCCCGGGTCGAAAGTCCAGATGAGTTTTTGATCCAGTGTCCAGGCCCCCCAGGGGCCCCAACTCGACGTCAGCAGGATCTCATGCTTCCCGTCCCCATTGATATCCACCGGCACCTGGGTCCCGTACCCAGTGAACCGGGCCTCCCGCCCGGCCTGCTGTGTCCAGATCCGGGCTGCCTTCACGGGGTCATGGAGGAAGGACCCGTCCCTCCCGTTCAGCGCGATCACCAGGTCGAGCGCTACAAACAGGATGTCATCGGCTCCATCGCCGTTGATATCGAACACAGTCGGCATGGCCCACGTCGGGGTGGGACCCAGTTGGTGGTGCCAGACAGACTCGGCGGCGCCGTCGGTGTGCCACAAGACGGCGCCGTCCCGACCGTTCAGGGCATAGCTGTGCAGTCGCGCGGCGGCGCCGTTCCCCGCGGGGCGCACCATGGCGGCCGCATAGACATCGAGATGGCCGTCACCGTTGAAGTCGCCGAACATGGCGCGCGCCAGCGGCACGTCCGTCTCCCACCGCACACTTCCGCGGGAGTCCAGGAGCCGGCCACCGGGTCCGCCCGCGACGAGGATCTCTCGCCGCCCATCGCCGTCCACATCGGCGAGCAGCGCCACCGGGAACGGCGACGGATACCATTGCGGGAAGCCGCCGCCGGGCGCCGACCACACTTCCACCGGTGGCTCGCCCTGCTTCGCGGGGGCTCGCACGGCAGCGACGCGGCCGCCGGCCCGGCACACCACCATCTCGTTCCTGCCGTCCGCATCCACGTCTGCAACGGTCACCCCTCCGTAGTACGGCACGCCCCCGCGCCACGAGGCGAGCGCCTCCCCCGTGCCCGAGAGCACGGAGAGGCGAGGCGCCGTACGTTCCGTCGCCACCAGCCGATCCTTCGTGGTCGCCAGCGCGGTGAGAGTGGGCGGAGGCACTCCACCGGGTGAGGGCTTGCGCGTGCGAACGATGGAACGGCGGGAGAAGGATCCGCCACGCCGAGGGCGGGCGCGGAGGAGCCGGCCTGTGCCGTCGGTGACGAGCCACGCCGGACCGTCCGGCACGGCGATTGCGAGCGGGGCGCGCTCGATTCGAGCCTCATCCTGTACCTGGACGCGTCGGCTGCCGTAGACGAGCGCTCCACCCTCCCATCGAGCGCGCTCCTTCCAGCGGCCGGCGCCGGAGGGATGGGAGTGCCGGATGCTGCCGATCAGCAGGCTGCCGCCTTGCCGGCCCACGATCTCCGGGATGCCCTCCCCGTCGAGGTCGCACAACGCCTCGGCCTGCACACCCGGAAGGGAGAGCTTCTCCACGCCGGTCATGGCGTCGTACACCTTCATGACCCACCCCGCCTTGTAGACGTTGGCCACGATCTCCTGCCGCCCGTCGCCGTCCACGTCCGCCACCGGGTTGAGCGGGAACTCCAGCCGGTACTCACCGGCAGGTTCCCTGGCGCCAAAGTAGCGCTGCCACAGCATCGGCCCACCTGCATACGAGGCCAGTTCCCCCAACGGCACGTTCGGCGCCGGCAGCGGACGTTCGGGCACGGTGTGAGGTCCCGTTGATCCGCGCCACGGCGCCAGTACCGAGATGTGCAGTTGGATGGCGCCGGCGAGAATGGCCACTTCCGTCTGACCGTCGCCGTCGAGATCCGTGAGCACGTGCGGGCCGTAGTTGCGCTTGCCGCTCTCGCCCGGCGCGCACTCCCAATAGAGCCGGAACAGGTCCTCGCCGTCCTCTGGGCGCATCAGAATGAGCCCACCCCACGTGGAACCGGCGAGGCACATCGTGCTGCGGTTGTAGCGGCCCACTGCCGGCGAGGAGTGGTCCGGGGGGCGCGCAAAATCCCTCTGCCACACCCGCCGGGCACGCTCGCAGCCGGCGGCAAAACTCCAGAGCTGAGCCCGCTTGGCGCCGGCGTCGCTGTCCTCGGAAACACAGGCGAGTTGCAGTCCCTTCTCCTCGGGGAGCAGTTTCGCGACGCAGGTACCCGCGAGGATGGCCGTGCGGCCCGGTCGCGTCCAGAGAATCCGGCCGTCCCGTCCCGCGACGACCACCGTCTGGCCCTCCAGCCTGGCATTGTCCCAGCGCTCCAACGCTGAGGCAACCAACTCGGTACGCCCGTCAGCGTCCAGGTCGGCGATCGCTGTGACGCGCCCGCAGTCCGAGCGCCACTTCTCTACACCGGAGAGGGTCGTGCATACCAGCGGCCACTCGCCGTACAGCAACTCCTCCTCTCCATCGTCATCCACGTCCGCGCACAGGGCCTCCTGGAGCGGCAGGAGCCCGGGATCGTAGCGGCAGTACTCGCCGGGCGCCTCGGGCATGCCGCAGGGCAATTCCGCGTGGCTGGAATAGCGGGCGTCATGCCCGGGCAGGGGCCACTCGCCCCGGGCGAGGCGCGGCCCGTCTGCGCCGGCAGGCGATGCGGGGGCGGATGGATGAAGGGTGCGTTCCATGAACCGAACTCCAATGGGGCCGGTACGTGTCTCCCGGCAGTCCCACGCTCGGGAACGAAGGCAGGAGAGCAGAAAGAGGCTGAGGTCGTGCCTCACTCCCGGCACCGGGCGGACTTGCGCTGATGGACCGGGTACCTCTCGAGCACGCGCGAATGAAAGGCGCGACGAGCGTGACGGGATCTGCGCGTAATCTTCTGTTCTGTAGAGAGGACAGGCGCTGCATTCCTCTACTCTTTTCAGGGATCGACCCAATCCCTCAACGACACGATGCGAATCGACCTGGTCGGGGTACGGCGCGGACAACTCCACTGGTCGTACCGAGGGGCACGCACCCGCTCAGACGTTCCCGGCTCATCAGGCTTGCAGGTCGGCTGCCATGTCGCACAGTTCCGTGTCCGAGTTGCGGAGACGGGTACCCTGTGAGGTCGCAGCGGTCGGAGGCCCAGACGGCCGCCGGATGTCGTTGCGGGCGGCGATTACCGAAACGGACAGCCAGCGGTGACACCGTCCCGCGTCTCGTTCGTTACTGCGATCAGGCGCTTTCCATGGGGGGCCCGCCGTGCAGGCTCGGCACGCCGCGCGGCATCCCGGGCACCTTGATCAGATCCACCGGTCGAAAGCGCACGAACGCTGTGTCGGCGTCCATATCCACCGGCGAGAATACGGCGAGGCCGACTTCGATGTCCCGGAAGTAGATTACCATGCCCATGTACCGGCCCACGGTACATTGACCGTGCACGAACGAGTGGTCCGGAATCTCGATCAGCATGATGCTCAGCACGCTGATGGGACCGGAGGCAAAGCGTTTGCCGATCTCGGTCAGCGAGGCTTCCACCTTCGGGTCCCGAGCCGGAGCTCCGGCGTCGAGAAACTCGGGGACCTCAAACACCCGGTCGAAGAAGTAGGTGGCGATGTCGCCAAACTCGGTGGCTTCCTGCAGCAAGCGCTTCAGTTCGGCCAATGCCTGCGCCAGGGTTAACTCCGCCTCGCCCGAGCCTGCCGGCCGGCGGCGGCCCGGGAGGCGCGGCGGCTGTTCTCGATGTCTCATCCCATTCTCCGGTGCGCCGGGCGGCTCCGGCGCGTGACCACCGCTGCATCTGCGGGGGAAGTCGCTGCCACTTCCCCCTGGTCCGGCACACCGACCGATCCTACCGTCCCAGAATCGCGGTGATTTCCGCCCGGGTGCTGGCGATGCCCGCGTCAATGAACGGCACATCGCCGCCGATGGTCGCGATCTGGCACCCCTTCTCCACCCACTTGCGCGCCCGCGCGGCTGAGCCGGTAAACATACCGAACGGCACCCCGTGTTTCTGACACGCCGCCAGAATGCGCTCGATCGCGCCGTCCACCTCTGCGTTATCCATGTCGTACAGGTGCCCCATGGAGATCGCGAGGTCGGCCGGTCCGACCATGACCCCGTCCAGACCGGGGGTGGTGAGGATGTCGTCGAGGAGATCAATCGTCTCGACGCGCTCGATTTGCACGAGAGTCAGCACATTCTCCTGCGCCCAGCGGATGTAGTCGGTCAACCCTCCGTGGAGGCGTGCCGCCCGGCGGGGCCCGCATCCGCGGAGTCCGGCCGGGGGGTAGCGCGTGGCGGACACCGCGGCCTCGCATTCGGCCCGGCTGTTCACCCACGGAAAGATGACCCCTTCCGCCCCGATGTCGAGAATCCTCTTCACGCGCACCGGATCGTTCCACTCGGCCCGCACGAGAAGAGCCGACTCCGTGCGCCCCGCCCCGATCAGAATCGTTTGGAGTTGATAATCCGAGATCGGATTGTGCTCCATATCAATCAGGAGAAAGTCGAACCCCGCGGCTCCCATCACCTCCGCGACGAACGGCTCGGGGAGGCTCACGACGGTCCCGATCACCGCCTCTCCGGCCTGCAATTTTTCCCGCATACGGGTTACTGGCATTCTGTCTGGTTCCTTTCTCCTTCCGGCGTTTCCGGTCCGTTGTTCCCGCACGAAATCGCACATTCCTTTGTTGTTTTGGGCCGGCACGTCAGGCGATGCAGGAAGACCGATTGGGTTCCTTCACGCGGGAGGGTTTCCGTGCTCCAGGTCCAGCCGGCGGCAATCGCCCGCTGCTGAAATGCCGTGGTCATCAGGCGTCCGGGATCGGACAGCAGCACTGCTCCTCCCTGACGGAGGCTGTCGTCGAGCACCTGGAGCAGCGCGTCGAACGCCGCGGGCTCATAGGTAACGTCGCTGCCGATCACGAGATCGAAATCGGCGCCCCGCCGGAACGGCCACTCACGCCAGTCGGCGGCGGCGGCGCGGATGCTCAGTCCCGACCGCCGCGCATTCATGCAGGCCAGGCGGAGCGCGGGCGGCTGGGTGTCCGTGACCAGCGTCTCGGCGCCGGCCAGCGCGGCTCCCAGACCGGCGATACCGACCCCGCAGCCCACTTCGAGCACCCGCCGTCCGCCGAGATCGAGCGCCGCCAGATGGCGCGCCAGGCCGAGTCCCGCCGGCCACGCAACCGGCCAATAAGGAATGGGCCCCCGCGCCGCGGAGGCCAGCACGTCGACGGCGGACGCCGTCAGGATGTTGAGGTCACGATCCCGGAGCCGGACGGTCTCCTCCCGAAAATAGACCCCGGGAAGGCCTGGAACCTGGAGTGAGGAGGGAGAAGCGCGCCGCACAGAGCAATACCCGGGACTGAGCGCGGGGAATGAGGAGCCAGGACTGCGAGGCATTGGGGCGAGCGTAGGGGAGGAAGTGCCGGGGAGTGCGCACTCCCCGGCACTTCCTCCCCTACGCTCGCCCCAATGCCTCGCAGTCCTGGCTCCTCA
>SYMT01000027.1 GCA_005805375.1 Actinomycetota bacterium
GAATCTTAACAGTGATCAGTAATCAGTGATCAGTAATCAGTGATCAGTAGATTGCTTTTATTTAATCTCCCTACACCCTACACCCCACACCCCACACCCTACACCCTACACCCGAATTCCCTCGCACCCACCCGGTAGAACAGCGCCGGAGTCACCACCTGGTCCAGCAGTGTGCTGCTGATCAGGCCCCCGAGGATCACCACGGCAATCGGCTGCAGCAGTTCCTTTCCCGGCTGGCCCACCGAGAGCGCCAGGGGCAGCAAGCCCAGCGCGGCGGCCAGTGCCGTCATCAGCACCGGTGAGAGCCGCTCCAGCGTGCCGCGGACGATCATCGGCTCCCCGAAAGTCTCCCCTTCTTCCTGCATCAGGTGGACGTAGTGGGAGATCATCATGATCCCGTTCCGGGTGGCGATGCCGAAGAGTGTGATGAACCCCACCAGCGACGCCACCGAGAGCACGCCACCGGTCAGGAATACCGCGATCACTCCGCCGACCATCGCGAGGGGCAGATTGACCATCACCTGGAGCGCCAGGCGCCCCGAGCCCAGTGCCATGGAGAGCGCCAGGAAGATCGCCGCGACCGTAAAAACCCCCAGGAAGAGCAGGCGCGACATGGCTCCCTGCTGGCTTTCAAACTGCCCGCCGTACTCCAGGAAGCACCCCGGCGTCCAGCCGGCCTGAGCGCTTTTCATCCGCGCCTGGAGGTCCGTCACCACGCTGTTCAGGTCACGCCCCTGAACGTTCGCCTGCACCACGATCCGGCGCGAGACGTTCTCGCGGTTGATGGTGTTCGGACCGGTCGTCTTTCGCACGCCGGCAATCTGCGACAGGGGGATGCGCGGCCCTACCGGCGTGCTTACCAGGGTAGAGCGAATCGCGTCCACGTTGTTGCGGGACGCCTCATCGAACCAGACCGTCAGGTCATAGGTGCGCTGCCCCTGCAGGATCTGGGAGACCGTGTGCCCGTTGAAAGCGGTCTCCAGGGTCTCCGCCAGCACGGCGGGGGTGAGGCCGTAGTGGGCCGCAGCGTCCCGGTTGATCTCCACCTGGATCTGCGGCACCTCGATCTGCGGCTCTACCTGCAGGTCCACGATGCCGGGAACTTCCGCCATCACGGCCCGGACTTCTTCCGCTCTCCGGCGGAGCTCGTGCAGGTCCGGCCCAAACACTTTGACCGCCAGCGCCGCGCGAACCCCCGAGGAGAGGTGGTCCAGGCGGTGCGAGATGGGCTGGCCGATGGCGATGACGACACCCGGGATCAGGTTCATCTTCTGACGGATTTCGGAGAGGACGGCCGACTGCGGGCGGTTCGACCGCTTCAGGCCCACGTCTATCTCGGAGTAGCCGACCCCTTCCGCGTGCTCGTCCATCTCCGCGCGGCCGGTGCGCCGGCCCGTGTGCTGCACCTCCGGAACGGTGTGCAGCAGCTTCTCGATCGCCGTCCCCATGCGATTCGACTCGTCCAGGCCGGTGCCGGGAGGGAGGATGGCGCTGACGGAGAGGGAGCCCTCGTTGAAGGGCGGCAGGAACTCACGGCCCATCGCGGAGAAGAGCGACCCCGCCAGCACGACCATCCCCGCCGCGCCGGCGATGATCAGGTTGGAGTGTCGGATCGCCCAACGCACCACCGGGGCGTCGAGCCGCTTCAGGTGCCGGACGAGCCAGGGGTCCTCCCGGCAGGCTGACGACGTCCTCTCGCGCCGCCGAACCGGCAGCAACCGTCGCAGGAAGCCCGCCACCCGGCCCCGACCCGCGTGGGCGAGCACACAAGCGCATAGTGCCGGCGTGACGGTCAGCGAGACGAGGAGCGAGGCAGCCAGGGCGATGATGAACGCCAGCCCGAGCGGCATGAACACCCGACCCTCCATGCCTTCCAGCGACAGGAGCGGCACGAAGACGAGCACGATGATGAGGGTGGCGAAGACGATGCTGTTTCGGACCTCCGCGCTGGCGTGGTAGATCACCTCCAGCGGCGGCTCCGGGTTCGGCTGGAGACGGTTCTCCTTCAGACGGCGGAAGACGTTCTCCACGTCCACAATGCTGTCGTCCACCACCAGCCCGATGGCGACCGCCAGCCCTCCGAGGGTCATCGTGTTCACGCTGATGCCGAAACGGTCCAGCACCAGCATAGCGATGACGAACGAGAGCGGGATGGCCGTCAGCGCGATGGCCGTGGCCTGCAGGTTGAGCAGGAAGAGCATCAGGATCACGAAGACCAGAATGGCCCCGTCCCGGAGCGCTTCCTCGACGTTGCCGACGGCCGCCTCAATGAAGTGCGACTGCCGGAATAGGTCGGGGTTGATCCTCACGTCGTCGGGCAGTGACGTCCGGATCTCACCGAGCGCCCTGTCAATCTCCCGGGTGAGTTCCAGCGTGTTCGCGTTCGGCTGCTTCTGGATCGAGAGTATGACCGCAGGCTCCCCGTTCACGCTGGCGTCGCCGCGCCCCGGGGGGCGTCCCAGCTTCACCTCCGCCACCTGTCCCACGGTGATCGGCACGCCGTTCCGGACGGTGAGCACCGTCCTCCGGATGTCCTCCAGGGTGCGCGCCCGGCCCATGATCCGGATCACCGCTTCCCGCGAGCCGCTCTGCAGGAAGCCGCCTGAGGTGTTCAGGTTGGAGCCCCTGACCGCCTCTGTGAGCTGATCCAGCGTCACGCCGTACTGCTGCAGCCGCCCGGGGTTGGTGAGCACCTGGTACTGCCTGGTGCCGCCCCCGATCGGCACCACCTGGGAGACGCCGGGGATGGCAAGCAGACGCTGCCGCACGACCCAGTCCGCCAGGGAGCGCACCTCAATGGGCTCCGTCACCTTCTCACCCCCGGCGCCGTGGCCGCCCGAGAGGGAGATGAGCATGATCTCGCCCATGATCGAGGAAATGGGCCCGAGCGCCGGGACGGTATCCCCCGGGATCCGCGCCCGGGCGAGTTGCAGCTTCTCGTTCACGATCTGGCGGGCGCGGAAGATGTCGGTTCCCCAGTCGAACTCGACCCAGACAATGGAGAGGCCGGCGCTGGAGGCGGAGCGGACCCGCTCCACGCCACTTGCGCCGTTCATCATCGTCTCGATGGGGAAGGACACCAGCGCCTCCGTCTCTTCCGGAGCCAGTCCATGCGCTTCTGTGAGGATCGTCACCACGGGCCGGTTCAGGTCGGGGAGCACGTCCACCGGCATCCGGGCCACCACGCCGGCTCCGTACGCCAGGAGGAGCGCTGCAGCGCAGACCACCAGGAAGCGGTTCTTGATGCTGAACTGAATGATCCGATTGAGCATCGGCCTACTTCCTGGCCTTCGCCAGGAGCTGATAGGAGCCCTGAGTCACTACCCGCTCCCCCGGCTTCACGCCGGACTCGATGACCACCTGGTCTCCGAGCACCGGACCGACCCGGACGACGCGCCGGCGGTAGCCGTCTGCCGACTCCGCAACGAAAACGACCTGCTCGCCTCCCTGTTCCTGGAGTGCCGCCAGCGGGATCGTCACCGCCGTCCCTCCCCCCGACGCGATGATCACCCGGACGAACATGTTCGGCTTGAGCACCTCGCCGGGGTTGCTGACTGCGGTCCGTACGCGGACGGCGCGGCTATCGGGGTTGACCTCGCCTCCGATATAGCTGATGGTCCCCCCGAAGATACGCCCCGGCGCCGCATCCGCCCCGATGGACACGCGCCGGCCGACGCGGATGCGCGGCAGATCCATCTCGAACACGTCACTCTCCACCCATACCAATTCGGTGTTCAGGACTGTGGCCAGTGCCTCTCCGGCCGCCACCATCTGGCCGATAGTGACCGGTCGGGTCGTGACCGTTCCCGCGATGGGCGCGGCAATGGTACCCTGGTTGCTCCCACCCGGACGGGCGCCCAGCAACTGGAGCCGATTCAATGCCGAGCGGACCGCCTGTGCGGCGCCATTCGCAGCGGCGTCCGCGCCCCGGACGTCGCTCTGGGTGGACTGGATCTGCGCCCGCGCGGACTCCACGGCCCGGCGCTGCGCCGCCACGAGGGCTTCCGCCGCCAGGACCGCCTTCTGCTGCCGGGTGACGCCCGCCTCCGCGAACTTGATGCCGAGCTGTGCCCCTTCGAGCTCGGCCTGCGCGGCCTGGACCTCGCGGGCGTCCCGCAGGTTTTCTCGCTGGATCCGCTCCTCGCGGGTGAGTGCGGTCCAGACGATCCGGAGCTGCCGTTCGGCGGTGCTTACCCGCGTCCGCCCCTGCAACGCCGCCGTCTGGGCGGCTTCCAGGTCCCTGCGGGCGACCACACCGTCCTTGATGCCCAGCTCCATCCGCCGCGCCTGGGCCTCGTAGTTCGCCAATACGGTCTGCGCCTCCCGCAGCTCTCCTTCCGCTTCCGCCACGGCGGCGCGGGCGGTCTCGACCGGACCCTGCGCAAAGGCGCCCGCAGCGGCGAGCTGCTGCTGCCGGGCGAGGGTCTTCCGGGCGTTCTCCGCCTTCCCGCGCGACGCTTCCAGCTCCGCGCGGGCGCGCTCCACTTCCGCCTCGGACTCCCCGCGCTGCGCCTGCAAGCGTTCCAGGCCGGCGGTCGCCTCCGCTGCCAGCGCCTGCATCCCGCGGACGAGCGCCCGGGCTCTGGCCCGGACCGCTTCCGCCTGCCGCTGCTCGGACTGCGACCTGCCCAACGCCGCGTGCGCTTCCGCGATCTCGGTGCTGTCGAGCACCGCAACGACGTGCCCTCGCGGGATTCTCTGGCCCGGCGTGACGTTCATCCGCACGACGCGCCCGCCGAAGCGGGAGTTCACGGTTACCTGGCCGTTCGGGTTCGGGCGCACCTGCCCGGTCGTCGAAAGCCCTCCGCCCAGCGGCCGGCTCTTTGCCGTAACCACCTCGATCCCGACCGCCCTGGCCGCCGCAGGGGCCAGGGAGACAACGTCCGGGTCCGGCGGGGCCATCTCCTCGTCCTCAATCGAGAGGCGGAAGCGGTACTGGCCCTTCGCCTGGAACGCCTCGATCTCCCGATTTGGGCCGAGGAATGCCTTGAGGGGATCGCCGGGCCTGCTTCCGAAGGTTCCCGCGACGGCGATGTGCCGTCCGTCCGGGCCGTGCATGTGGCCCGTCTCTTCCTCCTGGGCACGGGTGGGGGAACACGGCCCCAGCCCCGCGATCAGGGCCAGGACCGAAAGTCCGGATGCCGCCTGGAGCCCGCTGCGGCGGCCCAGAACGAATGCGACAGCAACCACCACGAGCACCACCCCGGCGCCGATTCCGACGAGCAGCGGCGAGGTGCCGCCACGCGGCTCTTTACCGCGGGTCGGCCCGGGCACCCAGATGGGGAACTCCAGGGTGTACGTTGTCCCGCCGGGCAGAGTGACGTTCTCGATGATCACGTACTCGCCGGGCTCGCGATACATCATGTGCGAGCCGTAGACGCCGTTCTCCGGCTCGAAGGTGTTGTGCTCCCGATGCACTACCGCCTTAGGGTCGCCCTTCTTGTGAATGACCGAGTGGACGTCGCAGCCCTCGACCACGGCGCCCGCCCTGGCGATGCTGAACTTCCTGGTATCCGTGATCATCAGGTTGTGGTGGGAGAGGATGCTCTTCCCGACCGATGCTCCGAACGTCTCCGCGATGGCGATGTGGCGCCCATCGGGGCCGTGCAGATGGCCCGTCTCTTCCTCCTGGGCGCCGGCGGAAGCCGGGACCAGCAGGAATACGCCCAGTATGGCGAGCAGCAGGTTGCGTCCAGGTTGTCGCCTCATCTCCGGGGACTCCGTCCCGGGTCGGAGGGCCCAGGTGCGGTCGGAGCCAGGCCCGGGATGGCGCCGAGCGCACGGTCCAGGGCGATGCGGGCCCGCATGGCCTCGAAGAGAGCGTTCAGGTACTCGGTCTGCGTCAGCCGCGCCAGGCGCTGGGCTTCCAGCACTTCCAGAAAAGACGCCAGCCCGATGTCGAAGCCGGCCCGCGTCGCCCGCAGCAGGTCCTGCGTGCGCGGCAGGATCGCCGTCTGGTAGTTCAGGGCCACCTCCCGGGCCGCGGCGAGTTCCGCAGCGGCTCGCTGGATCTCAATGCCGAGCATCTGTGAGGTGGCGGCCAGTTCCGCCTCCTGCTCCCGGACTCCGGCCCGGGCCTGGTCTACCCCCGCACGGAGCCGCCCCTGATCGAAGAGCGGGAAGCTCAATCGCGCCTGGAATCCCAGGTTGCGGCTGTGAAACGGATTTCGGTCGAGGCTCCACCCGTCCGCAGCGAGTTCTGCAAACAGCTCGGGGCGACGTTGGGCGCGGGCGACCGCCACGTCACCGCGGCGGGCTTCGATGAGACCCCGTACCACGCTGAGTTCGGGCCGCCGGCGCTGCGCCTGTTCCACGAGGTCCGCCGTCCCGGCGGGCGTCTCCGGCACCGCCAGCGCCTCCGACGGGGTGAGCAGCGCCTCCGCCGGGCGTCCCAGCAGCAGGTTGAGTGCCGCCAGCCGGCCCCGCACCTCGCCCTGTGCCCGGGTGACATCCTGCTCGGCCCGCGCGACCTCAATGTCGGCGCGGGTCGCCTGCACCATCGGGGCCTCGCCGATCTCAACCCGCCGCCGGACGGCGTCGCGGATCTGGCGGGCCAGAACTGCGGCATCGGAAGCGGCCGCTTCCACCGCCCGCGCCCGCACCAGGTCATAGTAGGCCGCCCGGGCGCCGGCCGCTGCCTGGAGACGCGCCAGGTCCAGCTCCGCTTGAGCCGCAGCCCGGACCCCGGTGGCCGCCCTCGTCTGGGCTGCACGCCGCGCCCCGATGTCGAACTGCTGGGAGAGCAGCGCGTTGCCGTTCGTGAACCCGACCCCGGGAGCCACCTCTCCTTGCGGGTTGAACGGCGTGCGAGCGCCCCGCACTCCGGCCGAGGCGGCTTCGAGGCGGCTGCGCGCCGCCGTCACCGCCGGGCTCTGCACCAGCGCGAGTCGCACCGCTTCCTCCGCCGTCAGGGCCGTCCCGAGCGTCTGTGCTGCATCGCCCGAGGCGGCTGCGACGAGCGTGGTGAGGACGAGCCGGACCAGGTGGCCTGGGCTAGCTCCGCGCATGCGGGACTCCACTGGTGATTTCTGCGATTGACAGTAGCATTTACGGCGGCTCCCACGCGGCGGCAGGCGTGTGCTGGAGATCAATGGCGGGCGAACAGCTCCACGATGTGGTAGAGCCAGGAACTGGCCGTGAGCAGGAGCCCCAGCCCCAAAAGCACGGGGCGCGTGGGCAGGGCGCGCGGAGGAGATGCGGTCAGGGCGAGCAGTGCCTGGACCCGGCCCTCAATGTCATCCCCGAAGTCGGCAAAGCAGACGCTGCCCGGCACTGCGGTGGTTGATCGCGTCATCGCCTGTGCGACCCGGATCAACGCCGCCGCCACGTCCGGAGCACTACCGATCCGCGAGGCCGCCTCGGCATCGCAGCCTCGTTCGGCAGCTTGATGCCAGTCCTGCAGAAGCAGGCTGCTTCCCGGAAAAGGGAACAGGGCATAGAACAGGGACAGGAACACCCGTGTCAGACCGTCTCTCCGGCGGATGTGCGCGCCTTCGTGCGCAAGCATCGCTTCCTGCTCCCGCGGCGACAGGTGCTCCTGCAGGCTCGTGGTCACATACACGGCAGGCCGGAGCAGCCCCATCGTAAAGCACAGAGGTCGGGCCGAAGGAACGCTGTAGAGAGGGGCGCCGGCGATCTGCGCCGCCTGGGGCCGGGCGGCGGACCGTACTGCGACCGCAAAAGCGTGCATCCGGGTCACTGCGTAGACCGTCCGCGCCAGGAAGAACACGCCGGCGAGAAGCAGGAGGGCGTTCGCGGCATGCAGCGCCCCGTGCGTGACCGCACCCCTGTGGACCACCTGCTCCCAGCGGTGCCACGCCGCGTGCATCTCGGGTAATTGGGTGAGGTGCGGGTCCAATGCCGACAGGGGCAGCAGCAAGACCGCCAGCGGCGGCAGCAACGCGCACCACGCGGCCTCGAGCAGGGTCACCACCCGGCCGGGTCGTCGGGTCCAGGCGCGGATCAGCAGAGCGGACAGCACCCCTACCCCGGCGGCGGCGTAGACGGAGGCGAGCCAGAGAAGGACGGGGTGCAGGTCAGCCATTCGGATGCTCCCGGCGCCGTTCGACGGCTTCCATCAAGAGCGCGAGCTTATCCTCGGAGAGAGCTAGCTCCGGTTGGGCGAAAAAAGACGCTACCGCCTGGGGGAACTGCTCGACCAGCCGGTGCAGCGCATTCGAGACGATCCGTCGCTCCAACTCATCCCGGGTGACGGCTGCGCGGTAGAGGTAGGCCTTCCCCTGCCTGGTCCGAGAGAGGATGCCCTTCTCCGCCAGCCGCTCCATCGTCGTCTTCACCGTGTTGTAGGCGCCCCGTGCGTCCGGCTGGAGCCCGGCGTGGACGTCTCCCACCTGCACGGCCCCCGGAGCCGCCCAGATCACATCCATCACAGCGGTCTCAAGGTGGCCGAGTGGGCTTGCGTCTCCGGTCTTCCGGGGAACGAAGCGGCGGGTGGAGTCAGTCTGGGGCATAGACGTTGAGTATAGACGGGGCGGACTGCTACCGTCAATGGTAGATTTGAGTGGCGCACCCGGAAGCGCGATGCCGTTTGCTCATCTGCATCCCTGCCCGGTTCTGTAGTCGTACCCCACCTTCAACAGCAGGGAAGGAGATTCACCCCGATGAGGGGGAATTGTATCCTGGTGCGCATCGCCTGATGGAGTCGACTCCCTGCACCCCAACCTGCGCTCGTGGAGGGCGATCCCCGTTGATCGTCCGTCGTGGGTCGTCGTGGTCGCCGCCGTACGTCCCTGTGATCGCCCGTCAACACCATGGAACCTCAAGCCACCTGGTCGGCCGAACCGGAGCGCGTGGATCCGGAAGACTACGCAGCGGGAAGTCCGTTTGTGCGCCAGATGACCTGGGCGCCCTGTGCGGCATGTGAGATTCAGGTCCACGCGATGGTCGCACAGATTCTGTTTCGGGGGCTCTGCTGCCCCCGCTGTGAGGACATGCTGCTCCCGGCTTCCGACGAGCCGGAGGAGTGGCTTCAGCGGATTCTGCGCGAAGAGGACGAAATGGCGGAGCAACTCTGACCCATGCGCAATGAGTACACCCGCCAGACGCGCTGGGGGCACGAACCGGAACCGGTGGACCCGGACCTGACCCCGCCCGGCAGCATCTATGTCAAGCAGATGATCTGGGTCGCGTGCAATGATTGCGATCTCCAGGTGCAGTCCTGCGTGACCCAGACCCTCGCGTCCGGCGTGAATTGCCCGGACTGCGGCCGCCGCCTGACCGCGCCCCGGGTGCTGGGCAACCCGGATGTGGCTGCCGCGCGCGTGGCGGACATCGAGGAAATCTTGCGCGACGGAGTGGAGCCCGGAACGCCGTTTTCCCCCGAGGCCTGATCGGCGGCGAAACTTCCTCGTTGTCCACGCCCGGTCGGGCCGACATCTGAACGTGGGGATGAAAGGACCCGGCAGATGGCACAGTCGCGATGGAGTGTGGGCACAGGGGTGGACCGGGCGGTCGTGGGGTTCCTCCGGCCGGCGGAGCCCGGACCGGCGGCCACCAGGGCCGGCGGCGAAGTGTCCGGAACGGAAGTGCCGTCCACGGCTGGGACCGCCGGCCTGCCGACGGCGTCCCTGCACGCCGCTGCGCGCTGCAACCTTCCCGACCTGGCAATGGCCCTCCTGGCAGCAGGAGCGAACCCCGGCATGCCGGGTGAATTGGGCGGCACGCCCCTCCACTGGGCCTGCTGGTATGGGCACGCGGGCGTGGTGCGCGTGCTGCTGGCCCACGACCCGTGCGTGAACCTCCGGTGCGGGGCGTTTCAGGCGCTGCCGTTGCACTGGGCGATGCACGGCTCGCGCTTCTTCGGCAATCCCGACGGGGACTATCCCCGTACGGTTGCCCTGCTGCTTGCTGCTGGCGCGTCCGCACCACGAGAGGCGGATGTGTGCGGGTCAGAAGCCGTGCAGGAAGTACTGCGCGCCTACGCGGGGAGGGTGTGACGCCGCCAACCCCGTTCCCGCCGCGCCGATGCACTGCATAGGACGAAGAGGAGATGGGAGGAGCCGAATTCCCCACAGGGAATCGGGCCACGGTCATCTCGTTGGGCCGCGCAGCGGCGATTCGTTCTCTGCGATACTCAATGAGCCCGGTGCAGTGCTTGGTCCCGGCGGCAGGGCGCTGCCTTGTGGCTCCCGATGGAATCCGGTTGACGTCTGCGCCCAGGCGTGCCAGACTTCTTCCGGCCGGCGATCGGATCTGTTTTCGCACCTGACGCCCGAGTTCCCCCGGCCTGAGCCCCACTCCTGAGACTCGACACCCCAAAATGCAGCGCATCGAACGAGAACAGGCCCGCAAGTACGCCTTTGACTGGGAAGACGAACCGCTCCTCAGCGTGGCGCCGGGCGAGACCTTCGAAATCGAGACCTACGACGCCAGCACCGGCTATTTTACCCGCGCCGGGGAACCCGCGCTTCCGGCCCGCCGACCTGGTTTTCACCGTTCCCCCCCGCTGACGAACCCCATCGGCGGGCCCGTCTACGTGAAGGGCGCTGAGCCGGGAGACCTGCTCATCGTCGAACTCGAAACGATCACGGTGGAAGACTTCTCCTGGATTGCCGTCGGCCCGCGCCGGGGACCGCTCGGCGAATCCACCCGGTGGCCCGAACTCTCCAGCGACTACACAACGCGCATCTTTGACCACGCGCCCGGTCCGAGCGGGACCACGCGGGACGGCACCCTGCGCTTCAATGACCGGATCTCCTGGCCGATCACCCCGTTCGTTGGGACCCTGGGGGTCGCGCCGGACCGCGAGGTGACCACCAGCGGCGATGGGCAGGGCGTATGGGGCGGCAACCTGGATATCCGCGATGCCGCTCCGGGCAACCGGATCCTGCTGCCGGTGTTCCACCCGGGTGCGCTGTTCTACCTCGGCGACGTGCATGCCAGCCAGGGCGACACCGAGTTTACCGGCACGGCGGCGGAAACGAAAGCGACGGTCCGACTCCGCATGCGGCTGAAGAAGAACAAGCGCATTCCCTGGATGCGCATCGAGAAGCCGGATTCCATCGTCGCGGTTTATGCGGCCCGCCCCCTCGATTATGCCGTGGAGACGGCGACCTACCACCTGATGGACTGGCTCATCACCGAGTACGGGTTCACGCCCACCGATGCCTACCTGCTGGTGAGCACCTGCCCCGACTTTCGCATCAACGTCTACCAGATGTGCCGTCTCGGGAAACTGGATCCGGTGGCCGGGGCGGAACTTCCCCGGCGCTACCTTCCGTAGCTAACACCACAGACCTCATGGCCACCATACCCGATGTTCGTGAACGGATCCAGTTCACTCTTGAGCAGTACTTCCGTCTCGAAGCCGAACTGAAGCAGCTCGAGAAGGACCGCTTCCGCGTCTGCATCTTCGGCTCCGCCCGCATGCGGCCCGAGGACCCGGTCTACGACACCGTGCGCGAGATGGCCCGGATGCTGGCCGAGTTGAGCATTGATGTCGTGACGGGGGGCGGGCCGGGGTTGATGGAAGCGGCGAACCGGGGATTGAAGGAAGTGACCCACGGGCAGGGAGTTTCCTACGGCCTGACCATCGCGCTGCCCCGCTCGCAGGAGTTGGCGAATCGTCACCTCGATATCAAGAGCGAGCACAAACGTTTCTCCAGTCGCCTCGATGAGTTCATGCGCCTGTCGCACGCGGTGATCGTCGCTCCCGGCGGGGTCGGCACCCTCCTGGAACTGACCTACGTGTGGCAACTGATACAGGTCGGCATGATCGAACGGCGGCCGGTGGTGCTGCTCGGGCGCAAGTTTTGGGATGGACTGATCGAGTGGATGCAGGTGCAACTGCTTGGGAACCGGCTCGTCTCGCCGGGAGACTTTGACTGGGTGCACTCGGTGGATCGGCCGGAGGAAGCCCTCGAGTTCATCCAGCCGGAGTTGGAGCGATTCCAGGCGGCGATGGCGGGCAAGGCAGAGGGCGCCGAACGTGCCGCGGAGGCCGCGCGTATGCTGGAGCAGATGGAGGAACGCCGGACCCGCTGGGGAGATCCGGGTCTGGTCCAAGCGCCTCATACCAGCTAGGCCGGCGTCAGAAAGGGCTTATGGCGAGATGACCTTGAGGAGCGCGACGTCTGCACCTCGCAGCAACGGCAATACCCTGGCGGAGTCACTGACCGAACTTTGGCGCTATCGTGAGCTCTTGCTGATTCTCGTGCAGCGAGATCTGAAAGCACGCTACAAGAACTCGGCGCTCGGGTTCATCTGGTCGCTCGTCAATCCGCTCGTGCAGGTGCTCACGATCACCTTCGCCATTGAGTTCATGCTCGGTTCCGACTCGAAGAACTACAGCGCGTATGTACTCTGTGCGATGCTGCCCTGGCTCTTTTTCAGTACGGGAATTATGGATGCGAGCCCATCGCTGCTGTTCTATTACAACCTGATCCGGCGGACCTATTTCCCCCGCGAACTTGTACCGCTCTCTTTCGTCTGTGCCAATCTCATCCACTTTTTACTTTCGACCTCAGTCTTTCTGGTGTACCTCCTGGTGTTGCCGCTGGTCGGCCACTTGCAGGGGCACCCTCCCGACTTCCCGATTCTTCCCACTGCATTCCTGCTCCCGATCCCGATTCTGGGATTGGTGCTGCTGGTCACCGGAATCAGTCTCTTTGTTTCGGTCTGGACGCTCCACTTTGAAGACATGCGTTACATCGCCGACAGCCTGTTGAAGGTCATGTACTGGTTAGTGCCGGTGATGTATTTCCCAGAGATGATCAAGGAGAAGATCCCGGGTCCGAAGGGGGATCTCATCTACAACCTCTACATGCTGAACCCGCTCTCCGGCCTGCTGACCGCGTTCCGCAAGCTCACCCTTCAGCCCGAGATCATGCCCGGCAGCAGGGTCCCCACACAGCCGATGGGGGCAACCGAATGGGGGTTTCTCGCGATCGCGCTCCTCACTTCCACGCTCATCGTCCTCCTCGGCCTCCGCTACTTCAACACCCAAAAGTGGAAGCTGGCGGAGCGGGCGTGAATAGCCCAGGAATTCACTCCTGGGATGAGGGATGCAGGATGGCTGAAGCTCCAATCATTGAGGCACACGATCTGCACAAGCAGTTCAAGCTCTCTCTCTATCAGGGCTCACTGAAGGCGATGGTGCTTTCTGGGATGCGGCGGAAGACCCGGGTGGTGGAGGCGCTGCGGGGGTTGGATCTGGCCGTCCGTCCGGGCGAGGCGGTGGCGCTGGTGGGCCGGAACGGATCTGGAAAGAGCACCTTTCTCAGCCTGGTGGGGCGGATCTATCTCCCCACGTGCGGTACGCTGGAGGTGCGGGGCCGCGTCGCGCCGCTGCTGGAACTGGGGGCGGGGTTCCATCCCGATCTGACCGGACGGGAGAATATCATGCTGAACGGCGTGATCCTCGGTCTGACGCGCGCCCAAGTTTCCGAGCGAGAAGACTCCATCGTCGAGTTTGCGGAGCTGCGTGACTTCGTGGATGCGCCGCTCCGCACCTACAGTTCCGGCATGCAGGCTCGCCTCGGTTTCTCCGTCGCGATCCACACCGATTCGGAGATCTTGCTGGTGGATGAGGCCCTGGCGGTCGGAGATGAGTCGTTTCAGGAGAAGTGCTTCGACCGCATTGAGCAACTGAAGCGGGAGTGGCGGACGATCCTGTTTGTCTCCCACGAGATGACGGACGTGACCCGAGTCGGCACACGCGCCGTGTGGATGGAGCAGGGACGCATCCGCATGGATGGCGACCCCGCCGAGGTCGTGGACCGTTACCTGGCGGACGCCCACCACTCACCGTGAGTGCCGCTTCCGAAAGCGTCGCGTCTGCTGGAAGCACCGGCGCCCCGCCGGTCTTCTCCACGCCCGCCGCGGGTACTGCGGCCGGTACCGCCGACCGTCCCGCGACTGCCGGCGGGACGCCGGCCCCCACCCTCTCCCCCGGGAGCACCGGCGTCCCGCCGGCCCCCACCGTCCGCGCAGGCACCCGCCCCGACGTGTCCATCGTCATCCCCGCCTACAACCGCGCCGATCTGCTGGAGCGCTGCCTGGCGAGCCTGAGAGGGTCCGTCGGCGCCACCTGGGAAGCCACCGTGGTGGACAATGCGTCGCCGGAAGACCTGGCGCCCGTGCGTGCGCGCTTCCCGGATGTGCGTTGGCTGCGCCGGGAGCAGAACATCGGCTATGCCGCCGCCAACAACCTGGGTCTGGCCGATGCGCGGGGCGCCGCGGTGTGCCTGCTGAACTCCGACGCTGAGGTCTACCCGGACACCCTGGCCGGCTGCCTGGCCGCTCTCGCCGCTCACCCGGAGGCGGCGGCCGTCACTCCCTGCAACCTCGGTCTGGACGGGCTCCCCCAGCCCTTCCTCTCCCCGGAGCACACTCTGTTGATGGCCTGGTTGCGGGACTCCGGCTGGCATCTCCTCTTTCCCCAGCGGCCTCCATTTCGGCAGTGGATGCTGCCGGACTTCGACTTCACCCGAGTGCAACCGGTCGCCACCACCCAGACCACGTGCCTGGTCGTCCGCCGCGCCGCCCACGCCGCCGTCGGCGGCATGGATCCCTCGCTCTTTCTCTTTTACAATGACGTGGACTACTGCCGCAAGCTGCGCGCGCAGGGCGGGCAGATCCTCTATCTTCCCACACCGCTGGTGCTCCACCACGGCAGCGCCTCGGTGGACACCGCGCCCTGGAAGGAACGCCGGCTCTGGCAGGATCGCTACCGCTTCTTCCACCGCTGGTATGGCTTTCCCGGCGCCCTGGGAGTCCGTGCCGCCTGCCTGCACCGGGGCCTCACCCGCGCTCTAGCCCAGCTTGCCCGGGGTCGCCCTGCCGACGCGCCGCGCCTAGTCCGGGAAGGACTGGCCCTGTACCGGGCACTGGGAGGGTAAGTAGGGTGCAGGATGTGGGGTGTAGGGTGTAGGAACTCGAGAAGTGGGGGCGTCGTGGACGGCGCCCGTGCAGGGCGCGGTGTTCGTGGCGCGTTCTTTGACGGTACCGGGTCTCGTTTAGTCTGTAGTTCAGAAGTCGTTAATCCTGGGGACCTATCCTGTACCCTGATCCCGAATCACCGGGACTCGGTTAATCCACAGGAAGACTCATCCATGGCACGCCGCGCCCGCACCGGCTTCACCCTCATCGAACTGCTCGTGGTTATTGCAATAATAGCAATACTCGCTGCAATTCTCTTCCCCGTCTTTGCGCAGGCGCGCGAGGCCGCCCGCAAGTCAACGTGCCAGAGCAATCTGAAGCAGTTCATGATGGGGATCATCCAGTATGTCCAGGACTATGACGAGGCGATGCCGCTCTCTGTATCGGGCAAGAGCCAGATCGGCCCGGAGATAGCACGCGTGTATGGGGCATCCCAGTTCGGCGTGCACTGGCAGATCATGCCGTACGTGAAGAATCAGGACGTGTTCCGGTGCCCAAATGATGCCGGCTTCACCGCCTACGGCGGCGCCAACACGGCGGGCGGCTTCATGGTGCCGTCGGGAGCCAGGATCTGGCAGGCCTACGGGACTTCGTACAAGTTCACCAAGGAGAACTTCAGCCTGTTCCCGCCCGGAAGGCAGTTCCCGGTGACGCAGGCTTACACGGTGACTGCCGTACCGGGCGGACTGCTGGGTATGCCGGGCGGTCCCTTTACGCAGGCGCCGCCGATGCCGATGACTCTGGCCTTCCAGGCTCGGCCCTCGGAGCAGCGTGTGATGCGCTGCTTTGTCGCGCCGTGGGAGACCGTGAGGCCGGGTGACCCGAACTACATGCACCGCGATGCCAACGTCGTCGCGTTCATGGACGGCCACGTCAAGACGCTCACGAGCAGCGGTCAGTTTGCCGGTCTCTGCGATGGCCCGACCTGGTCGCCGCGCTCTGCCGCTCGGCCCAATGGGGACGGCAGTTGCAACACGGCAGGCATGGAGCGAGCGGTCAACTAGCCGTTCGGCCGCGCCCTACCGGGAGCACATCACCCGCCGGACCCCGGCAAGAGAGTGACGGGCCCTGCTCAGCGTGGGAGTGAGCAGGGCCCGTTTTCGCGTCTGCTATTTTTGTACGCGCGGGCGCATCGACGCAGTGGGGAGTTGCGCGCGGGGTGGGGGGATCGGATCCGGCCTACGGCCCTTCTTCGTAGTACTGACGCAGGCCGCGTTTCAGAAACTTGCGGTAGGGGCGGCGGAGGAGTTCCTCTTCGTCCAGTTCCACTCCCAGGCCCGGTTCGGTCGGCAGGCGGATGTAGCCGTTCTCCAGGCGGAGGGGTTCGCGCGAGATGGCGTCGCTTTCTTCCTCGAAGTTCACGAAATACTCCGTGATGAGGAAGTTCGGGATCATGGCGCAGAGCTGCACGGTGGCGGCGAGCCCGACGGAGGTGCTGTTGTAGTTGTGGGGGGCGATGGCGACCATATACGGCTCGGCCATCGCGGCGATTTCCTTCAGTTCCAGAAGACCGCCGCAGACGCAGATGTCCGGGTTGAGGATGTCGGCGGCCTGCTTCTCGAAGACCTCGCGGAATTCCGTCTTGGTGTACAGTTCCTCGCCCGTCACGACCGGCATGAGCACGGCGCGCCGCACCTCGGCAAGGGCATCCAGGTTGCGGGCCGAGACCGGCTCCTCATACCAGAAGGGCCGGAATTCCTCCAGCATGTGCGCCATCTTGATCGCCTGAAACGGCGCCAGGCGGCGGTGGGCTTCGATCAGCAGTTCCACGTCCGGCCCCACCGCTTCGCGGACGGCGCGCACGTGCTCCAGCGTCTCGCGTTCCTCCTGTGGCGTAAGAATGGGTCGCCAGGGGCCGGGGAACGGATCGAACTTCATGGCTTCGAAGCCGGTATCCACCAGGCGTCGTGCCGCCTCTGCCGACTCGGCGGGCGCCTTTCCTGCCCAGCCGTTCGCATAGACGCGGACCCGGTCCCGGCAGGGACCTCCGAGCAGATCGTACACCGGGGTGCGGAGCGCCTTGCCCACGATGTCCCACAGCGCCAGTTCCAGACCGCTGAGCGCCGAGTAGAAATCCATCGCCCCCCGCTTGGAGGCGAAGTCCGTGTAGGCCGAGTAGGTGAAGTGCTTGATCTCGGTGGGGCCTCGGCCCACGAGGTAGCGCGACAACTGCTCGACGTGCGACTCGATGGAGCGGTCCCGATCCGCCTGGGTGTAGCATTCCCCCCAGCCGTGGATCCCGGCGTCGGTCTCCACTTTGACGAACAGCCAGTTCTTGGCAACCCCCGGATTGACCAGGAAGGTCTTGACGTTGGTAATCTTCATTTCAGGAGAGAATTCCCCGGATCGGTTCTCCAAAATCCACCTCCAAGCGCTTCCGCCCGGGAATTTCCATGCGGTGTGCGTCCAGTCCCAGCAATTGCAGGACGGTGGCGTGGATGTCGGTTACATAGTGCCGGTCCTCCACCGCGTGGAAGCCCAGCTCGTCGGTGCTGCCGTGGACGGTGCCCCCGCGGATGCCGCCGCCGGCGAGCCAGACGGAAAATCCGTAGGGATGATGGTCCCGGCCGTCTCCGGTTTCGGCGCCGGGCGTGCGGCCGAACTCGGTCGCCCAGACAACCAGAGTTTCATCCAGCATCCCCCGGCGCTTGAGGTCCTTCAGGAGCGCGGCGATCGGCTGGTCCACCTGGTCGCAGAGGGCCGCGTGTCCAGCACGGAGGTTGCGATGCGCATCCCAGGCTCCCGCGCCGCCGTTGCTGCCGTGGTAGACCTGGATGAAGCGCACGCCGCGCTCGGCCAGCCGTCGGGCCGCGAGGCAGAGCTCCCCGAACGGCCGAGTCACTTCGCGATCCAGCCCATACAGTTTCCGCAGGCCCGCCTCCTCCTGGTTCAGTTTCATCACCTCGGGAATGGCGGTCTGCATTCGGAACGCCAGTTCGTAGGACTTGATGCGCGCCCGGAGGGCGGGATCGTCCGGGTAACGGATGCCCGAGAGGCGGTTCAGGCGTTCGACGAGAGAGAACTCCGCCTGCTGTTCCTCCAGAAACCGATCTGTCCCGGGGGAGCCGAACGGCAGGGGGTTCGCCGGGTCCACATTCAGGCGCACCCCGCTGTGCTCAGGCCCCAGGTAGTGTGCCCCGTGCCCCATCACGCCGCCGCAGCAGTCGGCGAGGGGATTGCCGAGCACGACATACTGCGGCAGGTTCTCGTTCAACGTGCCCAGCCCGTAATGGATCCAGGAGCCGACGGTGGGATACCCCCCTTCGAGGGCATGGCGTCCCGTGTGGAATTGCAACTGCGCGCCGTGGTCGTTGTCCGTCGTCCACATCGAGCGGACGATGGCGAGGTCGTCTACACAGGAGCCGACGTGCGGCCACCAGTCCGACACCTCGATCCCGCTCTGTCCCCGCTTCCGGTATCCCACCTGGAGCGGGAAAATCTTCGGGTAGATCTTGCGACCGGCGATGAACTCGCGCAGGTTTTCCTTGATGTAGGGGGATTTCTCCACTGCCGCGAACGGAGACTCGGCGATCGTCTTCCCTCCGTGGGTGGTGAGTTCTGGCTTGGGGTCAAAACTTTCCACGTGGCTGACCCCGCCGACCATGAAGAGCCAGATCACGGTCTTCACACGCGGAACATGGTGCGGGCCGCGCGCCCCGGCGGCGGAGCCCGCGGTGGATGCCCGGGCGATCCCCTCGCTGTTGAGCAACGCTCCGAGCGCCAGTCCGGTGAAGCCCATCCCCACATCGGCGAGAAAGGTGCGCCGATTCACTCCGGTACAGCCCTGGTCAGCCACTGCGATCTCCTCCGTCACCCGAGGGCAGAGTGCAGATGAGCGGCGCAAGAGGGAGCGCCCTGCCTCCCATTCACGCCTCACACCGCTGCCCTGTCTGCTCGTCGGTAGTTATAGCCCGACAACGTCCTCCGGCAGTCGGGGAAAGAGTGCCGGGGAGTGCGGAGAGAGTGAACGTCCGGCCTCCCCACAGTCGAGGAAAGAGTGCTGAGGAGTGAGGAAAGAGGGAGAGGCCGGCCCCACGACCCTCCCTCCTCACTCTTCTTCACTCTTTCCTCGACTGCCGGCGCTATTCGTGGCGGAGAGCTTCGAGAGGAGACAGCATGGCGGCGCGCCGGGCAGGGTAGATGCCGAAGAAGAGGCCCGTCAGCACGGCGCAGGCGGACGATGCGCACAGAGAGAACGCCGTGACCTGAATCGGCCACCCCGCCTGGCTGGCGCCGACCCAGCAGCCCACGAGGCCGAACGCGATCCCCAGCAGGGCGCCGAGGGAGCACATGACCAGCGACTCTACCAGAAACTGCTGGAGCACGTCCGTCTGGCGGGCGCCGATGGCCCGGCGGATGCCGATTTCCCGGGTGCGTTCCGCCACGGAGACGAGCATGATGTTCATGATGCC
>SYMT01000028.1 GCA_005805375.1 Actinomycetota bacterium
CGCTACACGGACAGCCCGGGCTTACTGGGGCGGGCTGGTGAGCGGGCGGCGGAGTGGGGCGACGCGGTACTTCGCATTTGATCCGCAGGGAAGCACGCGGCTGCAGCTGGACGGGAGTGGCGGGGTGACGGACACGTACGGGTACACGGCATTCGGAGTGGAGCAATACGCGACGGGAGCGACGGGGAACCCGTATCGCTACGCAGGGAGCGTGGGGTACTACCGGGATGGGGCGGAACGGCTCTATGTGCGGGCGCGGTACCTGACACCGGCACGGGGGTTGTGGATTTCGCGGGATCCGCTCCTTCGACCCAGCGAGGCCAACCCTTACTGGTACGCTGAGAACCAACCGCTCCGATACGGTGACCCCAGCGGACTACTGGCAATCGGCCCCTCGTGCCCCGGCAATCTCGGACCGATCATCGGCCAGATCATTGGGCACACCTGCAATCTCATCAATGGCGCTGCCCAATCGGGCAGCGGCAACCCGTGGAGTCAGGCATATGATTGCGCGGTAAAGAAGATGCGGGCCGCCGGGCAACTGCAGCGCTGCCCCTTCCCGACGGACATACGTTCGGTGCGTGACTGCTTGCGGCAACGCTGCTCGTCAAACACGTTCACCGTCGAATGTGCATCCCCAGGTGATCCCGATTGCACAAGGTGCGCCTACTCAGACTGCACCCGCGGCAATCAGCACATCTACATCTGTGCTTGGCGGACTTGCCCCGGAGGTGTGTGGAGCCTGCCCTGTGACTGCACGGGCTATTTGCGGAAATGTGCGGCATCGAATGGCTACCAGGGGGACTGCCTCATGCTCCATGAACTCCTCCACAGCTGTGGCTTCTGCGACCCCCGCAATGGGTTCTATTGCGCCGACAGATGGGCCGATGCCCTCGCCTGCTGTGTGATCGAGGTATTGCATTAGGACCCTCCTCCCAATCCGTTGGGAATTCATGGCGCCTGTTGACGCGAAAGAATGTCATGCAAAGAACGACACGTTTCCAGCGAGGGGAATCACTCACCTGGAGCCTCGCCCTGAGCGCTGCCTGCTTGTGGTGCGGGGGCTGTGGAGGGTCTGCTCCGGCACTCAGGAGTTTTGTCGTCGCCACAAAGATGGTCGCTCCGAACGCAGATCCTGACGAGAGGTATGTCGGGATTCGCGATCCGAGTGTGAATGCCGCGGACAAACTGCAACTGGAAGTAATCGCCTGGCGATACGGAGCTCACGATCTGGTGGTAGGTACTTACGTCTGGAACCTCACCAACGCTCCTCTCCGTGTGGAGACCGGCAGTTCGAGTTCCTATTCCCTAGAGTTCCAGAATAGTTCGGGGGCTTCCCTGGAGCTGTATCGCCTCCGGTCTCATGGATCAGGGGCATTCAACCCTCGCTACTACGCTACGATACCGGAGGGAGATTGCTCCGGTTCCCGGTTCCTGTTCAAAGACTACTACAAGGGGGCCCGGCCGGGAGTGATGGTTCGCTGCAGTGCGTACCCACAAGGTCCGGATGGACTGCGGGTTATCTCGGATTGGGCACATGTCCCGCCGTAGGGACCCGTACAACCGGCGCGGCAGTCAGACGGTGCGAGAGAACGCCCGCGGCGCGCGCACCAGCTATGCCTACGATGCGGTGGCCGTCCCACGGGGGAGGAGGACGCCCTGGGGCGCCGCAGCACCCAGGCGTATGGTGCCGCCGGGCAGGCCGTCGCCAAACAGGACGGACGCGGGTGGACGGTCACCGTGGGCTACGACCGCGCCGGGCGCCCCGACGCGACGCTCTACCGCGACGGCGCCCGCTGGCCCCAGAGCTACGATGCGGTCGGGCGGGCCCGGGAGCTGGTGGATGCGCTGGGCCGCTGGACCCGCACCTACGATGCCGCCGGACAACTGCTGGCGGAAGTGGGACCCAGCCACCCCAGCCCGCTCACCCAGCTCTACGACGGCAGCGGCGCCCGGAGCGCTCTCCAGACCTGGTTCGGGACCCTCACGGCCGTCTATGACGCCCGGGGCAGTCTGGCTGGACAGGTGGAACCGAGCGGAAAGCGGAGCACCTGGAGCTATGATGCGGCGGGGCAACTCGCCGAGCAGCAGGCGGGGGACGGCTCCCGCACCACCTGGACGTACGATGTCGCCGGGCGGCTGACCGGCACGCGCCACCAGAACGCCGGCGGCAGTGAACTCGATCTGGCGCTGCTGGTCTACGACGCCGCCGGGAACCCGCTCCTCAAGGTGACGGGCGACGGCCGCCACACGATGGCCTATGATGCCGCCAACCAGTTGCTGGCGGAGCAGCACCCGGTGGCCGGGCTGAAAACCTGGACCTACGATTCAGCGGGGAACCGGCTGTCGCAGGACCAGACCCAGGCGGGAGTCCGGACGCTCACCCTGTGGGTCTACGATGCCGCCGACCAGCTCGCCACGGAAACCACGGGGGCAGCGGTGACCCAGTACACCTTTGACGGAGCGGGGAACCAGCAGGTGGAAGCCGCGCCCGATGGCCGGACCACCTACGTGTGGGACAGCGAAAACCGGCTGCGGGAAAGCCTCCTGCCGAGCGGCGCGCGGAACACGATGAGCTACCGCACCGACGGCCTGCGCTACCGGCTGTGGGACAGCGAAGGGGACAAGCGGATGGTGTGGGACAGCCAAGGGAGCAGCGGCTACGGCGACCTGCTGGAAGAGCAGGTGGAGCCCACCCCGTAGGGAAACCGCCGCCAAAGCGGGCGGAGGCGCAGAGCGACACTGGCGGCGGTGGAGGAAGTCCAGACCGGGCGCCGGCTGAACTATCACTTCGACCACCAGGGGACGGTGCAGTGCCTGACGGACATGCAGGGGAACGTGACGGATCGGTTCGCCAGCGATGCGTGGGGCGTGCCGGTGAAGCGTACGGGCACCTCGCTCAATCGCCAGTGGTACGTGGGGATGTACCACATGTACTACCCTGTCATCAACGCCCCCGTTCGCAACCGTCCGGATTACCCAGCCCGGGCATCCCTATCAGGGTGACACGGTTGAGGTGCTCCGGGTCTTTCCCGCGCTGGACCCCGACCTCCTCGTCCGCGCCCCCGACCAACTTCATTTCCGCCTGGCCATGAGCGCTACCGACTATCCCGGCGGCTCCCCAACCCCCGACCCCGAGGGTGCGCCGGCGCCCCCGCCGCTCCTCGATCCCCAGGGCGTCCGACAGCTCGCCCGCCTCGTCGCGCGGCTCCCACGCCCGGACCCCGCCGCCCCGCCGCCGGCCGTCCCCCCGGACCCCGCCCCCGGCGCCCCAGCGCTTCCCCCACCCGCGTCGCTGCCCGAGACGCCG
>SYMT01000214.1 GCA_005805375.1 Actinomycetota bacterium
ACCCCGCCGCCCGCCTGGAGTTTTCGGACGGGCTGAACACTCTGAGCCTGTTCGAATGCGGCTCCCCCCGCTGCCGCTCCACCCGGAATTGCTTCGCGGACGACAACGCTGCGCCCATCGCCGTCCGCGCCGAACAGGGAGGGATGTACTTTCTGGCCGTCGGAGACTTGCCCCGCGCGGATCTCGACCGGTTGATCCGGAGCGCCCGGTAGCAGAGAGTTCTCCTCCCGTCCGCGCAGGGGACCGACCCGAGTCACGCGCCCTCTCTCCCCGGCGCGACCGACGGCGCCGCTGGCGGCCTGCCCCCGTCTTCACGGCAGACACAGTGATGCGTGCAGGCCCCGGGTGAGAACGCGAGCGCTTCCGGAAACCAGACTGTGAATCCCGAAACTCGAAACTTGAAACCGCAGTTGCGCGTGGGGGGATTCGAAGGCCCGCTGGATCTACTGCTGCACCTGATTCGCAGTCACCGCGTCAGCATCTGGGAAATCCCGATCGCCGAGGTGACCGGTCAGTACCTCGACTACCTGGCGCTGCTGGAGGCGCTGGACCTGGAGATCGGCGGCGAGTTCCTGCTGATGGCGGCCACCCTGATGGAAATCAAGTCACGGCTGCTCCTGCCCCGCCCGGAACCTCCCCCGACGCCCGACGAAGGCGGAGATCCGCACGCCGAGCTGGTCGAGCGGCTCCTGGCGTACGAACGCTTCCAGCAGGTGGCGGAGCAACTCCGCAGCCTGGAGCAAGAAACGAGCCGCACTTTTTCGCGCGCCACCCCCGAGACCTGGGATGGCGCGGTGCCGCTCGTCGAGCTGCGTGCTGCCGATCTCGCCGGCGCGCTGAGCCGCATGCGGCGCCACCAAGAGCCGGCTGGGACGCCGCGGGAACGCGCCCGGATCCGCCGCGAGCCGCTCCCTCTCGTGGAGCGGATGGAGCGAATCCTTGAGGCAGCCCGCGCTGCCGGCGGGATGCCGATCCGCCTGTTCGAGTTTTTGGCGGAAGATCTGGGAGACGCCGGCCGGCGCGAGGCGGTAGTCCTCTTCCTCGCCGTGCTCGAATTGCTGCGGCGAGGCCAGATCACGGCGTGGCAGCGCCCCCCGGACGGCGAGATCCTCGTTTGCATTGCGGCGCCAAAACAGGTATGCTCTTCCCTGTGAGTTCCGATCCACAGGCCCACGCGGCTTCGTCGAACCTGGTACAGTTCCACCCGCTGCTGGAATGTCTCTTGTTCGTCGCTGCCGCACCCGTGCCGCCTACCAGTATTGCGGATACCCTGGAGGTGGACGAGGCAACCGCCGTAGCCGCGTTGGAACACTTCCGACATCATTACGTCATGGGTGGAGGCCTGCAGGTGGTCCGCGTGGCGGGGGGATATCAACTCCGCACGCGCCCGGAATACGCCGCAGTCGTGGCCCGCTTTTTGCGGCCTCCGGCGCAGAAGCTTTCGCGTCAGGCACTGGAGACCCTCGCAATTGTGGCCTACCGGCAGCCGATCACGGTTCCGGAAATCGAGGCTTTGCGCGGAGTGGCGAGCGGAGGTGTGGTGAGGACGCTGGCAGACCGAGAGTTGGTGCGCGAAGCCGGGAGGAAGGATGCGCCCGGACGGCCGATACTATACCGCACCACGGATGCGTTTCTCTCCTACCTCGGTCTTTCCGATCTCTCCCAACTTCCCCAATTGGAGGAGAATTCCGACAGTGCCTCTCCGCCTGCTGATCTCACCGTCTGACATGATGTCCGGCTCGCGCCGCCGGACGCCGGTCACCCTCGCCATCAGTGTGGGGCTGCTCGTAACGCTCCCCGGCGCCGGCCGCGCCACGCTGGGAGCCCAGCCGAAACCGCCCGCCATCCCGTCTCCCGGGGGACCACCGCCTCTGACGGCGCCGCTCTGCAAAGGAGAGTCCGCCATCCTGGTGGATGCCATTACCGGAACCGTACTCTGGCAAAAGAACTCCCGCGTGCGACGTCCGGTGGCCTCCACCACCAAGATCATGGCGGCAACGGTGGCGATCGAGTCCGGGCGACTCTCCGATCTGATCACCTTCAGCAAACACGCCACCCAAACCCCGTACGGGAATCTGCACGCCAAGCCGGGTGAGCAGCTCCGCCTGTATGACCTGCTCTACGCGATTCTTCTGCGCAGTTCCAATGACGGGTGCGTGGCGGTGGGCGAACACCTGTTCGGATCAGGGTATGCCTATGCTCAGGCGATGACGCGTCGGGCGCAGGAACTGGGGGCCACCGATACGAACTTCATCACCCCCAACGGCCTCCACGATCCCCGGCACTTCAGCACTGCGTTCGACCTCTCCACGATGGCTCGCCACGCCCTGAGCATCCCGCTGTTCAGCGAGATCGTGCGCACCCGGTCGTTCACTGTGGAGCGCTCGATCAACCAGCAGGATTGCCTCATCAAGAATCACAACCGGTTCGTCGGTGCGTATGAAGGCGGGGATGGGGTCAAGACCGGCTATGTCAAACAGGCAGGTCGCTGTCTGGTCGCCTCCTCCACCCGAACGGAGCAGGGCCGCCCGTGGCGGCTGATCAGTGTCGTGCTGCGCAGCCCGGACATGTACGGTGACTCCGCCCGCCTCATGGACTGGGGCCGGAGCAATTTCCAGCCTATTTTCGCCGCGCAGAGCGGCGCGCCCGCGGCGACGGCGCCTGTGGAAGGGGGCACTCAGGAGACCGCAACGCTCGTGGCGACACAGGATCTGCACTTCATCGTGTCCCGTAGCGCCGCCGCCCGCCTCGACTACCACCTGGATCGGACGCTTCGGGCACCGCTCCGGCCTTCCGAACCCGTCGGAACCCTCTCCGTTCGCCTGGACGGACAGGTTCTGGGCCAGGTGAATGTGGTGAATGGCCACGCCGTGACTCAGAACTGGACTGCTGCTGCTGCACCATGGACCGGCGCCCCGCTGCTGCTGGCCGCCCTGGTTTGGGGCCCAAAATATGCAAGAACGATTACAAAAAGTGCTCGCCGCCGCCGGCGTCGCCTCCCGTCGGGACGCAACGGAACTCATTGAAGCAGGCAAGGTCGCCGTCAATGGGGAGGTGGTCCTGGAGCCGGGCCGTCGAGTGGACGCCGCATCGGACCGGATCACGATCGACGGCGAGCCGCTGCCGGGTGATGTCCCCCGGCTCTACATTCTCCTGAACAAGCCGCGGGGGTATGTCACCACCCGGGAGGATCCGAACGCCAGCCAGACCGTGATGGAACTGGTGCTGCCCCGTCTGGAAGCCAGCTACGGGAAAGACCACCCGTCCGTCACCGGGCTTCACCCGGTGGGGCGGCTCGACACTCAAACAGAAGGGCTTCTGGTGCTCACCAATGATGGTGAGTTAACCCACCTACTCACCCATCCGAGCCATCGTATCCCCAAGCTGTACGAGGCGACGGTGCGGGGTGTGCCGAGCCAGGATGCGCTTGAGCGCCTGCGGTCGGGGATCCCTCTGTTTGGGAAGCGCACCCTGCCGGCGCGCGTCAGGCTGGATCGAGTGGATCGGAGCCGGGACACAGCCCAGATTCAGGTGGAACTGCGCGAAGGCCGCCAGCAGCAGGTGCGGCGCATGCTCCAGGCAGTCGGCCATCCCGTAACGAACCTGCGGCGAGTGGCCATCGGCACGATCACCGCAGAACGATTGCGGCTGGGGCAGTGGCGCTTCCTCACCGAACCGGAACTCGCCTCCCTCCGCCGGTTGGGCACGCCGGAAGGCGGAGCCGCGGATGCGGGCGCGCGGTCGGGGCCCGTCCCGGCCGGCGGACGTGATTCCGGATGGAGTGACCGAAGCGACGTGCAGGAACAGGCGCATCGGCCGCCTCCCGGCCGCCGAGACGGCGAGTTTCGCGATCGTCGTCCGGATGGTTCCGGCCCCCGGCCCCCGCACCAGGACGGTCGCCCTTCGGACCGTTACGGCCCCCCTCGGGGGCGACCGGACGGGCGATTCGATCGGCCGTACCCGCCTCGGGGGCCGGAAGGCGGACCCGGCAGCGGGTCCGGGAATCGGGACCGATCCCCAGAGGGTGGGCCCGGACGCCCCCGGGACTTTGCCCGTGGCAGTGGACACGGGCCCCCGGCAGGACGAGACTTCCCCGATCGCCAGGGCCCTCCGGGCCGCGGCTCGTGGAACGGTCCGCGCGAGGGGCGCCCCGACTATCGCAACGACCGGGGTGACGACAACCGGAATCGGCCTCGGCCGGACGGCGGCGGCCGGGACTTCGGCAATCGTCCGCCGCAGGGTGGCCGGGACTTTGGCGACCGGTCTCCACGCGGTGGACCGGGTGGAGACCGAGGCCCTCGCGATCAATGGAATGGTGGCGGAGACAACCGGCGGCAAGAGGGCGGAGGACCCGGCGGGCGGTTCGGCGATCGGCCCCGCGAGGGCGGACCGGGCGGGCGTTTCGGCGATCGTCCTCGCGAAGGCGGCGGACCCGGAGGGCGCTTCGGTGACCGCCCGCGTGAAGGCGGACCGGGCGGACGTTTCGGCGATCGGCCCCGCGAGGGCGGACCGGGCGGGCGCTTCGGCGATCGGCCTCGCGAAGGCGCCGGACCCGGAGGGCGCTTCGGCGATCGGCCTCGCGAAGGCGGCCGACCCGGAGGGCGCTTCGGTGACCGCCCACGTGGCGGCGATGGGCCTCCGAATCGCCCTCCCTTCGGCGACCGTAATCGTCCCGCAGGTGGCTACCGCGATGCGGGCGGCCCGGGTGACTCCCGTCGTCCCGACGGCGGTCGGGATACCCGTCGCCCGGCCG
>SYMT01000215.1 GCA_005805375.1 Actinomycetota bacterium
GGTGCGACTCTACGCGCTGTGGCGTCTCGAGCGGCTTCGCTGCGGCAATTCTCGGCACCTCGAAGATGGTTCCGCCTTTGCCGTGGCCAGACTCGCCCTCCGGGCGCCGAGGCGGCTTGCAAAACTGCGGGAAGGGGCTGATTGCATTGTGTTCCGCGAGGGCATCTGGCCGACTCAGGACTTGATTGCCGAAGGCGAGCGGCACGAACGGGGCGCCGAGGTCGGTTCTCGGTGAACCCGTCCCGCCGAACTCACGAAGAGCAGAGAGACGAGAGCTCGAAATGCGACGGAGAAGGCAGAAAATGGCGCGGATCGGATATGTATGGATCGTCGGCCTGTCTTGCATCGTGGGAAGCGCCGCCGGGGCGCAGGGGCCTGCCCCGGCAGACGCGCCGGTCCGTTCCACTCCATTCCCGGATGTACCCCAGACCCATTGGGCACATGACGCGGTAGAACATCTCCGGGTCCTCGGGATCCTGCGGGGTTATCCCGCTGCCCCGCGGGCCCCGACGCCGTCCGTGCGCCGCGCTCGTTCTCGGAAACCCGGACACGCGCCGAACGGCGCCCCGGCTCGTCGCTGATTGAGTGCGCCGCTCGGATCGGAATATGCAACCCGGACGCTGTGAGATCGCGTTTCGGTCGCGGCGCCTCCGAATTGGGCTGGCGCTCCTCCTGATCGCCGTGTCCGGGACCGGTTTTGCGCAGGGATTTCCTGCCTTCACCGGAGACAAGGTCATCGCTCCGGAGGGGAACGCCGCCGCGTATCCCGCAGCGGCGGCGGCGATCGCGGTGACGGAACGCACGCCAGGTGAGACCTACTGGGTGGTTGTGGTTCCGACGACCGGCGCCGGGAGCTTTGCCACCCGCGACTACACCGATGAGCTGTACCGGCGCTGGCTGCGAGACCCGATCGCCCGCCGTCACCTGGACCCGGACCGGCATGTCCTGATCGTAGTAGCGCGGGGAAATCGCCAGATTTCCATCCACGCCGGCGGGTATCTCCAGAACACGCTGGGACTGTCCGGCAGCGTGATTGACGAGCAGGTCGTAGGCCCGGTATTTGTCCCCCACGCCCGCACCGGCAACTACGACCGGGGCCTGGCTGCGCTCGTGCCGGCGCTCCATGACTGGATTCTCCGGGCCGCCGCGGCCCGGGAAGCGCGCCTCCAACAGGCGACCGCGCAGGCGCAGGCGCGGCGCGCCCTGGCCCTGGCGGGTCTCTCGAAGCTGCAAACGCAGTCCTCCGGGGTAGAGGCGCGATTGATGCAGGCAGCTCGGGATGGGCTCGCCGTACGCAACTTGCAGGCTCAGGCCACCGACCTTGCGCAACGCGGCCGTCAGGTCGCCGCGCTGGCGACATCGGAGCCCGCGGCGGCGCTGCAAACGCTAAGTCAGGCTGAAGCACTACGGCAGGACCTGGCCGCCGCCCTCAACGGGCTTGCGGCGCGGCGCGATCTGCTGCGGCAACAGCGGACCACCATGCGCTCATCCCTGGCGCGGACACAGGCGGAGATCTCCGGCCCGGGAGGCCGGGGGATTACGACCGCGGACCTGATGGAGCAGTTGGTGGCCGCGGAACTCGAATTGAACCGGGCCGAAGATACTCTCCGGCTGGACTATGATGTCACGGAGGCAACGCTCCGCCAGGCCGGGGAACGCCTCCAGTGGGTGGGCGCCGCGTTCCGACGGCGCCTCGCAGCGCGTGCAACGGCGGCGGAACAACGCGTTGTCTACACCCGTACGCTGCCGGGGCTCTTTCTGCTTCTCCTGCTGGTTGCTGCGGCATTGGTGGTCATCTCGCGGGCGCGGGAGCACGCGCGCCTGGCCCGTGCGGTGCGGGAGCGGCTGAACGCGCTGTTGGCCGGGCTGGCCGACCTGCTCGACCGGCTCGAGGGGCTCACCGAGCGGCACCGTCTGATCCTGGGGACTGATCCGGACTTCATTGCACCGATCACCGGGAAAACGCGCGCGGAGTACGATGCGGTCGAGAACACCCTCCGGGCCGCGTGGAATCAGTGGACGTCGTTGGCCGCGGCACGCGATGAGATTCAGCGTCTCGTGCGTACCGAGAGCGCGCTCCGCACTCAACGCCTCCAGCAGGCGGAAGCACGGCTGCGCGATCTGTCGCACACGCAGGAGGTGGAAGAGCATCTCGCCGCTGCCGCTTCGGTGCTGGATCAACTGAATGCCGCCCACGAGACCGTGCGCGACCAGTTGGTGCTGCTGCGCAAGGACCGGATGGAACTGGACGATGTGCTGGAGCGCGTGACCCGGGCCGGGCTCCCCACACCGCTGTATTGGGAGCAGTTGCACCGCCTGGATGAACTCGTACGCCGGGCGGAGGAGACATCGATTCCGGATCCACGCACCGCCGCAGAGATGGTGGCGACCGCGCACAGCGAGCTGCACGAACTCGGGCGCTGGATAGAACGAGTGCTGTCCGGGGAAAGGCGGCGACAGTCCCTCATCGAGCACCGGAAGGCACTCAGCCGAAACATCGCGGCGCGGCGAGCGGAAGGCTGGCTCCTCCAGGAACCGAACGCTACCCCGGATGCAATGCTTGCCCTCGCCGGCGAAGAACTGGAGCAGGCACTGGAGCAACTCCGCGCCGGAGACGACGGAGCGGCCGAAGCGCGTCTGCACGAAATCACCGCGTTGCTGGAACGCACCGACGCCCTCGTGCAATCGATCACCGAGGCCCGGTTGTATTGCGAGGTGGAGTTGTCTCGCCGTCGGGAAGAGATCGCCCGGCTGCAGGCTCACCTCGAACGCGCCCGGCTCGCAGATTGGGCGCTGCGGGATGAGTTCGCGCCGTCCTGCTGGGAGAAAGTAGCCAACCAGACCGAACCCGCCGCCCGCCGCATCCGGAGCTTTGCTCCCGAAGTGGATCGCGCCGCCGAGCTGTGCTCCTTTTCGACACAGCATTTCCTGTGCGCCCGCGCGGTCGTCGAGGCGCTGGCGAGAGCCCAGGGCGATACGGAGCAGGCGCTGGCCGCCGTGGAGGCGCGCCGCGACACCCTGCGGGCGGTGCGCACAGAGGTGCAGGAACAGTGGCCGGCGACCGAGACTGCCTGTCGGAGTCTGGAGAAGTTTCTCGAGGCGCACCGGCACCAGGCACGACGGACAGCTCGGGATCAATACGGGCTGGCGCTCAAGTCCCTGACCGGGGGACGCCAGGCACAGGGCGGAGACCCACCGGACTGGGTGCGCGCCCACACCGACATGCTGGCGGCGCAGGCGCGGGCCGCCCAGGGGCTGGCCGCGGCACAAAGCGACCTGGCTGCCTGGAAAGAGGCGCAGCGGCGGGTGGAAGTGGCGGAACGCCAGGCAGCGGAAACAGCCGCCTCCCTGGACCGGGCCGCGGAGGACCGTCCGGTGTGCGGGCAGCGGCTGGAGGAAGCCCGCGCGTTGCTCGGCCGCGCCTGTGCTGGGCTGGAACAGGCGGGCGGTAACTGGGAAGAACTCGGCGGACTGGCGCAGCGGGCGGCCGAGGAAGCCGCCGCGGCCCTGGAGATGGCGCAGGCCGACGTGGATCTTGCCCGTCGCGTCCAGGCGGAACTGGCCGCGGCGGAGGACCGGCTGCGCGCGTGTGACCGGTACTTCGGGCACGGGGTGCGGGCACAAATGGGCTCTGCACAGGCCCGTCTGGCCGATGCCCGCCACGGGCTGAGCAGCCGGCAGTATGAAGAGGCGCTTCGCCTTGTGGCGCTGGCCGTGTCGGCCGCCCTCTCCGCAGAGGAAGCCGCGCGGGCCCAGGCAACGCGTATCGAAGAGGACCTGGAACGGCAGCGACGGGAGAACAACGAGCAAACGAGGTCGTCCCCCGGTACTTCCTGGGGCGATTCGAACGCAGGCGGGTATTCTTCCAGTAGTTGTTTGCACACTTCCGAAACGTCCTCGTCCTCGTCCTCGTTCGACACCGGCACGAGCCAGTCCAGTTGGTGAAGGCATGCCCCATCGCTCCCTAATCCTCGCCCTCGATCAGGGCACCACATCGTCTCGGGCCGTGCTCGTGGACGACACCGGCGCCATCCGCGGCACTGCGGCGCAGGAACTCACCCAGTCGTACCCCCAACCTGCGTGGGTCGAACACGATCCAATCGAACTCTGGGAATCGCAGCAGATCGTGATGAAGCGCGTGCTCGCCGGAGTCGGGGCGTCCGCCGCCGATGTGGCCGCCATCGGCATCACCAATCA